>JAEWED010000116.1 GCA_023389745.1 Actinomycetes bacterium
GCCAACCTCTGGGACTGCGTGCCGTCCAAGGCGATGATCGCGACCGGCGGCGCGCTCGACCAGATCCGCGACGCCGGTGGCATGGGCCTCGGCGGCGCGACCGCGACGGTCGACCTGGACGCCTTGCGAGACCGCATCGGAGCGATCACGACGCGACTGGCGACCAACGGTCGACGCCTGCTCGAGAGCCAGGGCGTGCAGTTGGTCGAGGGGACGGGACGTCTGCTCGACGCGCACACCGTCGCGGCCGACACCGACGACGGCGAGCTCGTGTTCGAGGCCGACGCGATCCTGGTGTCGACGGGCAGCCGGCCGCGCATCCCCGACTGGGCGCAGCCCGACGGCGACCGTGTGCTGACCACCCGCGACGCCTATCCGCCGCGCTCGATGCCGGATCACCTGGTCGTCATCGGCTCCGGCGTGACCGGTGTCGAGTTCGTGCACATGTTCGCCAGCTTCGGCGCGCAGGTCACCCTGATCGTGTCGCGTCAGCAGGTGCTGCCGGCCAAGGACCCAGAGGTCGCCGCGGTGCTCGAGGACGACTTCCTCCGTCGCGGTGTGCGGCTGCTCAAGGGCGCTCGTGCGATCGGCCTCGATCGGACAGAGTCCGGTGACCTGGTCATCCGCTGCGACGACGGTCGCTCGGCCGAGGGCACGCACGCGCTGCTCGCGATCGGCTCGCTGCCGAACTCCGAGGGCCTCGGGCTCGCCGAGGCCGGCGTCGAGATGGATGGCCCGTGGGTCAAGTCGCTCGATCACCACCTGCGCACCAACGTGGCGCACATCTACGTCGCCGGCGACCTGTCCGGGAAGCTGCCGCTCGCGTCGGTCGCGTCGATGCAGGGCCGCAAGATCGCCGAGCACGTGATGGGCCTGCACAAGGTCGACCACCGTCACCTCGACTACGAGAAGGCCGCCTCGGCGATCTTCACCGAACCCGAGATCGCGGACGTCGGCCTGGCCGAGGCGGACGCCTTCGCCGAGGGTCGCAAGATCCGGGTCACCAAGGTGCCGTTCCAGTCCCTCGCCAAGGCGCTGATCAACAACGACCACCGAGGCTTCGTGAAGATCATCTCGGACCCCGCGACCGGTGTCGTGCTCGGCGGATCGATCGTCGGACGCCACGCCGCGGAGCTGATCTCGGTGATCGCCGTGGCCGTCACGAACCGGCTCCGGGTGAGCGACATCGCCGAGAGCCTGTTCGTGCACCCGGCGCTCGCGGAAGCGCTCGCCGAGGCCGCCGAATAGGCCGACGCCGTGCACGGGTCCGCACCGGAGGGTTCCGGACCCGCGGAGGCCACGGCGACGCGGTGGTGGCTCCCCTGGATCGGTGCCGCGCTGCTGGCGCTCGGTTCGCTCGCCTCGGTGTGGTGGGCGACCGACACCGGCGTGAACGACGGCCTGCTGCTCAACGGCGACGAGGTCGTCGCGGCGCTGATCCCCGACTCGTTCGCCCGCTCCGCTCCCGACGTGATCTTCCCGGGCAACGCCTACCAGGGCCTGCTCGAGGTGCCCGCGTACGCGGTGATCCAGGCACTCGGCGGCGGCATGCTCGCCATGCGCCTGTTGCACCAGACCATCTGGCTCGGCGCGCTCGTCGCCTGGTCCGCGGCGACCTGGACGATCCTCGCCGCGCACCGAGGTCCGATCGATCGGGCGACCAAGGGCTGGGTGCTGTTCGCGGTGCTCGGCCTGACCGGTGTCACGTCGATGATCGGATGGCAGGTCTGGTACCACGTCTACCCCGGCTACCAGGTCGGCGCGCTGCTCGCAGGGCTGGCCGTGCTGGTCGCGGCGCACGCGGCCGGCGACGAGCACGCGAGTGCGCTCAGGTGGGCGAGCGCCGGTGTGCTCGCCGGCCTGGCGGTCTACGCGCAGCCGATGCACGTCGCAGGCGTCGCCTGCGTCGGGGTGCTCGCGCTCACGGTCCACCAGCGTGTCCGGACCACCGTCGCCGTCGGTGCGGGGGTGCTCGTCGGCGCCACACCGTGGCTGGCGTGGGTGGCCATGAACGATGTGTCCCTGCTCGACGAGCGCACTCGCCCCGTGCAGCACCCCGAGTGGGGCTATCCCGAACGGCTGGCGAACACTGCACGCGTCACCGCGCAGGTGGTGTGGGGCGACGGGCGGGTGCGGGTCGACGTGCCGGGCTGGGTGCTCGCGACCCAGGTCGCCGTGGCGGTCGTGACGGCGGGTCTGATCCTGGTCGGCCTGGTCGTCCTCGCCCGCTCCTGGCGCCGCAGCGCCGCGCTGCTCGTGGGCGTCGCCGTGTGGTGCTTCGGGCTGCCCCTGCTGTCGACGTTCTCCCTCGACGTCGACCAGCGCTACGCGGTCGCGTGGTGGCCCGCGTTCGTGGTGCTGGTCGCCGCGGGCACGCTCGGCAGCGTCGGTTCGTCGCGATCGACCGGACCGCTCCGCTGGGCCGTGGCGACCCGCAGCCTGCTCGTCGTCGCGGTCGTCGGTCACGTCTCGGGGGTCGTCGCGCTCGCGGTGCCGGCGATCGAACGCCGCGTCGGGCGACCCGACGCGGTCGAGCTGACCGAGGACCTGGGCGAGGACCTCGACCGCTGCGGGGTCGACATCGTGGCGGGCGACTACTGGTCGGTCTATCCCGCCGAGTGGGGTGCCGACGCCGAGTTCGACGTGACCGTCGTCGGCGGCATGCAACGGCTCTCGGGCCTCGGCCCCCGCACGTGGGCAGGGGATCTGACCGTCGCCGTGCTCGGTGGGCCCGGCGAGCGGTCCGCCGCGTCGTTCGCCGCGGCGGTCACCGCGCTGCACGGCCGCGGCCGGGCCGGCTGGGTCGACCTGGAGCACCGTCCGACCGGCGTCGAGGTCCTGGTCGAGGCCGACCGGACCCTCCCGGAGGGTTGCACGGGAGCCTCCGGGCTGTCGCCGGTGCCGTGACCGGCGACACCGAGGCCCTGTGGACGTGGCGGGCCGTCGGCACCGGCCGCGCGCCCCGGGAGGCTAGATTCGTCGGGTTCCCGAGCCAGTCCAGAGGTCGTCGTTGTCCACCCCAGCAGAGGTCTGGTCCTACCGGACCCTGATCGCGAACCTCGCCCAGCGAGAGCTCAAGTCGCGGTACAAGCGGAGCATCCTCGGGTGGTTGTGGTCACTGATCAACCCGGCCGCGACGCTCGGCATCTACACCGTCGTCTTCGGCTACTTCCTCAAGGCCGACCCGCCGCCCATGGGCAACGGCGAGAAGAGCTTCGCGCTCTACCTGTTCGCCGGACTCGTGGTCTGGAACCTGTTCTCGGGCATCGTGAACACCGGCATCTCTTCGTTCTCGGGAGCCGGCGGGCTGCTCACCCGGACCTACTTCCCGCCGGAGTGTCCGATGGTGGCGGGGCTGCTGACCGTGCTCGTGCAGGCGCTGCTCGAGGTGCTGATCCTCATGTTCTTCATGCTGATCGTCGGCAACGTGTCGTGGACCGTCGTCGTGATCGTGCCGATCTACCTGTTGATGTCGTGCTTCGCGTTCGGCATCGGCCTGGTGCTGGGCGTGGCGAACATCCGCTTCCGTGACGTCTTCTACCTGGTCGGCATCGGCATGCAGGTGCTGTTCTACGCGACGCCGATCGTCTACCCGCTCGAGATCGTGCCCGAGACCGCACGTCGCCTGCTCGAGCTCAACCCGATCACCTCGTTCGTCTACGCGATGCGCCAGGGCGTCTACACCCTCGGCCTGCCGACGCTGACGAACTGGATCGTGATGATCAGCGCCGCGCTCATCAGCCTGGTGGGCGGCTGGGTGATCTTCGGCCGTTGGGCGCCCACCGTGATCGAGGAGCTCTGACCATGAGTGCGATCCTCGTCGACGGAGTCTCGAAGCGCTTCCGGTTGCAGACCGACCGGGCGCACTCGCTCAAGGAGCTGGTCACCCGACGTGACCGCAACGCGGGCGTCGACCAGTTCTGGGCGCTCAAGGACGTCTCGATCGAGATCCCCGAGGGCTCGATGTACGCCCTCGTCGGCCACAACGGCTCGGGCAAGTCCACGTTGCTGCGCTGCATCGCCGGGATCTACCGCCCCACCGAGGGCTCGGTGAAGGTCCAGGGGCGCATCTCGACCCTGCTCGAGCTGGGCGCGGGCTTCCACCCCGACCTGACGGGCCGCGAGAACGTCTACATGAACGCCACGATCCTGGGCATGTCCCGCAAGCAGATCGACGCGGTCTTCGACGAGATCGTCGAGTTCGCCGGCATCGGCGACTTCATCGACTCGCCGGTGAAGATCTACTCCAGCGGCATGTACGTGCGACTCGGGTTCTCGGTCGCGATCCACGTCGACCCCGAGATCCTCATCATCGACGAGGTCATCGCCGTCGGCGACGAGGAGTTCCAGCGCAAGTGCATGGACCACCTGGCGGAGCTGCGACGTCGCGGCGTGACGATCGTGGTCGTCACCCACGGCATGGGCACCGTCGAGACGATGTGCGACGGCGCTGCCTGGCTCGACCACGGCGTGCTGCAGATGACCGGCGCCGCGGGTGACGTCGCGAGCGAGTACCTGCGGCGCGTCAACGAGCGCGAGCGCGAGGAGCGTGCCGTCGTGGCCGCTGCCGCCGAGGCGGCGGCCGACGACGAGGGACAGGGCTCCGACGACGCCACCGCCGGCGAGGCGTGGTTCGGCGAGGACATCGAGATCCTCGACGTCTGGTTCACCGACGGGTCCGGCGAGAGCGTCGCGACCGGGACGACCGGTGAGCCGCTGTCGGTGAACATCTCCTACCGGGCGCATCGACGGGTCGAGGACCCGGTGTTCGGCTACATGATCCACACCGAGAACGACACGCCGGTGGCGGGCACGAACACCCGGCTCGCCGGCATCGAGACGGGCGTCGTCGAGGGCGACGGCCGGATCGCCATCGAGATGGACGAGCTCGCCCTGCTCCCCGGGAACTACGAGTTCACGATCGGCATCAACGACAAGTTTGTGCAGCATACCTACGACCGCCAGTACCGCTCCCATCCGCTCGCAGTGCGACGCGGCGCCCGGCCCATCGGTGTCGGCTTCGTCGACCTGGCGGGCACCTGGAACACGGCAGCGACCGACGGTGACAGCGAGGGGAGAGCATGACCACGCCACGCATCAGCGTCGTCATCAACACCTACAACCGTGCCGCCAGCCTTCCCGCCACCCTCGACGGTCTGACCCGTCAGGTCGGGGGCGACTTCGAGGTCGTCGTGGTCAACGGTCCGTCGACCGACGGCACCGCGGAGCTGCTCGAGGAGTGGTCCGACCGCGTCCGGGTCGTCGACCTGTCCGAGGTCCACCTCGGCCGGTCCCGCAACGCCGGCATCCGCGCCGCCGCGGGCGACGTCGTCGCGTTCATCGACGACGACGCCGTGCCCGAACCGGACTGGGTGACCGGGCTCGCCGCCGCGTACGACGACCCCCGGGTGGTCGGCGCCGGCGGACTCGTCTGGGACCACACCGGCGTCGAGCTGCAGTACCGCTACTCGGCGTGCTCGCGCATCGGCGACCCTCGCTTCGACCTGACCGGTCCCTTCGACGAGTACATGTACCCGGGCGCCGACCCGTTCGTGTACCTGCAGGGCACCAACTGCAGCTTCCGCCGTGAGTCGCTCGCCGAGATCGGCGGCTTCGACGAGACCATCGAGTACTACCTCGACGAGGTCGAGGTGTGCATGCAGCTGATCGATCGGGGCCACCGCCTGGCGCCGCTCGACGGTGCCGCGGTGCACCACCACTACCTGCCGAGCCACCTGCGCGCGGACCGCACGACGTGGACCCACCCGTACCCGATCGTGAAGAACCGCTACTACTTCGCGTTGTCGCACGGCTGCACGGACCGGTCCCGCGGCGAGGTCCTGCTGCGGCTGGGCCAGTGGTCCGACGGGGTCATCGGCGCGGGCCGTCGTGAGCTGGCCCGCATCGGCCAGCCGGAGCGGATCGATCCCTACGTCGAGCAGGTGCACCGGGGGATCGCCGAGGGCATCGAGCTCGGCCTCGCCGCCGAGCGACGCTCGATCGAGATCGGTGCGCCCGAGGGGGACTTCCGGCCGTTCCCGGTGCTCGGCGGAGACCACACCCGTCGCTACTGCTTCGTCTCGGGCGAGTACCCGCCCGCGGTCGGGGGCGTGGGACGGTTCACGTCGGACACCGCCCGAGGGCTGGCCGCCGAGGGGCACGAGGTCCACGTGGTCACGCGGACCGACACGGTCCACCGCATCGACGTCGACCGTGGCGTGTGGGTCCATCGGGTCCCGGTGCAGGACCGCTACGTCGAGGTGCTCGAGGGCTCACCGCTGCGCTTCAACCTGGAGCACTGCTCGGCGCTCTACCACGAGGTCGACCGCCTCCATCGCCGCCGACCGGTCGACGTGGTCTCGGCCCCGATCTGGAACTGCGAGGGGCTGCTGCCATCGTTGGACCGTCGGTTCCCGACGGTCACGACGCTGGTGACGACGATCGAGAAGGTGCTCGAGATCCTGCCGTCGTGGCACGACATCGAACACATCCGGAGGCTGGCAGCGCTCGAGGCCGAGACGCTGCGCCGCGCGCCGTTCGTGCACGCCAACAGCACCGCGACCGAGCGTTCGGCGCTGGCGCGGACCGACGGCTCGGTCCATCTCGCCCACTTCGGGCTCGACGACCCCAGCCCCGGCGTGACCCCCGCGGCCCGGGCCGAGGACGGCACCGTCGAGCTGCTGTTCGTCGGCCGCCTCGAGCGGCGCAAGGGGATCGACCTGCTGCTCGAGGTCCTGCCCGAGCTGCTCGAGGCGTTCCCCGAGCTGCGCGTGCGCATCATCGGCCGGGACACGCCGAGCACCGAGATGGACACGACCTACCGCGAGGACTTCCTCCGTCGGCACTCGGACCGCCCGGAGCTGCTCGCCCGGGTCGACTTCGCCGGTGAGCTCGACGACGACGAGGTCCGCGCGGCCTACGCCGGCTGCGACATCTTCTGCGCGCCGTCGCGCTACGAGTCCTTCGGTCTGGTCCTGCTCGAGGCGATGAGCTTCGCCAAGCCCGTCGTCGCGTGCGACGAGGGCGGCATGTCGGACCTGGTCGACGACAACGGCATCCTGGTGCCGATCGAGGACGCGCCCGCCCTGTCCGCCGCCCTGGCACGTCTGATCGGCGACGGCGCGCTCCGGGAGCAGATGGGTCGGCGCGGCCGCGAGCTGTTCGAGTCGACCTGGCAGCTCGAGCACGCGGTGGCCCGCACCGAGGAGCTCTACTCGGCGATCGCGGACGGGTGGACGCCCTCGGGCACCGGCATCGCCGCCGCGGAGCTCGCCGACGTGCTCGTCGCCGCCGGCGCGCTCGGCGCCCAGGACGCTGTCGCCGCCGCCACGGTGCTGCTTGCCCCGGACCGGTCCCCGGTCGACGTCATCGGACGACTGGTGCGCCTGCTGATCGGCGACCAGACGTACTTCCTCCACGAGCTCTACCGCCTGGCCTACGGACGCGACCTCTACGACTGGGAGCTCCAGATCCAGCTCGACCACCTGACACGTGGGGGATCGCCGCTCACGATCCTGCGTGGCCTCGGCGAGTCGGGCGACGGATCGAACCCCCTGGGTGCCGCCTGGGAGGCCGAGCTCGTCCCGCTGTGGGGCCGAGCGGTCCGACAGCAGGTGCTCTGGGCCCTGTCCGAGGCCGAGGACCGGACCTTCCTCGAGCGGGCGTTCGATGCGGTGCTCCGCCGTGGCGTGGGTCCCGACGTCGAGGAGCTGCTCGCCCAGCTCGCCGGCGGACGCACGCGCACCGACGTGGTGCGACAGCTCGCGCTCAGCCCCGAGGCCTCGGCCAAGGAGACCCCGATCGGTTGGCTCGACGAGGTCGCACCCGCCTCGGCCGAGCCTGCGCCGGCCGCGCCGCTGCCGACGAGGCCGGACCGCCGGGCTCGTCGTGCCGCCGGCGCCCTGCGCCGTGTCGCCGGCGAGGTCTCCACGCAGGCAGTGCGGGACCACCAGCTCGCCCAGCGACTCGACCGCGTCGAGGCCCAGCTGGCCGCGCTCGCCGCCGCGCCCGCCGTGCCCGACCCGGGGTCCGACGGCCCCGTGGCGCTCGCGCCCGAGGACGTCGCCGCCCGGCAACGCCTGCTCTCGGCGCGCATCGACGAGCTGACCCGACAGCAGTTCTCCGGCTTCGACATGCTGACCGGCTGGTTGGACGTGCTCGCTCGGAAGCAGGAGGCGATGGCGATGGACCTGCGGGAGCGACTCCCGGCGGGTCCGCCCCCAGAGAGCCTGCCCGAGCCGCAGATCGTCGCCGACGGAGGCCTCGATGCCCTCGTCGAGCGCTCCGGAGGCGTGCTGCGGGTCAACGTCGGAGCGGGCGAGAAGCCGTTGGACGGCTACGTCAACACCGACGCCCGGGAGCTGCCGGGGATCGACGTGGTGGCCGATGTGCGCCGGCTGCCCTTCGAGGACGGGTCGCTCGACGAGCTCTGCTCCCAGCACCTGGTCGAGCACTTCCGCTTCCACGAGCTGCGGACGGTGATCCTCCCGTACTGGCACCGGCTGCTCGCCCCCGGCGGTCGACTCCGGGTCGTCTGCCCGGACCTGGCAGCGCTGGTCCGCTCGGCCGCCGAGGCCGACCTGTCGATGGACGAGCTCGCCGTCGCGATCTTCGGCCTGCAGGACTACACCGGCGACGACCACCTGGCGATGTACACCGCGGACTCGCTCACCGAGATGCTGCTCGACGTCGGGTTCACCGACGTCGAGGTGCTCGCCACCGGCCGCCGCAACGGTGGCACCTACGAGATGGAGCTCGTCGCGACGGTCGGCGCCCCCGGCACGGCCCAGCCCTCCGACGCGGCCCAGCCCTCCGACGACCCAGGAGCGACGACATGACGACAGCGGCAGAGCTGGCAGGCCGCCAGGATCGGCTCATCAAGGTCCTGGCCTGTCCGGCATGCGGCGGCCCGCTCGGGGTGCACGACGCCAGCCGTCACGCCGGTCTGGTCGTCGACGCCGATCTGCGCTGCGCGGCGCACGGTGTGGTGGGCATCGTCGAGAGCTACGACGTCAGCTTCCGGCCGGTCGACCTGGAGCGTGCCCGGGCCACCCGCACCCCCGGTGGTCACGTCCGCTGCCCGATCGCCGCGGAGGACCCGCGGGTCAGCGAGGTCGGATCGTGGCGTCACGGCTGGGAGGGCGTGAGCACCGACGGCGACGGTCCCCACGAGCTGCAGGTCGACTTCCAGGGCGTCGGCATCTCGATCTCGTTCTACGCACACGACTGGTGCGGAGTCGCCGAGCTGTACGTCGACGACGAGCTGGTCCGCACCGAGACCTTGTTCCGGGTCGAGACCGAGCTGGTCCTCGTCGACCTGGTCGGTCTTGAGGACGGGCCGCATCGGCTGACCGTGCGTGCGACCGGACGACCGAACCCCCACAACCCGGGGAGCCAGGTCGTGGTGAGCCGCTTCGACGAGCTGCGCCGTCCCGACGACGCGCCGTTGCCGTCGCTGGAGCCGGAGAACCGCGGCAACGGGTTCCCGCCGCCGTTCGCTTACCTGCTGGACGACCTCGGACCCGACGCCGTGGCGGTGGACTGCGGCGGCGGTGACCGCCGCTTCGGCGATCCTCGGGTCTACAACCTGGAGTACCTGCACTTCGAGCTGCCCGACATCTACGCCGACGGGTTGCGGCTGCCGTTCCGGACGGGCTCGCTCGACGTGGTCCTGAGCCAGGCCGTGCTCGAGCACGTGCCCGATCCCCAGCAGGCGATCGACGAGATCCGCCGCGTCCTGAAGCCCGACGGCGTCCTCTACATCGAGATCGCGTTCATGCAGCCGCTGCATGCAGTGCCGTCGCACTACTTCAACGTGACGATCTACGGGCTGGAGTACCTGCTGCGCGACTGGGTGGTCGAGGAGTCCGGTACCTTCACCGGGCTGCACGACACCTTCGAGTGGCTCGGTCGCTGCGTGAGCGCCGAGGAGAAGATCGGCTCCGAGCGACTCGGGCAGGCACTCGAGATCCTCGCCGAGATCGACGAGAAGACGACGCCCGAAGAGCTGCGTCCCATCGCCGGGTCCGTCTGGGCACGGGCCCGCAGGGGTGACTACCAGCCCCGCGCCGCGGCCGAGCTGGTCGCCCCGGGGAGCGAGACCCTCGACGTGTTCCCGACGACGACCTTGTTGAAGGAGGTCGACGTGCGGCTCCGCAAGGCGGGGCGTTCACCGCTTCGCCACGTGCGACGCGTGCTCAGGTACGCGACGCGACGGCTGCGGGGACTGCTCGGTGCCCCGGGCTGACGCGGCGCCGGCGGTCGATTCGGCGGGCGACGACCGTCCTGCCGCCGACGCCGGTGAGGGGGCGCCGCGCTGGTTCGAGTTCCTGGTGGCCGCCGGGGCGACCGGTGCGCTGAGCGTCGGCCTGGTGGCGCTGGTGCTCGCGATGGCCGGTGCCTACTCGCTGCTCGCTGCGCTGGCGGGCGCCGCCGTGCTCTGGGGGGCGCTGCTGTGGCTGCTGTGGCGAGGTCTGCGACCGCTCGACGGGCCTCGACCGGGGCGGAACGCCACGACGGTCGGCGCGGGGCTCGCGATCCTGCTGGCCGTGGCCGCGTCCGGGTGGTACGGGTTCTCGCCGTCCCAGCACCTGCTGACCGACCGCGATCCGGCGATCTACGTCAACGCGGCGATCTGGATCAGCAACGAGGGGCGCCTCGACGCCCCTCACGAAGAGGACGCGCTCGCCGGGGTGCCCGACGTCGGGTACAACTCGCCCGGCGTCTACCCGACCGACGACGGGCTCGAGTTCCAGTTCAACCACTTCACCTCGGCGCTGGGGGCGGTCGCGTACGACCTCGGGGGTCACCGGGCGCTCTTCAGGTTCACCGGGGTCGTGACCGCGCTGGGCCTGCTCGCCGTCTACGCGGTCACCGCCCGAGCGCTCCGCCGACCCTTCTTCGCGCTGGTGGTCCCGGTCGTCATCGGCGCCAGCCTGCCGCTGCTGGTGATCGCCCGGGACGTGTACTCCGAGCCGAACCTGCTGATGGCCGCATGGACCGCAGCGATGCTCGCCGCCGCGCTCTGGGACCGACCGAGCCGGTCGCTCGCTGCGCCGACCGGGTTCGTCGTCGGCATGCTGGTCGTCGTCCGCGTCGAGTCGTTCCTGTACCTCGCTGGTTTCGCCGCCCTCGCCGCGTTCTCGCTCGTGTTCGGTCGTCCGGCGATCCGGCGAGTCGTCCCGGTCGCCGCGCTGGCGGTGTTGCCCGGCATCGCCGTCGGGCTGATCGACTTCTACACGCTCACCGGCGGGTACTCCTCGACGGATGGCGGGATCGGCAAGCAGGCGACCCAGGCGGTGCTGTTCAGCCTGATCGTCGCGGTCGGTGCTCCGCTGGCGATGCTCCTCTGGCGCCGGGTCGATGTCGTCGCGTCGTGGTGCCGGCGACGACGGGCCTGGCTGGGGACCGCCCTCGGCGTCGTGGTGGCGGGGCTGCTCGGCGCCCTGTGGATCGTCCGGCCGCTGGTGACCACCGACAGGGCGTCGGCCGAACGCTGGGGGGTGATCGCCGCGATCCAGGAGCGAGAAGGTCAGCCCGTCGATCTGTTCCGGACCTACTTCGAGCAGTCGGTCAACTGGGTGGCCTGGTACGTCGGTCCGGTCACCGTGGCGCTCGGCATCGTCGGCGTGGGCTTCATGGTCGCTCGCCTGCTGCGCGGCACGCTGGAGCCGGTGCTGACCGTCGCGCTGGCGCTGTTCTCGACCGGCGGGATCGTGTACCTCGTTCTGCCGAACATCACGCCGGACCAGATGTGGGCGACACGGCGGTTGGTCCCGATCGTGTTCGTCGCGGTGGTCCTGGCGGCGGCGGTGCTGCTCGAACGGCTCATCGAGCTCGCCCCGACGAAGGCCGCTCCGATGATGCGCGTCGGGGCCTCAGCGCTGCTCGTCGTCCCGGCGGCGCTGACGACGGCGCCGCTCGCGTTGCCGACCGAGCAGTCGTCGATGCTCGGCGCCGTCGAGGAGATGTGCGACGCCCTGGGCGACGATGCGGTCGTGCTCGTGGTCGACGGCATCGCCCAGCTCACGCTGATGCCGCCGTTGAGGAGCGTGTGCGAGGTGCCCGTCGGGCATCTCGTCGGTCCGGTGGACGACCCCGCGCAGTCCGTCGAGGCCGCTCGCCGTCGAGCGGCCGAACTGGGCGCGGAGCTGACGCTCGTCGCCACCGACCCCGCGAGCCTCCAGCCGTTCATCGAGGGGAGCAGCAGCTCCGTCGAGAGCGTGACCATCCCGCTCAACCCCCGTGAGATCGAGCGGACGCTCGAAGGGGCGCCGGATCGCTACATGTCGGGCGACGACCAGTTCTTCTTCCCGCGGGACCTCACGGTGTACGTCGCGCACCCGGACGGGGCGGTGTGATGGCCGTTGCGTCGGAAGAGGTACCATCGCGCCGTGCACCGAACGACTGGAGCGGTCGACCCTTGAAGCTGATCATCCAGATCCCGTGCTTCAACGAGGAGGAGACGCTGCCGGCGACGCTGGCGGACCTTCCCCGAGAGGTCCCCGGGTTCGACACGGTCGAGTGGCTGGTCATCGACGACGGCAGCGCGGACCGCACGTCCGAGGTCGCTCGCGAGCTCGGCGTCGACCACGTCGTGCGGGTCCCCGACAACAGGGGTCTGGCGAACGCCTTCCTGACCGGCCTCGAGGCGGGACTGCGAGCGGGCGCCGACGTCATCGTCAACACCGACGCCGACAACCAGTACGACGGCTCGTGCATCCCCGACCTGGTGGCGCCGATCGTCGCGGGTGACGCCGACCTGGTGATCGGCGAGCGTCCGATCGAGGCCGTCGACGACTTCTCGCCGCTCAAGAAGCGCCTCCAGCGTGCCGGCAGCAGCGTCGTGCGTGCGTTCTCCGGCACCGACGTCCGCGACGCCGCCTCGGGGTTCCGGGCGTTCAGCCGCGACACGGCCATCAGGACCCAGGTGTTCGGCAAGTACTCCTACACGATGGAGACGATCGTCCAGGCCGGCTGGGAGGGCATGCGGATCCGGGGCGTCGACATCGGCGTGAACCCCAAGACCCGCGAGTCGCGCCTGGTGAAGAGCATCCCGCGGTACATCTGGCGATCCGGCACGACGATCGTGCGGTCGTTCGCCCTGTACAAGCCGTTCCGGTTCTTCTTCGGGATCGGCCTCGTCCCGTTCCTGTTCGGGCTCGCGCTGATCCTGCGGTGGTTCTTCCTGCAGGTGTTCACCGACGACCACGCCAGCCGCGTGCCCAGCCTGGTCGGTGCCGCCGTGCTGCTCCTGCTCGCCACTCAGGTGTGGATCTTCGGCCTGCTGGCCGATCTGCTCTCGGCGAACCGTCGGCTCATCTCCGACGTCCGGGTTCGTCAGCGTCGCGAGGAGCTCGAGCCGGTGCGCCCACCGCTGCGCGGCGTCGGCGGCTCAGCGCGGACGACGAGCGATGCCGACGACGTTCAGACTGGGTGAGTCGGTCGTGAAGACGTCGACCTGGGTGGGGTCGACGTCGAAGCTCTCGAGCGTCGCGGTGGTCGAGCCGGCATCGCTGAGCGCCTTCGGGCGGCTGCGCTCGAGCCGCTGCAGCTGACGCAGCGCGCCGGTCCGGATCCGTTCGGGGACCCCGGGGAACGTGACCGGGTACGTCAGCCACTTGAGCTTGCGGTAGCGATCCGTCTCGAGGTGCAGCAGCTCTGGTCCGGCCGACATGCCGGCGACCTCGACCGCGTCGAAGAACGGGCGGAGCTCCTCGGCCATCTCGGCCTGGGAGTACTCGTGCACGTGGTACCGGTTCCACGGGCGCTGACCGGGGAGCAGGCGCGAGCTGCGGTCCGGGGTGACGCAGATGAAGGTGCCGTCGTCGGTGAGGACCCGCGCGACCTCTCGCAGGTAGGCCCCGGTGTCGGTCAGGTGCTCGTAGACCTGGAACGACAGCACCAGGTCGAACGAGTCGTCGTCGAAGGGCAGCGGGGCCTCTTCGGCGGGAGCGATCCGCTGGTAGCCCAGGTTGGGCGCCTGGAAGCGCCGCGTCGCCTCGCCGATCGCCTCGTCGCTGACGTCGACGCCCACGATGCGTTCGCACCCGGGTGCGATCCGGTGCGTGCCGTATCCGGTACCGCAGCCGAAGTCGAGGACCCGGCGACCTTCGGTGAAGGTCGCCGCGAAGTCGTAGGTGGCGAGGTGGCAGGCGTACAGGAAGGCGTCCGCCCGACTGGACAGGTAGTACGAGGGGTCGATCCGCTCGGTCGTGTGGCCCGGTGCCTCACCGGCCGTGTCGTCTGCAGTCACCCGGCCAAGTATCTCACAGCGCCGAGCAGCGGGGACCGAGCTCGAGGGGCTCTCAGCCGGCCTCGTCGATCGGCGGCGAGACCGCACCCCGTCGTGCGGCGAGCCGGGCCTGCACCCGGATCCGGCAGAACAGCAGCGCCTCGCTGGCGATCGCCACGCCGCGGAAGAGCACCGCCGAGACGAGCAGGGCGGCAGGGTTGCCGGCCACGAGCAGCCCGAGCGCCGCCTCCCTGATGCCGAGGCCTGCGGGCAGCGGGATCACCAGGAAGCCGACGGCCCACGCGAGCGCGAAGCCGGCGACGGCCTGGGGCCACCCGACGCCGAGACCGGCGGTGATGGCCAGCGTCGCGAACGAGATGCCGGCCGTCAGCAGCGCTCCCGCGCCCCAGGCGACCGACGCCCAGATCTGGCGCTGGGACGACAGCACCGTGTGGTCCGGCACCTTGGGGATGACGCCGCGCAACCGGCCGAGCGCCCAGGCCATCAGGTCGCGACGGGCGAGCACGAGCACCACCGGCGTCGTGAGCAGCAGCAGGCGGAACCAGCCCGGCAGATCGCTGTTGGAGATCGCGAGGGCCGGCCCGAAGAGACCCGCGGCGAGCACGGTGGTGAGCTTCGACACGATCATCGCCGTGGCGGACCGGGCCATGTCGACCTCGTCGGTGCGGGCGAGCGCCGCCTGGCCGAGCGCCTGGGCGACGCCGCCGATCGGCGTGTACTTCATGAGCTGCGACGTGTAGAAGGCGTCGTCGAGGGACTGCCGCGGGGCGAGGTCGTCCATCAGCACCGACCAGCTCCGTGCGCTGCACACGAGCGAGACCAGGTTCGCGAGGGTCGCCGGGAGCAGCGCCCACAGCGGGGGCGCCACGAGCTCCTGGATGTCGCCGTAGGCGTACCACCCGGCGAGGATCGTCGCCGGGATGCCGATGGCGACCATGACGATCTTGAGGCGTTGGCTGTTCATCACACCGATCTGTCCGCCGACGGGTCCACGCCTCCGGCGACCTCATCAGAGCGCGTGGCCGGCAGCTCGTCGGTCGCAGGCCTCGTCGAGGCGTCTCCGTCCGAGTCGTCGGCCCCGATGCTAGCCAAGGCCCCAATCGGGCACGAACATGTGCCCGGAGCCGCCGATCCGAACCCCTACGATCGGATCTTCACCCACGAGGAGCCCTGCGTTGCCACCACCACCGCCCGGACGCCGGGACACCCGGTCCGCCGATCGGGGCGCGGATGCACCCCTCGTGTTCATCACCCGGAAGTTCCCGCCATCGGTCGGCGGCATGGAGACCCTGGCCGAGGCGGTGTGGAACGGGATCCGGTCCACGTCGAGCGATCCCGTCCTGATCGCCCACGGCGGCTCGGTCCCCGCGACGGCGCTCTGGTTGCCCGGCGCGCTCCTGACGCTCTGCCGACGGATCCTGTCGGGCCGCGTCGGCACCGTGCTCTGCGGTGACGTCGCGCTCTACGCCATCATCGGTCCGTTGCTGCGGTGGCGCCGGGTGCCCCACGCCGTGATGGCGATGGGCCTCGACGTGACCTTCGACCATCCGCTCTACCAGCGGATCGCGATGCCGGGGCTCCGCCGGGCACCAGCGGTGCTCGCCATCAGCGAGGCGACCGCCGAGGCGGTGCGGGGTGCGGGCGTGCCGGCCGACCGCGTCGAGGTGCTGACGCTCGGTCTGCAGGCGCCCGTCGTGGACGACGACGAGATCGACACGGCGCGCGCCGAGCTGCGGCGGTCCGTCGGCCTGACGCCCGACTCGACGGTCCTGTCGACGGTCGGACGGCTCGTCCCGCGCAAGGGCGTGCGCTGGTTCACCGCCGAGGTCGTGCCACAGCTGTCGGCCGACGTGCACTACCTGATCGCCGGCGACGGCCCGGACCGCGAGGCGATCGAGGCCGAGGTGACCCGGCTGGGCCTGGGGGAGCGGGTGCACCTGCTCGGCCGCGTGAGCGATTCGGAGCGTGACCGCCTGATGCGGGGCGCGGACGTCTTCGTGCAGCCCAACATCCCGGTGCCGGGCGACATGGAGGGCTTCGGGCTCGTGGCCATCGAGGCGGCGATGCAGGGCTCGCTCGTGGTCGCGTCGAGCCTCGAGGGGCTCATCGACGCCGTGGACGACGGGGTCACCGGCGAGCTGCTGCCCGCGCAGGATGCCACGGCGTGGCGCACCCACCTCGAGGAGCTGCTCGCCGACCCCGACGGGCGCCGTGCACGTGCCCAGCGCTATCGGCTCGCCTGCACGAAGCGCTCGTCGCTCGAGGTGATGGCGCAGCAGCTCGATCGCACGATGTCACGCTGCTGAGCAGGCACAGTCACACCGCTGGAAGGCGGGACGCCGGCCCGTGCGGACGCCGTCAGTCCCGTCGCCAGAGGGCCGAGCCCTCGAACTCCATGACCTCGCTCCAGCCGGGGCCGGGGTGGTCGCCGGCGTCGAGGACCACCAGGCCGACCTCGGCGCGATCCTCCGCTGTCCGGGCCAGCTCCTCACTCGGGGATCCCGCGAACTCGAAGGTCCAGCCGGCGTGCACCAGCTGGTGCTGGACGCCGAACGCTCCGAGCCGCAGGAACGGCAACGAGGCGGTGTCGGTCGCAATCACCGCGACGGGGTGATCCGGTGAGGCCTCACCCACCGGGCCGGCGACATCGGGCGTGCTGAGGGAGCGCTGCTGCGCAGCGGTCCGGAGGCCCGCAGGGATCACGGCGAGGCAGAGCAGGACGACCACGACACCGGCCAGCTGCGGCCGACCTCGACGTGCGCCGAGCGCCACTGCGCCGGTCGTGATCGCACCTGACAGCGTCCCGATCACCAGCGCCGCCGCGCCTGCACCGGCGTCGAACATCGTCACGCCGGCGACGTTCACGTCCACCTGCCCGACCAGCGGCAGCTGGGCGGCCCGGACCAGCACCAGCGAGACCGACGCCACGAGGAACGCCACGACGACGGCGGCGGTCGCCATGACCCGACGGCGCTCGGACCACAGCCAGAACAGGCCGACCACCGACAGGACCACGATGGCAGCGTCGTTGTAGCGGCCGTAGACCAGGTGGTCCCACCGCAGTCGAGTATCGACCCCGCCGGTGGAGCCGGTCGTGGCGGCGCGGAAGGTGCCCGACGACATCGCGATCGTCGACAGGGCGAGGTTCGACGCAGCGAGCGCGGCGACGAACCCTGCGACCAGCCGGGCCGTGGCGCCGTGGCGGCCACGGATCGCGGCGACGCAGCCGAGCACCCCGAACGCGGCGAGCCCGAACGAGGCGGCGACGGCGTACCAGAGCTGTCCGATCGCGACGCACAGCACGGTCCACCACACCTCGGGTGAGGCGGCCGACCCGCGCAGCGCTCCGGTGTCGTGCCCGATCGCGTCGGTCCACAGCGAGGCCTTCACCAGGGCATCGAGGCGGGACAGCAGCAGTGCGACGACCAGGGTGACCGCGACGCCCGCGGCCGCGCGTCGCCGTGCCGGAGCACCGGTGCTGCGCCACGCCACGGCGACGAGCAGCACCGCCCAGATCGCCGGGGCGGCCATGAGCCGTCCGTGCACGAACGGTGCGGCGCCTGCCGCGATCGAGCCAGCGAGGAGCGGGGCGAGCGCCCCGTCGAGCTCGTCGCGCCGGGTGATCTCGACGGCGGCCCAGCACATCGTCGCCCAGCAGAGCAGCACCGCCGGCTCGGCCCAGGTGAACGACGTCGTGGTCAGCAGCGCCGGGGACAGGAGGACGACGGCGAAGGCCGTGGCCGCGAGCAGCGGCTCGTCCGGTCGCAGGGAGCGGACCGCTCGGCGGACCAGGTCGGCCGCGACGAACGCCGCGACCGATGACAGGACCAGTGCCAGTCGGTAGGCGGTCGCCGGCCCGACGGGCATCCAGTGCAGCGGCACCAGGGCCAGGCCCGGGACCAGCGGGTACGAGGGCATGTCCTGCATCGACACGAGCCCGTCGCCGAGGGCGAGGCGCGTGGCGATCGCCCATGACCCGTATTCGTCGGGCATGATCGTCGGCAGGTCCGCCACCGCGATCGTCAGCGCCCGGAGCGCGACGAACACGGCGAGCGCCACCCGCGTGACCGTCGTGGCCTCACCGAGGCGGGAGCCGAGACGCACGCGGGGGTCGGTGGAGACGGTCCCGACGATCCTGTGAGGCTACGGCGAGGTCCTCGAAAACCGGTCGGGCGGGACTCCTCCGGACGCGACGACGGCCGCCCCCGGAGGAGCGGCCGTCGTCGGAAGGACGGGGTCGATCAGTCGGCCGCAGCGGGCTCGATGACCACGGCGACCTCGCCGGCGGTCACCGACTGGCCGGCCTCGACCAAGATCTCGGTCACGACGCCGTCGACGTCGGCGGCGACGTTGTTCTCCATCTTCATGGCCTCGAGCACGACCACCGAGTCGCCCTTGGCGACCGTCTGGCCGACCTCGACGGTGACCTTGACGATGGTGCCCTGCATCGGCACGGCGATCTTGCCGCTGCCAGCCGCGGCACCGCCGCCGCCGGAGGCACCGCGCTTGGCCTTCTTGGCCTTGGCGGGCCCGGCGCCGGCGACCGGCGCCAGCTGCGACTCGGGCACGTACACCGACACCGCGAAGCGCTTGCCGTTGACCTCGACGTCGACGTCACGCTTGACCTTGGGGTCGTCGTCGGGGCCGTCGGTCGTGGCGATCGGCTGGCCGGACACGCCGGTCAGGTCGAGGGTGTCCTCGACCCACTTCGTCGAGTGCGTCAGCGCCGCGAAGTCCGGGTGGCGCAGGATCGCCAGGTCGGCGGGGATGGTCGTGGCGACGCCCTCGATCTCCATCTCCTCGAGCGCACGGATCGTGCGGGCGATGGCGACGTCGCGGGTGCGGCCCCACACGCAGAGCTTGCCGGTGAGGTTGTCGTAGTACTGGCTGATCTCGTCGCCCTCTTCGTACCCGCCGTCCCAGCGCACGCCGTAGCCCGAGGCCACGCGCAGCTTGGTGATGGGACCGGGGGACGGGAGGAACTTGCCCTCGGCCACGTCCTCGGCGTTGATGCGCACCTCGATCGCGTGACCACGGATCTCGACGTCGTCCTGGGTGAACGGCAGCGGCTCGCCGGCGGCGACGCGCAGCTGCAGCTCGACCAGGTCGGTCTCGGTCACGAGCTCGGTCACCGGGTGCTCGACCTGGAGACGGGTGTTCATCTCGAGGTAGTAGAAGGACTCGTCCTGGTACAGGAACTCGACCGTGCCGGCGTTGACGTAGTCACAGCCCTTGGCCACGGCCACCGCCGCCTCGCCCATCTCGGCGATGATCGCCGCGGGGATGCCGGCGGCCGGCGCCTCTTCGATCAGCTTCTGGTGGCGACGCTGCGCCGAGCAGTCACGGGTGCCGAGGTACACGGCGTTGCCGTGCGTGTCGCACATGACCTGGACCTCGACGTGGCGCGGTCCGGTCAGGTAGCGCTCCATGTAGCACTCGTCGCGGCCGAAGTAGGCGAGCGACTCGCGCTGCGCGGACTCGAGCGCCGAGGCCACCTCGTCGGGGCCGTTGACGACCTTCATGCCTCGACCGCCGCCGCCGTACGCGGCCTTGATGGCGATCGGGTAGCCGTACTGCTCGCCGAACGCGGCGACCTGGTCAGGGCTGGTGATGATGTCGGTCGTGCCGGGCACACCGTGCACACCGACCTTCTCCGCGGCGAGTCGGGCCGAGATCTTGTCGCCCATGACGTCGATGGCCGACGGCGGCGGACCGATGAACGTCACCCCGATGTCGGTGATGCGCTTCGCGAACTCGCTGTTCTCCGAGAAGAACCCGTAGCCCGGGTGCACCGCCTCGGCGCCGGAGCGCTCGATGACGTCGAGGATCTTGTCGGCATCGATGTAGCTCTCCGCGGCGGTCTGCCCTCCCAGGGCATAGGCCTCGTCGGCCAGGCGCACGTGAAGTGCGTCCCGGTCGAGGTCGGAGTAGACGGCGACGGTGGAGATCCCGAGCTCACGGCATGCCCGGATGACCCGGACGGCGATCTCTCCACGATTGGCGATGAGGACCTTTGAAAACACGCTCTATCTTTCCCCCGTGACCACCGAACGCGCCAAAACAGCTCTCGCAGGGACCAGGTTCGCCCACCTCGACTGGGTGCCGGAGACCGGTTCCACCAACGCTGATCTGGTCGCCGCCGCAGTCGCGGGAGCCGGTGACCGTGCCCTCGTCGCCGACCACCAGCACGCCGGACGGGGCCGCCTGGAGCGTCGTTGGGAGGCGCCGCCGGGGGCGTCGCTGCTGATGAGCGTGCTGGTCCGCCCGCCGTTCCCCGCGACCGGCGCGCACCTGCTGTCGACCGCGCTCGGCCTGGCGGCGGTCGAGGCGCTCGATGAGCTCGCAGGGGTCGACGTGGGGCTGAAGTGGCCCAACGACGTCGTCGCACCGGGGGTCGGACCCGACGGCGCAGATCTGAAGCTGGGCGGCCTGCTGGCCGAGATGACCGGCGACGCGGCCACCGGCGCGGTGGTGCTCGGCATCGGGCTCAACGTCGCCTGGTCCGGCGTGGGGTTCCCCGACGAGCTCGCGTCGACCGCGACCGCCGTCGACCTGCTCGGCGGCCAGGTCGAGCGCGAGGACCTGGTCGTCGCGCTGCTGCGTGCGCTCGACCCCGTCGCCGAGCTCGCCTCGGCCGACGCCTGCCGCTCGCTGGTCGAGCGCTACCGGCGGCGGTGCGTCACGATCGGTCGGCGGGTGCGCGTCGAGCTGCCCGGCTCGGAGCTGCTCGGCACCGCCGCCGACGTCGCCGACGACGGCGCGCTCGTCGTGCGTGGCGACGACGGCACCACGACCACGGTCACCGTCGGCGACGTGGTCCACCTGCGCCCAGCGGACTGAGCACCCGCCTCAGGGGTCGAGGCGGTCCTCGTAGGCCTCGACCCACACCTGTCGGGCGGCGGTGGTCAGGGGGCCGGGGCACTCGGGCAGCGCTCGGTCGGAGGCGTCGCCGAGACCGTCGCTCGTGAGCACCTGCGAGATCGGCTGCACGTGTCGTCCCGTCGAGACGAGGAACGCCTCGTCGGCGCGTTGCAGGACCTCGAGCGGCTCGTCGCGCTCGGCGACGCGGAGCTCCGGCGCGTCCGTCGCCAGGGCTTCCAGCAGCAGCGCGCGGGTGATGCCGGCCAGACAGCCGGACGCCAGCGTCGGCGTGATCAGCTCGCCGTCGACGACGACGAAGATGTTCGAGCCGGTGCCCTCGCAGAGCGAGCCGGCGGTGTTGGCGAAGATCGCCTCGGATGCCCCGACCTCGTGCGCCAGGTCGAGCGCCACGACGTTCTCTCCGTACGACGTGGTCTTGAGCCCGACGAGCGCGCCGTGTTCGTTGCGGGTGAACGGCACCACGAGCACCGACGTGGCGTCGACGCGCACCGTCATCGGGGCGGCGGCGACGACGAGGGTGGGTGTGGCGCCGACGCGCTCGGAGCCCATCGGCGCAGCGCCGGCGGTGTAGGTGACACGCAGTCGCCCGGGCTCGGTGCCCCACGCCTCGGCGACCGAGGACACGGCGTCGAGCACCTGTGACCGGTCCGGCGCCGGCAACCGGAGCCCCGCCGCGCTGCGCTCGAGCCGATCGAGGTGACGCGTCAGGGCGAACGGCGTGCCCCGTCGCAGCTCGATGGTCTCGAAGACGCCGTCGCCCACGGTGAGCCCGTGGTCGGACCAGTGGACCGACGCCTCGGCCGGGTCGGCCAGTGCGCCCCGGACCCACACCACCTGGCGTTCGTCGCGTTCAGCCATGGCCGTCCTCCTCGGACTCGGTCGTGGCACACCGCCCACCGAGGGGACGTCCGACGGCTGCCTGTCCGACCGCTGCCTGTCCGACCGCGACCGGGTCGCCGGGCGACGAGGCCACCTCGAGCAGCCGTTGTGCCTTGAGCTCGGTCTCTGCCCACTCACCCGACGGATCCGACCCGTAGGTGATGCCGCCACCGGTGCCGAAGTGAAGGGCGTCGTCCTCGATCCAGAACGTGCGGATCGCGACGTTCAGGTCGCCGCAGCGTCGGTCCGCATCGACCCAGCCGATCGCGCCGCAGTAGAGCCCCCTGGGCACCGGCTCGAGCTCGGCGATCGACTCGAGCGCGGCCAGCTTCGGGGCGCCGGTGACCGAGCCCGGCGGGAAGGTCGCGTCGACGACGTCGGCCCACCCGACGCCGGGTCGCAGCCGGCCCTCGACGGTGCTGACCAGGTGGTGCAGCCCGGGGTGCGGCTCGACGGCGAGCAGCTCGGGCACCGTGACCGAGCCCCACTCGCACACGCGGCCGATGTCGTTGCGGACCAGGTCGACGATCATGACGTTCTCGGCGCGGTCCTTGACCAGGAAGCCGTCAGCGGTCGCCGCGGTGCCCTTGATCGGCGACGAGCGCACCACGTCGCCGTCGCGCCGCACGAAGCGCTCCGGTGACGCGCTCGCCACCGCGATCCCGTGGCTCGGCAGCCGCACGACCGCCGAGTACGGCGCCGGGTTGCCGACAGCGAGCGCGGCGCCCAGCGCGGCGATGTCGGTCGAGCGACCGTCGGTGGGGCGGGGCAGCGGTGCGCTCAGACGACGGGTGAGGTTGACCTGGTAGACGTCGCCCGCGGCGATCCGCTCGCGGATGGTCGTCACCGACGCCATGAACTGGTCGCGGTCGAGGCTGCTGGTCCAGGCGTCGGGGCTCGGGCCGATCCACCGTGGGCCGGGCCACGGGCGGGCGGGGCGGACCGTGGCGAAGCGGGCGCACACCGGGTCGCCCTCGAAGGGAAGCACGACCGCCCAGAAGCCGGACGAATCGAGGGCGGCCAGGTCCGAGGTGACCTCGACGAGGTCGGAGCACAGTCGTCCGCCCACGACTGCGAGCGCCGCCATCGAGGAGCCGGGCGAAGCGGTGCGGGACGAGGGGGTGCGGGACGCTGGGACGATGCCCAGGAGTGTACGGCGGTGGTCACGGGGCGGCAGGTGGGGGCTGCTACCTTCGCTCCGTGGCGAGACACCGCGCACGGCGCTCCCATCGCTCCTGGCCACAGCGCCTCCTGCTCGGCACCAACGTGGTGCTCGTCATCGCGTGCCTGGGCACGGCCTACGGGCTGAGCACCGTGCGCACCAAGTTCGAGAGCATGCCGGTCGTCGAGTTCGACTCGACGCTCACGCCGACCTCCGAGGTCAGCGAGCCGCGGAACTTCCTGATCATCGGCACCGACTCCGCTGCACGCCTGGACGAGGACGACGCGGTCGCCGAGGGTCGCTCCAAGCTCGGCACGCTGGCCGACGTGATCATGATCCTGCGCGTCGATCCCCGCGACGAGTCGGTCCGGTTGCTGTCGATCCCGCGTGACAGCCGCGTCGCGATCTCGCCCGGCGGCAACATGTCGCGCATCAACACCGCCATCAGCGGCGTCGAGGGTCCGAAGAACCTGGTGCAGACCATCAAGCGCAACTTCGGCATCTCGATCGACAACTACGTCGAGATCGACTTCCAGTCGTTCCGCGACCTGGTCGAGGTGCTCGGTGGCGTGCCCGTGTACTTCGCGACGCCCGTGCGCGACAAGGAGACCGGCCTGGACGTCCGCGAGCCCGGCTGTCGCATGCTCGACCCGGTGCAGGCGCTGGCCTACGCCCGCTCCCGTCACTTCGAGTACGAGGAGGACGGCAAGTGGCGCACCGACGGCACCGGTGACCTCGGGCGCATCACCCGTCAGCAGGACTTCATCAAGCGCGCGCTGCGCCGGGCGGCCGACAAGGGACTGCGCAACCCGAGCACGGCCGTCGGCGTCGTCAACGCCGCCGCGGGGTCGGTCACGCTCGACCAGACCCTCGACGTCGGCACCATCCTCAGCCTCCTGTCGAAGTTCAAGTCGTTCAACCCCGACTCGCTGGCGTCGGTGCAGGTGCCCACGATCGCGGCCCCTCGCGGCGGGGTCGCCTACCAGGAGATCGTCTGGGACGAGGCCGAGCCGCTGCTCGTGCCCTTCCGCGGCGTCGACCCCGGAGCACCGCTGCAGCCCCGCAACGTCATCGTCGACGTCGCCGGCCGAGAGAGCCAGGCCGAGGAGCTCGCCGGCATCGCGGCCCAGCTCGACGCCGTGCAGTTCGACGCCGAAGTCGTCGAGGACAGCTCGAAGGTCCAGCGCACCACGATCACCTATGGGCCGACCGGCCGCGACGCCGCGGTCCTGCTCGCCGCACAGCTCGACGTGATGCCGGAGTTCGACCTGGACGAGGACCTGCCCGGCAACCGGGTGGTGCTCGAGGTCGGCGCCGACTTCGGCACCGTGCGCCCCGAGGCCGTGCCGCTCGACCAGCTGCCGGCCGACCAGCTCCCGCCCGTCACCACCGCGGAGACGACGCCCGAGACCTCGCTCGACACGACTTCGAGCACCGAGACCACCGCGGACCCCGACACCACGGTGGTCGAGGGGGACGAGGGCGTCCCGGAGCAGACGACGACCGTGCCCGGCGTGGTGCCGACCGATCCCGAGAAGGCAGCCGTCTGCCGCTGAGTCAGTACAGTGCGAGACTCCTTCGAGCCACCCGGTGGCCCGGGGCCGTGCAGGAAGGCGTGAGATGAGCAACAGGATCGCGGTCGTCGGCACCGGCTACGTCGGTCTGACCACCGGAGCGTGTCTGGCGCACCTCGGGCACGACGTGACCTGCATCGACAACGACCGGGCCAAGGTCGCCCGCCTCGACGACGGCATCATGCCGATCAGCGAGGACGGCCTCGCCGAGATCGTCGCCGAGGGCCGCGCCGCGGGACGTCTGCAGTTCACCTCGGACGCCGTCGGCGGCGTGGTCGACCGGGAGTTCGTGCTGCTGTGCGTGCCCACCCCGCAGGCGGCGGACGGCTCGGCGGACCTGTCCTACATCGAGTCGGCTGCTCGGTCGATCGGTCCGCACCTGGCCCCCGGCGCCATCGTCATCAACAAGTCGACGGTCCCGGTCGGCTCGACCGGCGTGGTCGCCGCGGCGCTCGGCCGTGAGGACGTGCACGTCGTGTCGAACCCCGAGTTCCTGCGCGAGGGGTCGGCGGTGTGGGACTTCCTGCACCCCGAACGTGTGGTGATCGGCGCGGACGACTCCTCGACCGCATTCCGGGTCGCCGAGCTCCACCTGCGCCTCTCGGCGCCCATGCTGGTCACCGACCCGGCGTCCGCGGAGCTCATCAAGTACGCCTCGAACGCCTTCCTCGCGCTGAAGGTCAGCTACGTCAACGCCATCGCAGCGATCGCGGAGTCGGTCGACGCCGACATCGACGACGTCGTGACCGGGCTCGGGCTCGACCGCCGCATCGGCGAGAAGTTCCTGCAGCCGGGACCCGGTTGGGGTGGCAGCTGCCTGCCCAAGGACACCAGCGCCCTCATCCGGATCGCGGCGGACGCCGGCTACGACTTCCAGCTGCTGCGCGACGTGGTGCAGGTGAACGTCGAGCAGTTCGAACGGGTGCTCGCCAAGACCGAGGCCGTCATGGGCGCGCCGCTCGAGGGCCGCACGGTCGCGGTGTGGGGCCTGACCTTCAAGGCGGGAACCGACGACCTGCGGGACTCACCCGCGATCGAGATCGCGAGTCGGATGCTCGCCGCGGGCGCGACGCTGCGTGCCTACGACCCCGAGGTCGCCGCCGGCACCGACGTGCTCGACGGGATGTCGACCGTCGCCGACCCCTATGCCGCGTGCACCGGCGCCGACGCCCTCGTCGTGCTCACCGAGTGGCCCGAGTTCGCACGGGCGGACCTGGACCGGGTCGCCGCGGCGCTCGTCGCCCCGGCCGTGGTCGACACGCGCAACGTGCTGGACCGCTCCGCCCTCGCCCGTCGCGGGTTCGCATTCCAGGGCATCGGACGCGCCTGAGCAGATGTCCGAGCCACCCCGGGTCGCCGTCACGCTGACGCAGTGCTGGCACCGCGTTCCCGGCGGCACCGCCAGTGCCGCCCTCGGCGTCGTGCGAGCCCTGCAGGCCGCCGAGGAGTTCGACCTGATCGGGGTCGGCCCGGCCGGAGAGCTGCGTCGGCCCGGCTCCTGGGGTCGCTCGACGTTGCCGGCCGCGCCGTTCACGCCGCCCGTGCCCGTCGCTCGGCTGCCGTTGCCGCTGCCGGTGCTCTACGACAGCTGGGCGCGCTCGGGTCGTCCGAGCATCGAGGCGGCGACCGGACCGGTCGACGTGGTGCACCTGACGGTGCCGTTGCGCGCCCCGCTCGGGCGTGCGCCGTTGGTCGCCACGGTGAACGACCTGTTCCCGCTGCAGCCGGGCATGCATCCCGACGGGCGCGGCGCTCGGCTGATGGGGGCGGGGCTGCGCTGGATCCGCGACCACGCCGCACGGGTGATCGTGCCGAGCCGGGCCACGTTCGCGGACTGCCTCGACGTGGGCTTCGACGAGTCGCAGCTGCGCGTCGTGCCGTACGGGGTCGAGCCGGTCGAGGTCGACGACGTGCGGGCGGCCGAGGTCGCCGAGGAGCGGGGACTGCTCGGCCCGTACGTGCTGTTCGTCGGCACCCTGGAGCCCCGCAAGAACCTGTCGACGCTGCTCGACGCGATGTGTCGCCTCGAGCGGCCCGACGTCACCCTGGCGCTCGCGGGGCCCGCCGGCTGGGGCGGTGCCGACGAGCTGCCCGAGGTGCCGTTCCCGGTCGCCCGGCTGGGGTTCGTTCCCGCGGACGAGCTCGCCGCGCTGATGCGGGCCTCGGCGGTGTTCTGCTTCCCGTCGCTCGCCGAGGGGTTCGGACTGCCGGTGCTCGAGGCGATGGCGGCGGGCGCGGCGGTGGTGACGTCGTCGACGACCTCGACCGCCGAGGTGGCCGGCGATGCCGCGCTGCTGGTCGACCCGACCGACGCCGCCGCCCTCGGCGCCGCCTTGGCGCGGGTGCTGGACGACGACGAGCTATCGGCGCGCCTGCGCGTCCTCGGCCGGGAGCAGGCTGCCCGCTCCACCTGGGCGGAGTGCGCACGGCGGACCGGCGCGGTGTACCGGGAGGCGGCGGCGTGACGCGGTGCTGCAGTGCTGCGGTGGCGCAGGGGAGCGATCGATGAAGGTGCTCGTCAACCTGCTCTGGCTGGTGCCCGGCGTGGTGGGCGGCAGCGAGGACTCCGTCACGGACGCGCTGCGAGCGGTCGCGGCGCTCGACGAGCCGGACCTCGACATCCGACTCGCCGTGCTGTCGTCGTTCCCCGCGGCGCACCCGGACCTGGCGGCCAGGTTCCCGTGCGAGGTGAGCGAGCTCGACGGCGCCGACAAGGCACGACGTGTACTGGCCGAGCAGACCTGGTTGGCGAGCACGGCCCGGCGGATCGGCGCGGATGTCGTGCACCACGCCGGGGGTGTGTCGCCGCTGGTCTCACCCGCGCCGAACGTGCTCACGGTGCACGACCTGCAACCCCTCGACCTGCCCGACAACTTCACGCGGGCCAAGCGGGCCTACATCACCTCGATGGTCGGGCGGTCCGCCCGGAGTGCCCGAGTGGTGTGCGTGCCCAGCGAGTTCACCCGCTCACGCGTCGTCGACCTGCTCCGCGTCCCGGCCGACCGGGTCCGCGTGGTGCCGTGGTACGTCGCCGGCGATCGGGGCCGCGTCGCAGCGGTGCAGCCCGCTGCGACCGGGCTGCCGGGTCCCTACTTCCTCTATCCGGCCATCACGTACCCCCACAAGCAGCACGTCCTGCTCGTCGACGCCTTCGCGCTGCTGGCACGCGACGACCCGTCGGTGTCGCTCGTGCTCACCGGCGGCGAGGGGCCCAGCGAGGAGCGGGTGCGGGCGCGCATCCGCTCCCACGGTCTCGAGGGTCGAGTGGTGCGGACCGGTCGGGTGTCGCGCGAGCGTCTCGAGGCGCTCTACGCGGGCGCCGCCGCGGTGACGGTGCCGTCGAACTACGAGGGCTTCGGCCTGCCCGCGCTCGAGGCGATGGTGCGGGGCTGCCCGGTCATCGCCGCGGACGCCGGCTCGCTGCCCGAGGTCGTCGCGCCGGGTGACCTGGTCGACGCCTCCGACGTGACAGCCTGGGCCGACGCCATGCAGTCTGTGCTGCAGCTGCACGCTCCGGAGCGGGCGGCGCGGATCGCAGTGGGACACGAGCTCGCAGCACGGTTCACGCCCTTGCGCACCGCGACGGACCTCGTCTCCGCCTACCGGCGAGCTGCAGCGACGAGCACATGAACCTCCTGATCCTCTGCCCCCACTACGCACCGGACGTCGCCCCGACCGGCGAGGTCATGACCGCGATCGCCCAGGCGCTCGCTGACCGGGGCCATCGGCTGCACATCGTGACGTCGCTGCCCTGGTACCGCCGTCACGCCGTCGAGCCGGAGTGGCGTGGACGGCTGTGGCGGACCGAGCGCACCTCGTGGGGTCGGATCACCCGGCTCCACCCGTTCCCGACCGACAAGACGAACATCCCGGCCCGGGCGGTGGCCTTCGGTGGCTTCACCGGCATGGCGACCGTCGCCGCGCTGCTGACCCGCACACGACCCGACGCGGTGATGGTCATGTCGCCGCCCCTGCCCCTCGGCGTGGCCGGGTGGCTCGCCGCGGTGACACGCCGCGCGCCGTTCGTGTTCAACATCCAGGACGTCTTCCCCGACGTCGCCGTCGAGCTGGGCGCCATCACCGACCGCAGGGTGATCGCGGTCGCGTCGGCGCTCGAGCGCTTCCTGTACCGGCGCTCCGACGCGGTGACGGTGCTCTCCGACGACCTGCGCGACAACGTCGCCGGCAAGCTGCGCGGCAACCGCCCCGAGCGGGTCCACGTGATCCCGAACTTCGTCGACACCGAGCGGATCGCCCCCACCGATCGCATGAACAGCTACCGGGAGCAGTACGGGCTCGGCGACGCCACCGTCGTCATGTACGCCGGCAACGTCGGCATGTCGCAGTCGCTCGACCTGGTCGTCGAGGCCGCCCGCAGGAACCAGGACCGCAGCGACGTGCGGTTCGTCATCAACGGCGGGGGAGCGGCCCTCGACCCGCTGAAGGCCTCGGCCGCCGGCCTCGACAACCTGACCTTCGTCGAGATGCAGCCCCGCGAGCGCCTGCCCGAGGTGCTCGCGGCGGCCGACCTGCACCTGGTGCCGCTCAAGCGCGGCCTGGCCCGCTCGAGCGTGCCGTCGAAGCTCTACTCGATCCTCGCCGCGGGACGGCCGGTGCTCGCGAGCGTCGACGCCGGGACCGAGGTCGCCGAGACCGTCCGGGCCGCCGGCGCAGGTGTCTCGGTGCCACCCGAGGACCCCGACGCCTTCTGCGAGGCGTTGACCGCCCTCGTCGACGATCCGGAGCGACGAGCCGAGCTCGGCCGGTCCGGCCGTGCGTTCGTCGAGGACTGGGTCTCGCCCGCGGCGGTCGGCCTCGCCTACGAGGAGCTCTTCGAGGCGGTCGCCCGCCGTCGGAGCCGCTGAACGGCGCCCGATTCCCAGCGGCTCCCGGAATTCTCAGGTCCGGTTCGGATCGGGGGGTCGGTGCGACTACCGTGTCAGCCCGTATGGGCAAGGCGTCGTCGGCAAAGAAGATCAAGAAGGTCCAGCAGGCGGGCGTCAGCCGCGCGCCCGGCCAGCGGCGGAACCTGGGCTACCCCGCCCTCATCGCAGCGATCCTGGTCGTGGGCTGCGTGGGTGTGTTCTTCGCCCGCAACGAGCGCGCCGCGTCGGCGTCCGAGGCGCCGGTCGCCAACCAGGACCACTGGCACGCCGCGTTCGGCATCGACGTCTGCGGTGAGTTCCAGCCGAACCCGTCCGACGACGGTCCCGACACCACCGGCATCCACACCCACCAGGACGGCCTCATCCACATCCACCCGTGGCTGACCGCCAGCTCCGGCGACAACGCGACCTTCGGCATCTTCGCCAAGCAGATCGGCCTGACGGTCGGCGATGGCGAGTTCACGCTCGCCGACGGCACGACCTACAAGAACGGCGACGACTGCGAGGGCGAGGACGGCAAGAAGGAGCCGGGTCGCGTCGTGCTCTACGTCTGGCCGCCGCAGTCGACCGAGAGCACCGAGCCCAAGGTCGTCACCGAGGACATCGCCGACACCCGCTTCCGCAAGGACGGCGAGGCGTTCGTGCTGGCGTTCCTGCCCGAGGGCGCCGAGCCGAAGCTCCCGCCGTCGATGCCGGAGCTCGCCGCTCCGAGCGACGTCGAGCCGGGCACGGCGTCCGAGCCGGGCTCGACCGACTTCACCACGACCACCGCACCCGCGCCGGCAGAGGGCGCCCCCGTCGAGGGCGAGACCACCACGACGACGGCGCCCGCCGAGACGTCGACCACCGAAGCCGGCGCCGGCTGAGCCATGAAGGCCATCGTTCTCGTGGGCGGGTTCGGAACCCGCCTGCGTCCCTTGACCCTCGCCGCTCCGAAGCAGATGTTGCCCGTGGGTGACGTCACCATGCTCGAACGTGTCGTCGCGAAGCTCGGCAGCTTCGGCGTCGACGAGGTGGTGCTGTCCCTCGGCTACCAGCCGGACGCCTTCCGGACCGAGTTCCCCGACGGCCGCTGCGCCGGCGTGCGACTCGTCTACGCGGTCGAGCCGGAGCCGCTCGACACCGCCGGTGCCATCCGCTTCGCCGCAGATGCAGCGGGCGTCGACGAGCGGGTGATCGCCGTGAACGGCGACGTGCTCACCGACCTCGACATCGCCGCGCTGTGGAACCGCCACGCGCAGCTGGGTGGTGCGGCCACGATCGCGCTCACGCCGGTCGACGACCCCTCCCGCTACGGCGTCGTGCCGATCGACTCCGACGGCCGGGTCGAGGCGTTCATCGAGAAGCCGGACCCCGGAACCGCGCCGAGCAACTGGATCAACGCCGGCACCTACGTGCTCGAGCCGTCGGTGCTGCGTCGCATCCCCACCGGTCGCAAGGTGTCGATCGAGCGGGAGATCTTCCCCGAGCTGGTCGCCGACCGCGAGCTGTTCGGCGTGCAGTCCGACAGCTACTGGATCGACGCCGGCACACCCGAGGCCTACCTGCAGGCGCACCTCGACCTGCTCGACGGCGTGCGCGGCACCTTCGAGGCGGGCGTCGACCCGTCGGCCCGCGTCGACGTCGACGCCAAGGTCAGCCGCTCGTACGTCGGCCCCGGCGCGGTCGTCGCCGCCGGCGCCGAGGTCGTGGACTCCGTGCTCATGGCAGGGGTCAGGGTGGCTGCGGGCACCCGCATCGAACGCTCGGTCGTCGGTGCCAGGTCGTCGGTCGGCGCGTCGAGCACGCTGGTCGACCTGACCGTGGTCGGGTTCGACCAGGACGTCCCGGCCGGGACCACCTCGAGCGGTGAACGCTTCCCCGGCCCCGACGCGTGGTGAGCCAACACAGCCACGGGTGAGTCAACACAGCCACGAGTGAGTCAACACAGCCACGAGGTGAGCCGGAAGCGCCGCCAGGTGGGTCACATCTACACATGGGGGACACGTCGATGAGGGCGCTGGTCACCGGCGGAGCCGGATTCATCGGATCGAACCTGGTCGATCGGCTGCTGGCCGAGGGGCACGCCGTCGAGGTCGTCGACAACCTCTCGAGCGGCAAGCTGTCGAACCTGGCGGACGCCCGGGCGGACCGGGACCACGAGTTCTCGTTCCACCAGATGGACATCTGCGACCCCACGGTCACGGAGCTGATCGAGCGGCGTGCACCCGACGTCGTGTTCCACCTGGCCGCGCAGATCGACGTGCGGGTCTCGGTCGAGGATCCGGCGCTCGACGCGCGCATCAACGTGCTCGGCGCGCTCAACGTGTTCGAGGGCGCCCGGCGTGCCGGTGCCCGCAAGGTCGTCTTCGCGTCGTCGGGTGGCACGATCTACGGCGACGTCGACCCCGAGGACCTGCCCGTCACCGAGTCGCACGAACAGCGCCCCGTCGCCCCGTACGGCGTCACGAAGAAGGTCGCGACCGACTACCTGAACTCGTACCGGGAGCTGCACCAGCTCGAGTACACCTCGCTGGCCCTCGCCAACGTCTACGGCCCCCGTCAGGACCCCCACGGCGAAGCGGGCGTGGTGGCGATCTTCGCCGGCAAGCTGCTCGCCGGTGAGCGCTGCAAGGTCTTCGGGACCGGCGAGCAGACCCGCGACTACGTCTACGTCGACGACGTCGCGGACGCCTTCGTCCGCGCCGCGGACCGGGGCAGCGGACTGCTGTGCAACATCGGCACCGGCGTCGAGACCTCGGTCAACGAGCTCTACCGGGCCATGGCCGACAACGCCGGCGTCGCCGAGGGTCCCGAGTACGCGCCCGCCCGCCACGGCGAGCTCGACCGGTCGTGCCTCGATGCATCCCGTGCGGAGCTCCACCTGGGTTGGAAGCCGTTCACCGAGCTCAGCGACGGCACCGCGGCGGTGCTGGACTACTTCCGGAAGCAGGCCTGAACATGGAGCGCTTCGAGGACACGGTCGTCGTGATCACCGGAGCCGGCTCCGGGATCGGGCGGGCGACCGCCGAGCGGCTCGCCGCCGAGGGTGCGGCGCTCGTGCTGACCGACGTCAACGCGGAGGGCCTCGAGGCGACCGCCGCGACCTGTGCCGAGCACGGTCGAGCCGTGACGTCGCTGGTGTCGGACGTCTCGGACGAGCCGTCGGTCGCCGAGGTGATCGCGACCGCCGTCGCCGAGCACGGACGGATCGACGTGCTGTGCAACGTGGCGGGCATCCTGCAGTTCAAGGACTTCCGCCTCACGACGCTCGAGGACTGGAACCGGATCCTGGGGGTGAACCTCACGGGCACCTTCCTGATGTGCCGTGACGCCATGCCGCACCTGCTGGAGTCGCAGGGCAACATCGTGAACATCGCCTCGACCGCGGCGCTCGCCGGTCACCCGTGGACGTCGTCCTACTCGGCGTCCAAGGGCGGTGTGCTGGCGTTGTCGCTGACGCTCGCGGTCGAGTTCGGCAAGCTCGGGGTGCGCTGCAACGCCGTGGCGCCCGGGTCGATCGAGACCCCGATCCAGAACGCGTTCGAGGTGCCCGAGGGCGCCGACCCCCGGTTGATCAACCGGATCATGCCGCTCGACCGGATGCGTGGCCCGGAGCAGATCGCCGCTGCGGTCGCGTACCTGGCGTCGGCCGACGGCGCGCACGTCAACGGCGAGGTGCTGAGGGTCGACGGCGGAACGCTGGCGTAGGGCTCAGCTGACCACGGCGATCATTCGCTCGCTGACCGCCCAGAGCTTCTCGGCCTGCGCGTCGTTGCGGGCCCACGGAGCGGGCCTGGCCCTGCGCGAGCGGGCCCAGTAGTCACCCGAGGACGTGAGGGCATCCGGCGAGGTCGCCACGTGCACCGAGGTGCGCGCTCCCTGTTCGGGGCTGATGAGCACGAACGCGCCGACCTTGAGCAGCCGGTCGCTGAAGCCGTGCAGGTCGCCGTCCTGTCCGAAGCCCGAGCGGATGTTGCCGGGGTGCAGCGAGTGGGCGACCACCGACGATCCCTCGTAGCGGGTCGCGAGCGCACGGGCGTGGAGGATGTTGGCGAGCTTCGACTCCCCGTAGACGGTCCAGCCCTGGTAGCGGGGGCGCTGTTCGACCTCGGACCACCGGATGCCCCTCGGTGCCATCGTGTGGGCGACCGATGCGACGTTGACCACCCGCCCGGCCTCGGCGGCGCGCAGCGGCTCGTCGAGCAGGTTCGTCAGCAGGAAGGGCCCGAGGTGGTTGGTGGCGAAGGTCGCCTCGTAGCCCTGGGCGGACTCGGCCCGTTCGCCGAGGATGAGGCCGGCGTTGTTGATCAGCACGTCGATCCGGTCCAGGTCGGACAGATCGGCGGCGAAGCGACGCACGCTGTCCAGGTCCGCCAGGTCCAGCGGCCGACTCTCGACCGCATCGCTGCCGCTGCGCCGGCGGATCTCGTCGACGGCGGCGTCGGCCTTGGTCTGGTTGCGGCAGCCGAGCACCATGCGGGCACCCGCTCCGGCGAGCACGACCGACGTCTCGAGGCCGATGCCCGAGTTGCCGCCGGTGATGACGACGGTGCGTCCCTCCATCGAGGGGAGCGAGGAAGCGGGAGCGCTGCGGGCCATGATGCGAGAAGCTATCGGAGCGCCGATGTCGTCCGGGACGTCCTCGCCGATGCTTCGCGCAACTTCTCGCCCGCGATGCCGATGGAGTTCCCATGTCTCGACACTCCGCTGTTCCGACGTCCCGTCCGGCCCGAGCACTGCTCTCGCTGGTCGCGCTGCTCGCCCTGTTCGCCGGAGCGTGCAGCTCCGACGGCGAGGCGGGTGGCGACGACACCACCACGACCGGCGCCGGAGGATCGGACGCCGGGGAGCTCGTCCTCGACGACGACCTGCGCGACCGGCTGCAGGAGTTGACCTCGCAGCTGGCCACCCCGGGCGGCGTGGTGTCGGTGCACGTGGGCGACGACGTCTGGACCGGTGTCACCGGCGACGCGTCGGTCCCGACCCCCGATGCCGACCCCGCTCCAGGGGTCGAGCCCGGTGACCAGCCGGTGCCGGTCACCGAGGACCTGGTCTGGCCGCTGCGCAGCATCACCAAGTCGTTCACCGTGACGCTGCTGCTGCAGCTCGTCGACGAGGGTCTGGTGGCGCTCGACGACACGGTGGAGCAGTACGTGCCGGGTCTGCCGAACGGCGACTCGATCACGCTCGAGCAGCTCGCGGACATGTCCAGCGGCCTGCCCGAGTACACGAACGAGGCCTGGGTGGCGGCGTTCTCGGCCGACCCGCTGCGCGCCTTCACCGCAGAGGAGCTGATCGGCTATGCGGCGACCGAGCCGTCGCAGTTCGATCCGGGCGCGGAGCGCGTCTACACGAACACCAACACCGTCGTGCTCGGCCAGGTGATCGAGGCGGTCACCGGCTCGACGTTCGACGAGCAGCTGCGCACCCGGATCCTCGAGCCGCTGGACCTCTCCATGACCGTGTACCCCGCGGGCGTCGACGACTGGAACGGCGACCACGCGACCGGCTACCAGATGGACGGCGACGTGCTGTCCCCGCAGGTGGTCAACTTCACGGTCTTCGACACCGCCGGAGCGATGATCTCCGACGTGTCGGACCTGGCCGTGTGGGGCGAGGCGCTCGCCACCGGCTCGTTGATCTCGGAGGCGTCGCAGAAGGCCCGCACCTCGGCCGCGGAGCCGCTCGACGAGGGCCCCGAGTACGACCGCTACGGGCTCGGCATCGGCGAGATCGACGGTTGGTGGGGCCACACCGGCGAGGGCATGGGCTCCGAGGCGCTCGTGATGCACGACGTCGAACGTGACCTCACCGTCGTGATCTACGTGAACATGTCGAACCTGACCGACGAGTCGACCGGCGAGCCGGTGCACGCCCCGACGGCACTGTTCCACGACATCGCCGCGCTGCTCGACGAGGGCTGAGCCGGCTCAGCGGCAGCGAGTGCTCAGCGGAACAGATCTTCGGCGGGGGAGCGCACGATGTCGCTCACCACACCGGAGCGCTCGGCGCCCTCGCCGAAGGCCGACGGGTCCAGCCCGCGCACGACGGCCACCGGCACCCCCGTCGCCTTGCCCATGACCAGGTCCGCGGCGCCGGCGATCTCGTCGACGATCGCCACCTCGGTCACCTGGAGCTCTCGTCCGTAGGCGTCCTCGGTGCCACGTAGGTCGAGCACCGCCCGGATGCCGGCGGAGCCGATCGCGACGTCGGTCACCCCACGACGCCACGGCCGGCCGAAGGTGTCCGACACGATGACCGCGACGTCGAGGTCGTGGCGGAAGCGGATCCCGTCGCGGATGCGTCGGGCCGATCGGTCGGGGTCCTCGGGCAGCAGCGCCGCCTGGCCGCGCTCCACGTTCGACAGGTCGATGCCGGCGTTCGCACACACGAACCCGTGCCGGGTCTCGCTGATGATCAGGTCGCCGCGCCGCCGCAGGATGCGCACCGACTCGCGCTCGACGAGCGGTTTGTGGCTGAGCGGGTCCGACGGGTCGACCTCGGCCATCGCACCCTCGGCCTTCGACACGACCTTCTGGGTGACGACCACGACGTCGCGGTCGCGCAGCTCGACCGCCTCGGCGATCATCCCGGCGAGATCCGCGCCGCGGGTCACCTCGGGCAGGCCGGTCACGGGGATGATCTCGAGGGTCACCGCAGCGCTCCCAGACAGGCGTTCGCCAGGCGGGTCGCCGCGTCCAGGTCGACCATGATCGACGGGGCGACGACACAGCGCAGGCCCTGCGCCTCGACCTCGGTGGCCAGGTCGGCGTCGACCTCGTCGATCACCAGCGTCGACGCGTACGGCGCGTACCAGCGGGCGATGCCGACGACGCTCGCCTCGTGACCGAGCTCTCGCAGGAGGCGGTCCGCCGGGCCCTTGAGCGCGGCGCCACCGACGATCGGGCTGACCGCGACGGTCCGGTCCCGTGCGGTGGCGAGTGCGGTGGCCACGCCCGGCACGGCGAGCAGCGGGCCGATCGACACCACCGGGTTCGACGGCGCGATGCAGACCACGTCGGCGGACCCGATCGCCTCGATGACCCCGGGCGCGGGGGAGGCGTCGTCCGCGCCGACGAAGCGCACGTCGGACACCGCGACGTCGTGGTGCTCGCGCACGAAGTACTCCTGGAACGACAGGTCACGGCCGTCCGCGGTGCCCAGCCGGGTCCGCAGCGGATCGTCGGTGACGGGCAGGAGACGGAGTCCGAGGCCCCAGGTCCGGGTGATCTCGGCGGTCACCTCGCTGAGCGTCGCGCCGGCGAGGCGCCGCGAGGTCCGGTACAGGTGCGTACCCAGGTCTCTGTCGCCGAGCGAGAACCAACCGGCCGCGTCGTTGCCCTGCGGGTCCTGCGAGTCGATGCCGTTCGCCGAGGCGTAGCGCCGCACCTGCTCCATCGCCTGCCAGGTCTCACCCGACAGGCCCCAGCCGGTCTCGGTGTTGATGGCCTCGGCGAGGGTGTACGTGATCGTGTCCAGGTCCGGGCTGATGCACAGGCCGTGCAGCTCGGTGTCGTCGCCCACGTTGACGATCGCGGTGACCGACTCGGGGCGGACCGCCGCCACCATGCCGCGCAGCAGCCTGGCTGCACCGACTCCTCCGGAGAGCACCGTGACCGTGGACATCAGGCACCGGACCCTAGTGGTCCTGTACGGCCCTCCACGATGGCCGACGCCGCGGCAGAGGTCGCCTCGGCCGGATCAGCGAGGTCGACCTTCGCCGCGGCGACGGTCCTCAATGGATGAGTGCTGGATGAAGAAGCCTGGGCTGACCGACGTCAGCCGATGAGGTTCAGCTGATCGAGTTGAGCTTGCCCGAGAGCAGCGCCACGTCGGCGTCGACCATCATCGTGACCAGGTCCTCGAAGCCGACCGTGGGGGTCCAGCCGAGCTGGGCCTTCGCCTTCTCGGGGGTGCCGATCAGCAGGTCGACCTCGGCAGGGCGGTAGAACGCCTCGTCGATGACCACGAACTCCTCGTAGTCCAGGCCCACGTGGCCGAAGGCGACCTCGCAGAAGCGGCGCACCGAGTGGGTCTCGCCGGTCGCGACGACATAGTCGTCGGGGGAGTCCTGCTGCAGCATGAGGTACATGGCGCGGACGTAGTCGCCGGCGAAGCCCCAGTCGCGCTCGGCTTCGAGGTTGCCGAGGCGCAGCTCCTTGGCCTGGCCGAGCTTGATCTTGGCCACGGTGTTCGAGATCTTGCGGGTCACGAACTCGAGGCCGCGGCGGGGCGACTCGTGGTTGAAGAGGATGCCGCTCGACGCGTGCAGGTCGTAGCTCTCGCGGTAGTTGACGGTCAGCCAGTGGCCGTACATCTTCGCCACGCCGTAGGGGGAGCGGGGGTAGAACGGGGTGGTCTCGGACTGCGGCACCTCGACGACCTTGCCGAACATCTCCGACGACGACGCCTGGTAGAAGCGGATGTCCGGATCGACGATCCGGATGGCGTCGAGCAGGCGGGTCACGCCGAGGCCGGTGACGTCGCCGGTCAGGACCGGCTGGCTGAAGCTGGTCTGCACGAAGCTCTGCGCCGCGAGGTTGTACACCTCGTGCGGACGGTGGGTGCGCAGGATGTCGATCATGCTGGCCTGGTCGAGCAGGTCGCCCGGCACGGTCGAGATGCGGTCCTGCAGGTGCGCGATGCGCTCGAAGGTCACCGTCGAGGAGCGTCGGACCATGCCGATCACCTCGTACCCCTCGTCGAGGAGCAGTTCGGCCAGGTACGAGCCGTCCTGGCCGGTGATTCCTGTGATCAACGCGCGCTTGGTCATGCCGTCCGTTCTACGCTGGTCCGACCGCCGCGTCTGCCAACTGGGTTGGCACGGCACCGACTTCTCTCCATGAACCCTCCCCCCGACGCACCCCCGACCTCCTCGACCGCCGACGACGGCCATCGCGACGACGGCCACTGCGACGACGGCCACTTGGGACGGCGGATCGCCGCGTGCCGGGTCGAGCTCGGCCTCACCCAGCAGGCGCTCGCCGCTCGGATCGCGATCTCACGGGTCGCGCTGTCGAACCTGGAGTCCGGGCGCAGCGTGCCGGGCGAGCGCACGGTCACCCTGCTCGCCGGCATCTTCGGGATGGAGCCGTGGGACCTGGTCGAGGGCACCAGCTACCCGCCGGCGAAGGTCGACCGTCTGCCCCTGGTGACCGCCCGTCACACCGAGGTCGAGCTGCAGCTCGCGCTGTTGCAGCGCGATCTGACGTGGCTCGAGAGCGCACCCCCGGCCCTGGCCCGCGACGTCGTGGACCGGTGGCGCCGGGACCTCGCCGAGCTGGAGCGCACCACCGCGGATCCGGCCCAGCGCGCGCTGCTGCGCTCAGCCCTCGCCGGCCTGCGCTGATCCGGCCTGGCTGGGCCTGCCGTCAGTCGGCTCGCACCAGCCGGCGGCGGTCGTCGAGCAGGTCCCGCAGCGTCTGCTCGAGGGGGATCTCGGGCGTCCAGCCGGTGTCGCGGCGCAGCTTCGAGCAGTCACCGAGCAGCAGCGGGATGTCGACGGGGCGCTGCAGGTCCGGATCGGGCTCGAGCACCATCGGGACCGTCGCCATCTCGATGAACTGGTCCGCCAGGCTCTGCACTGCGATCGCCGTGCCGGAGCACACGTTGTAGACCTCGCCCGGGTGACCCGACTCGATGAGGAGCCGGTAGGCCCGTACGACGTCTCGCACGTCGGTGAAGTCGCGCTCCGGGCTGAGGTTGCCGACCTTGACGACCCGCTCGCCGTTCAGCTCGTTGAGCGCGACGCGCCCGGCGAGCGCCGGTGCGACGAACTTGTCGGTCTGGCCGGGGCCGAGGTGGTTGAACGGCCGGGCACGAACGACGTGCTGGCCGTAGCCCAGCGTCGCCTGCAGCGCGACGTAGTCGGCGGCGACCTTCGACGCCGCGTACGGGCTCACCGGCCGCAGCGGCTGGTCCTCGGTGATCGGCGCGTCCTCGGGTGTGACCTTGCCGTACACGTCGGCGGAGCCGATCGTCAGGACGCGCTCCGCCCCCGCCTCGCGAGCGGCCCACAGCACGTTCAGGGTGCCCTCGGCGTTCGCCCGGAACGTCGCCTGCGGGGTCTGCCACGAGCCACCCACGTCGGCGGCGCCGGCGATGTGGTACACGACCTCGGGAGCGGACCGCCGGAACAGGTCGAGCAGCGCCGCGGCATCGAGGATGTCGAGGCCATCGGTCACACGGTCGGTCGGGATGACCTCGTCGCCCTGGTCCTCGAGGTGGCGGAGGAGGTGCTGGCCGACGAAGCCTCCGGCGCCGGTGATCAGGGCCTTCATCGGGTGCTGCTGGTGGACGGCGAGGTGCTCACGGGCCCGAGTGTAGGGGCGCATTCGCGCCCGGCAACGCCTCGTGGCGGTGCACGGTGGGGAGCACCGGGCGCGGTACGCTCGAAGTCCCTGCGTACGGAGGAACACGGCCATCTCGCCCGACCCTGACGAGCCCGAAGCGTCCACGCCCACGCCAGCTCCCGACGAGCCCATGGCGTCGGACGGCGGACGCCGCTCCGATCTCCCCGAGAGCGACCCGACGCCGCCCGCTGCGACACCCGCCGCAGCGCCGGAGAGCGACGACGACGAGCACGAGCTCGACGAGAAGTGGGGTTTCCGGTCCGAGGAGCCGATCGTCGGTCACGGTGCCCCGCCCGTCGTGGCGGTGGTCGTCACCAAGGACCCGGGCGACTGGTTCGAACGCACGCTCGAGTCCCTCGCGGACCAGGACTACGAGAGCCTCTCGGTGCTCGTCATCGACAACGGCGGGACCACCGACCCGACCGAGCGCATCGCGGACGTGCTGCCGTCGGCCTTCGTGAAGCGGCTCGACAGCGACGAGGGCCTCTCGGCCGCCACGAACGAGGTGCTCACCTCGGTCGAGGGCGCGACGTTCTACCTGCTCATGCACGACGACGTGGCGCTCGAGCCGAACGCGGTGACCGCCCTGGTCGCCGAGGCGTTCCGGGCGACCGGCGGCATCGTCGGCCCGAAGATCGTCGAGTGGGACGACCCGCGACGGCTCTGGTCGGTCGGCTACTCGGTCGACATCTACGGCTTCAGCCAACCGCTGTCCGAGCCCGGCGAGCTCGACCAGTCCCAGCACGACACCGCGAGAGAGGTCTTCGCGGTGTCCGGGGCCTGCATGCTCGTGCGGTCCGACCTGTTCGCCGCGATCGGCGGGTTCACCGAGGGCATCCCGTACTTCGGCGAGGACATCGACCTGTGCTGGCGGGCGCACATCGCCGGTGCGACCGTGCACCTGTGCCCGAGCGCCGTGGTCGCCCACCGCGGCCGGTTCACCGAACGGCGCGCGCCGGAGAACTGGAACCGCCTCGCGGTTCGCCACGAGGCGCGCACCATGTTGACCAACTACGAACCGCTGCGACTGCTGCGGATCGCTCCGGTCGCCGCGATCCTGTCCGCGATCGACCTGATCGGCTCGCTCGTCGGCGGCCGCTTCCACCGCGCCGGCGACATCGTGGCGTCCTGGCTCTGGAACATGGGCAGCCTGCCGTCGCTCATGCGCGCCCGCTCCCGGGTGAAGCGCATCCGACGCGCCCACGACGCCGACTACCTGCCCCTCATGCGCCAGGGCAGCACCCGCATCGCGACACTGATGCGAGCCGACGAGGGCGAGAACCGCCTCCAGGCCGTGGCGCAGAGCGGTCGCGGCTACCTGCAGGGCCTCACCGAGGGCCCGAGCCGCGCCGGCGCCGTGCTCGCGTTGTTCGCCACGCTCGTCGTGCTCATCGGCGCCCGCTCGTTGATCAACGGTCCGCTGCCGGTGATCCGCGAGTTCTTCGACACGGGTCAGAGCTCGAGCGCCCTGCTGGCGCAGTGGTGGTCGGGCTGGCGAGAGTCGGGCTTCGGCGAGAGCGCTGTCGCACCAGGGGTGGTGCCGGGCCTCGGCGTGCTCGGCACCGTCGCGCTCGGTGCGGTCGGCCTGGTCCGTCGCCTGCTGATCGTCGCGCCGCTGTTCCTGGGTGCGCTCGGCGCCTGGAAGCTGCTGTTGCGGACCGGGTCGACGAAGGGCCGCGCCGCGATGCTCGCGGCGTACGCGCTCAACCCCGTCGCGCTGAACGCGATGGCCGAAGGTCGCCTGCAGGCGCTGGTCACCTACGCCGCGGCCCCCTGGCTGCTCCGCCGCACGGCGAGCGCCGCGGGCCTCGAGCCCTTCGGCGACGACTCCACCGCGCCCACCTCGGTGGTCCGCAGCGTGGCGGGCACGGCGTTGATCCTGGTCGCTGTCGGATCGATCAGCCCGCTCGGCGCGGGCCTGCTCGTCGTGTGCTGTCTGCTGGTGGTCCTGGTGGCGACCGTCCGGTCCGGGTCGGGCTCCACGGCGCGCTTCGTCGGACGCCTCCTGGTGTCGACCGTGCTGGCGCTGGGTGTCGTCGGTCCGTGGATCCTCCAGTCCGTCCTTCGGGGTGACCTCGCCTCGATCACCGGCATGTGGATCGGTCGCGACGCCCGACCGGGCGCCGCGGCGCTGATCACCGGCAGCGTCGGCCCGGTGGCGGTCGGCCTGTTCGGCTGGGGCCTTCTCGTCGCGGGCGGCTACTCGCTGCTCGCCGGGCGCAGCTGGCGCTTCCGGTGGGCGATCGCCGGCTGGGTCGCCGCCCTGGCCGCGTGGGTGGTCGCGATCCTGCTCGTGAAGGTCGACGCCGTGGCCGGCGCGGGCGTCGAGCTCGTGCTGATCCCCGCCGTGCTCGGGCTGGCCATCTCGGTCGCCATGGGCGCCCTCGCCTTCGAGCACGACGTGGTGGGCTCCGACTTCGGCGTGTCCCAGATCCTCTCGGCCGTCGCCGCTGCGGGTCTGTTGGTGGCGCTCGTGCCGATCACGGTCGCCTCGGCCAACGGCCGGTGGTACCAGCCCGAGGGCGACTTCCGCCGACTGCTCGAGAACGTCGACGACGGCACCGACTTCCGCACCGTCTGGATCGGCGACCCCGACGTGCTGCCGCTCGCCAGCTGGCAGCTCGCCGGGAGCGACGGGGTCGGCATCGGCACCAGCACCGGGCTCGACCCCACGGTCACGCAGCGGTACCGCCTCGACGGCGGCGCCGGGGTCGAGGTGCTCGAGGACTCCCTCGACGCTGCCGTCGACGGCGAGACCGCTCGGCTGGGACGGGTGTTGGCGCCCATGGGCATCCGCTACGTGGCGGTGGTCGACCGGCCCGCTCCGCAGCCGTTCGCACCCGCGGCCGCGCCGTACCCGGGTTCGGTCGTGGCGGCGCTGCGCGAGCAGCTCGACCTGGTCGAGATCGAGCTCAACGCCGGTCTCGTGCTGTTCGAGGTCCAGGATGCCTGGCCCCTGCGCTCCGACATCACCGAGCTGACCCTGCCGGAGCGGGGTGACGCCGATCCCTCGGACCTGCTGCAGGTCGAGACGCCGGCACCTCCGGCGGTGCTCGGTCGATCACCCGGGACCAGGTTCACCGACGAGCTCGCCGCCGAGCGTCGCATCGCCCAGTCGTCCACCGCGGATCCGGGCTGGTCGCTCACCGTCGACGGCGACGAGGCCCCTCGATCGGACCTGTTCGGTTGGGCTCAGCAGTTCCGGACCGGGCCGGCCGGCGAGGCGGAGCTGCAGTGGTCGACGTCGCTCGCCGCGCGGGGGCTCCAGGCGCTGCAGGTGCTGACCCTGCTCGTGCTGATCGTGCTCGTCGTCCGGCAGCGGCGGGTCGTCGCCCGCACCAAGCGCACCCGACGATCGTCGGTGAGCGACGGCCCGGTGATGGTCGTGGACGACGACGGCAACGTCGTCGCCGCCGAGGATGTGACCCGCTCATGAAGATCTCCCGACTCGTGGTGGTGACCGCGCTCGTGCTCGCGCTGCTCGGCCTGACGACCTGGTGGGACGGCACGCCCGAACCCGCGTCGGAGCCGGAGCAGATCGTCGACCTGCCCGCCGCCGGCAGCGCGGATGGCCTGTCGTCGACCTGGTACTGCGCCGCGTTCGCCACCGGCGTCGAGGGCACGCTGCACGACCTGATCGTCACCAACCCCGGAGCGGCGAGCCGGGCCCGGGTGACCGCCTACGACGCCGAGGGCACCAAGGGCGTGCAGACCGTCGATCTCGCGGCAGGGACCACCACCAAGGTCGAGGCCCGAGAGCTCTTCCAGACCGGCGACGTGTCGATCATGGTCGAGTCCCCGGCGGGCGATCTGGTGGTCGAGCACCGCCTGGTCACGTCGCTCGGGGTCGACCAGGTGGCGTGCGCGACCTCGGCGTCCGACGAGTGGCACTTCCCGGCGCTGAGCACCGCGCTGGGCTCCGCCGCCCGGCTGGTGCTGTTCAACCCGTTCTCGTCCGACGCCGGCGTGGACGTCACCGTCGCCCGTGACGACGGAGTGAGCCTGCCCGCCGCGCTCACCGGGATCGTGGTCCCGGCCGGCTCCACCAAGGTCGTCGACCTGTCCGAGTCCGTGGTGCGCCGCGACCTGTTCTCGCTGTCGCTCGAGCTGCGGACCGGCCGGGTCATCGCCGAGACCGTGCAGGTCTACGACCCCGAGGCGATCCCGCCGGAGGTCCGAGACCGCATCCCTCCGGCCCGGGGTGTCCGGATGATGCTCGGCGTGCCCCGTCCGGCCTCGAACTGGGCCTTCGCCGACGGGTTCACCGGCCCGGGCGTGCGCGAGCGAGTCGTGGTCTACAACCCCGGCGACGAGAAGGTCACCGTGATGATCCAGGTCGTGCCCTTCAGCGGCGCCGAGCTGGCTCCGGAGCCCTTCGAGCTCGAGGTGGCGGCTCGCCGCTACGGGTCGGTCGACCTGAGCGCAGAGGGCCGGATCCCCGCCGAGGGTCTGCATGCGATCCGGGTGCAGGCCGAACCGTCGGACCGCGTCGTGGTCGGTCGCTCGGTGCTGATCGACGGCGGCCCGGGTGACGCCACGACGCCGGGTGTCGTGCAGCGGCCGAACCTGCGCTGGGGTGCGACGATCAGTGGCGGCAGCCCGATCGCCGCGACCGGCTGGCTGGCCTCGGGCCTGGTCGTCGGAGAGGGCCAGCAGCCGATGCTCCAGATCCACAACCCCAACCCGGGCATCGTGTCGTTCACCGCGACGGTCCGCGGCGGGCCCGACGACGGCCTGGTCCTGGCCGACGGCGTCGAGGTGGCCGCCGGCGACAGCCTGGCGCTCCCCGTGGCCGCCGAAGGCCTGAGCGCCGGCGACGTCACCGTGGTCGTCAACGCCGGGTCACCGGTCGTGGTCGAGCGTCTGATCACGTTCGTGTCACGTCAGGACCTGGCGATGGGTCTCGCCGTGCCGTTCGCCGGCGAGGGCGAGCGCACCGTGTCGCTCGCGGATCAGGGCTGAGCCCGATGGAACGCATCCTGATCGCCCTTGCGCTGGCCGCCGTCGTCGTGGTGATCGCGGTGCTGCTGCAGCGCCGGCGTCCTGACGCACCGACCCAGCCGTCGGTCGGGTACACCGCCCCTGCCCAGCTCGACCGGGCCGACTTCGAGCGCCCCGACGCCCCGTGGCTGGTGGTCGTGTTCACCTCGGCGACGTGTGAGACCTGCGCCGATGTCGCGGCGAAGGCGGCGATCCTCGACTCGGGCGAGGTCGCGGTCCAGGTGGTCGAAGCGGTCCGGGACCGCGACCTGCACCAGCGCTACTCGATCGAGGCGGTGCCGATCGTCGCCATCGCCGGCAGCGACGGCGTCGTGGCGTCGTCGTTCATGGGTCCGGTGTCGTCGACACACCTGTGGGCAGCGCTCGCCGAGCTCCGCGACCCCGGCAGCGTGCCGCCGGACTGCTCGCACTGAGCCGGCCGCCCCAGCGGGGGGGGGCGGCGCCCGGTCAGGCCGGGTTGGGGCCGAAGGGCTGTGCGGCGGGTCCCGGGGGGACCGGGTTCGGCGGCTGTGCGTCGGTCGCCGGACGTGCCGGCGCGGCCTGCACCCGATCGGCATCTGCGGTCGGGTTGGCGCCCGGCGCGAGGTGCTGAGGGACCGGCGGCGGTGCCATGGGTGCGCCCGCTGCCGGAGGTGCCGACGGCGGAGCCTGCACCGCGCCGTTCGCCTGGGCGATCAGCCGGTTGACCTCGACGCCCGAGATCGTCTCGTGCTCGAGCAGGCTGCGGGCGATCAGGTCGAGCGACTTGCGGTTCACCGTGAGCAGGTCGACGCAGCGCTCCTCGCCGGTGCGCAGGACACGGTCGACCTCGGCGTCGATCAGACGAGCGGTCTCCTCGGAGTACTGCGGCTTCTGGGCGAAGTCGTCGCCGAGGAACACCGGTCCCGAGCCGCCCCAGGCACGGGGCCCGACCGCGTCGCTCATGCCGAACTCGGTGACCATCCGCCGAGCACGCTCGGTCGAGACCTGCAGGTCGTTGCTCGCACCGGTCGAGCGGTGGTTGAAGACCAGGTCCTCGGCCACTCGGCCACCCATCGCCACGACGATGGACTCGTCGAGGTACTCCTGGGAGTAGGAGTGCTTCTCCTCTTCCGGGAGCTGCTGGGTGACGCCCAGCGCCATGCCACGGGGGAGGATCGTCACCTTGTGCACGGGGTCGGCGTTCGGCAGCAGCGCGGCGCAGAGCGCGTGGCCGGCCTCGTGGTAGGCGGTGATCTCCTTCTCGCGGTCCGACAGGACCATGGACTCGCGGCGCTGGCCCATCAGGACACGGTCGCGGGCGTCCTCGAAGTCGCGCATCTCGATGACCTTGGACCCGCGGCGCACCGCGGTCAGCGCAGACTCGTTGACCAGGTTCGACAGGTCGGCACCCGACATGCCGGGCGTGCCGCGTGCGACCAGGCCGAGGTCGACCGAGGGGCTGAGCTTCTTGTGGCGGACGTGCACCTCGAGGATGGCGCGGCGGTCGTCGAGCTCGGGCAGCGGCACGACGACCTGGCGGTCGAAGCGGCCGGGGCGCAGCAGCGCCTCGTCGAGGATGTCGGGGCGGTTGGTCGCGGCCATCATCACGATGCCGTCGGTGCCCTCGAAGCCGTCCATCTCGGAGAGCATCTGGTTCAGCGTCTGCTCGCGCTCGTCGTGGCCGCCACCCAGGCCGGCACCACGCTTGCGGCCGATCGAGTCGATCTCGTCGATGAAGATGATCGCCCGTCCGTGCTTGCGTGCGGACTCGAACAGGTCACGGACGCGGCTGGCGCCGACGCCGACGAACATCTCCATGAAGTCGGAGCCCGACACCGACAGGAACGGCACACCGGCCTCGCCGGCGACGGCGCGGGCCAGCAGCGTCTTGCCGGTTCCCGGGGGGCCGACGAGCAGCACGCCCTTGGGGATGCGGGCGCCGATCTCGAGGAAGCGGTCGGGTTCCTTCAGGAAGTCGACGACCTCTCGGATCTCACGCTTGACGCCCTCGTAGCCGGCGACGTCGGCGAAGAGGGTGCCGGGGCGCTCGGTCGAGTAGGTCTTGGCCTTGGAGCGACCGATCGACATGATGCCGCCCATCTGGCCCTGGGCGCGGCGGTTCATCCAGACGAAGAAGCCGATGATCAGCAGGATCGGCAGCATGAGCGGGATCAGCTGGCCGAGGAAGCTGGCGGTCGGGGTCGAGAACTCGACCTTGACGCCCTTCTCCTCCATGAGCGTCAGCAGCTCCGGCGGCGGCTCGGTCGGGCCGGTGGTCGTGAACTCCTCGCCGCTCTTGCGGGTGCCCGTGATCTCCTGGTCGACGTTGTTCCACGTGACCTTGGCGATGTTGCCCTCGTCGACCTGCTCGGTGAACTCGGAGAAGGGGATGGGGTCCTTCGGCTTCGCCGAGAGCGACAGCGCGCTGATGACGGCGAGCGCGACGACTCCGACGAGGATCCAGACCGCCCACGAGGGAAGCCCGTTCTCGCCCTTCATGCCGGGGCGGCCCTTCGCTCCAGAACCGGGCGCGGGAGTGTCGTTCTGCTCAGGCGGCATGTGCACAGCCTAGGAGCACCGGGGGACATCGCCGTGGCGTGGATCGCATGCAGCTGAGAACACTGTGAACTTGCGGCGCAATCCCCCTGCGAGCATCCCCGACCCGCAGCGACGGCGCCGGTACCGTCGACGAGGTGAGCAGGAGCTGTGCACGTCCCGGATGCAGTCGATCGGCGGTGGCGACGCTGTCGTACTCCTACGCCGATGGCGTGGTGTACCTCGAGGAGCTCTCGCCCGAGGATCACCCGATGGTGCACGACCTGTGCCGGATGCACGCGTCGACGGTGCGGGTGCCGCGGGGCTGGTCGTTGACCGACCGGTGGTCCGAGGCGGCAGCCACGGTCGAGCCGTCGCGGCTCGACCTCGTCGGCGCCTGAGGTGTCCACCCTGCCCCTGAGCCCGTCGGGCGAGCCGGATCCTCTCGGCGCGGGCGAACCCACACCGACCTGGGGGCTCGGCGAAGTGGTCGTCGGGATCCTCGGCAGCCTCGCGCTGTCGACCCTGATCGGCGCGCTGATCATCGGGATCGCCGGCTGGAAGACCTCGGACCAGATCCCCGTGTGGGGCATGGCGCTGCTGCAGATCCCGCTGTGGGGCGGCTACCTGGGCGCAGTGGTGTTCGCCGGTCGCCGACTCGGCAACGGGGTGGCCGCTGACTTCGGCGTCCGACAGCAGTGGCTCGACGTGCCCGTCGGGCTGGCCATCGGCATCGTGACCCAGCTGCTCGTGCTGCCCGCCATCTACCTGCCGATCCTGTGGGCGCTCGGCTCCGACCAGGACGAGCTCTCCGAGCCGGCGCGCGAGCTCGCATCCCGGGCGAACTCGTCGATCGGCTGGATCCTGTTCGCGCTCATCGTCGGCGTCGGTGCGCCGGTCGTCGAGGAGCTGTTCTACCGAGGCCTCTTCCTGCGCGCGCTGCGCAAGAAGGGCCTCGCGCCGGCGCTCTGCGTCGTGATCTCGGCCGCCGTGTTCGCCGCGATCCACTTCCAGCCGCTGCAGTTCCCCGGACTGTTCGTGGTGGGTCTGGTGTGCGGCGCCCTGGTCGCCCGGACCGGTCGGCTCGGTCCGGCGATCTGGGTCCACGTCGGCTTCAACGGGACCGCCGCGTTGTCGCTGTACCTGTCGCGTTCCTGAGCGCCAGGGCACCGCAGGGGTGTGACACATGCCGTGAACGCCCCGGATCGCCCGTCCCACATGGGTCGTTCGGCCCATTTTCGCAGTCGTACGGCTCATTCGGCTCTGGATCGCTCTCATCGGGGTAGTCCATCTGCCGATGGAGTACGAGCAGCCGGAGATCACCGGCTCGTCCGGCCGCTGGGGCACGGATCGATCATCGAACTGTGGAGCAGGAGAACCGTGTCGTCGTGCAACGCGTGTGGCAACCAGCAGGTGGAGATCGGTCTCACGATCGACGGGTCCCGACTGATCATGAGGTCGTGTTCGAACTGCGACACCCGCAGCTGGCACCGCGACGGTGAGACCGTCGGCCTCGACGGCGTGCTCCACGACATCAGCTCGGTCCCGACGCGCTACCGCCGCTCGCTGTCGGCCTGACCGAGCGGGCACGCGGCGCATCGCCGCGCGACCCCCGTCGCGATGACACCCCTCGTGACCGGCAGCTGAGTCCGCTCGAAGTCTCGTCGGCCCGGTGCCCACCGATCCGGGCGAGCCGTGCCACCATGGTTGCTCCATGGATGAGACCTCCCGGGCCGGGGACGAACGGGTCGGCCTCGACGTAGCTCCGATCGACGCGCCCGACGACGCGCGCCCTCCCTCCGACGACCCTCCCTCCGACGACCCTCCCTCCGACGACGAGGCCCCCAGTGGCACCGCAACCCTCGGCACCGGTCGTCCCGAGGACTCCGCCGGCGGGGGCGCGGACTTCGTCACCGATGCGCCGGCGCCCCGGGAGCCGATGGACCCCGAGCAACGCCTGGAGCTCGAGAAGTGGTTCGGGCTGCTCGTCGCGATCGCCTGTGGGATCGCGGTCTTCGCATCGCTGGGCCCCGATCTGCTCTTCCGGAACACGACGCCGACCGGTGGCGACATGGGTGCCCACGTCTGGGGACCGAAGTTCCTGACCGACCACCTGCTGCCCGAGTTCCGCGTCACCGGCTGGACCCAGGACTGGTACGCCGGGTTCCCCGCGTACGTCTTCTACATGGTCGTGCCGTCGCTGCTGATCGTGTGGCTCTCGGCCAACCCACCGGTCTGGCTGATCCCGGTGCTGCTGGTGATCATCGGCGGCGCGGCGTGGTTCGCGCTCCAGCGCGTCCGCGCACCGTGGGGCCGGACGCTCGTGTGGATCGCCGTCGTGTTCTCGACGGTGCTGGTGCTGCCGATCCCGTACAACATCGCGTTCAAGCTGGTCACGGTCTCGGGACTGGTCACGCTGCCCGTCGCGCTCTACGCCGTCGGCCGTGCCGCCAAGGTCCCGTTCCCGGGCCCGCCGCTGCTCGCCATGGCGACCCTGCCGTTCATCTACGACCGGGGCTTCACGATCCTCGGCGGCAACGGCGCCTCGACGATGGCGGGGGAGTTCGCCTTCTCGATCTCGCTGACCTTCGCCTTCTTGTTCCTGGCGGTCCTGTTCAAGGGCATCGACACCGGACGTGATCGCGCGCTCGGTGCGGTGCTCGCGGCGCTGACCGTCCTGTGCCACCTCATCCCGGCGATCTTCGCCCTCATCGCGACGGTGGTCATCCTCTTCGTCCGTCGCGAGGACCGCACCCCCTGGTGGGACGCGAACCGGGCGGGCCGGATCGTCGCCGGCGTGCTGGTCGTGATCACGCTGGTCACGATCATCCCGGAGCGAGGTCTGCCGTTCGTCGGTTGGGCGATCCCGACCCCGCTGCCGCAGTGGTGGTTCCCGGCGCTCGCCTCGCTGGTCGCGCTCGCGCTCTTCACGGGCTTCCAGCCCCAGCTCGCCTCATACTTCCGCAACCCGGACCGACGCCTGGTCGCGATGGGCCTGTCGCTCGTCGGTGCCGGCGGCGTCGTCCTGCTGATCGCCCTCGGCGTGCTGCCGTTCGGGCCCTGGACGATGGTGCTGATCGCGATCGCTGCGGCGATCGTCCTGTTCGCCGGGTGGGACTGGCGGGCCGTGCGCTGGGTGGTCGTGGTCGGTCCCGTCGGTGCGTTGCTCTCGGCGTTCTGGTTCCTGCCGTTCCTCTCCAGCAGCACCTGGATGAACGACATGGGCTGGGAGAAGTACACCCGGTACTCCGACCACCTGCTGGCCCGTGACATCACCGAGATGTCGTTGTCGGGCATGCCGTACCGCAACATCGTGTACGCGCTCGCGGCGCTCGGCGTGATCCTGTCGCTGCTGCACCGCGTGCGACTCGGATGGGCCCTGGCGCTGATCGTCATGGTCTTCGCCTGGATCTTCCGCTACTTCCCCCAGTACCGCCTCTGGAACGCCCGCCTGCTGCCGTTCCTCTACCTGGCGATCTACTTGCTCGCCGGTCTGGCGCTCGCGCTGGTGATCCGGTCGCTGGTCATCGCGGTCCAGGACCTCTCGGCGCGCAGCGACGAGCCCCTGGCGGTCGGACTGATCGGCACCGGTGTGGTCGTGGTGGCTCTGGCGGTCGTGCTGCTCGGCGGCATGCGTCTCCTGCCCGGTGGCGAGTCGGTCTCCGACCCCGCCGATCCGTCGTCGTCGGTGTACCGCTGGGCGGGCCTGAACTTCGAGTCCAGCATCGTCAAGGACTGGGCCCGGTGGAACTACGAGGGCCTCGAGGGCAAGCCCGCCCACGGCGAGTTCCAGGGCATCGTCGACATGATGTCCGAGGTGAGCGAGGAGCACGGCTGCGGTCGTGCCATGTGGGAGTACGAGAGCGGCCTGCAGCGCTTCGGCACCCCGATGGCGCTCATGTTGCTGCCGTACTTCACCGACGGCTGCATCGGCTCGATGGAGGGCCTCTACTTCGAGGCGTCCTCGACGACGCCGTTCCACTTCCTCAACCAGTCCGAGCTGTCGGTCGGGCCGTCGCGCGCCCAGCGCGACCTGCCCTACAGCCAGCAACTCGACATGGACAAGGGTGTGCAGCACCTGCAGCTGATGGGTGTGAAGTACTACATGGCCACCAGCGACGCCGCAGTGGCGGCCGCACGAGAACACGAGGACCTCGAGGAGGTCGCCGCCCAGACCTTCGTCGTGCCGAGCGACAACGGCGGCCAACCGGTGGAGCACACCTGGGCCGTGTTCGAGGTCGCCGACTCCGAGATCGTCACACCCCTGGCCTACGACCCCGTCGTGCTGAGCGACGCGGACGACCACATCGACGGCTGGGTCTACGCCGCCGAGCACCCGCCCGCGGTCGAGGGCCAGCCCAGGCCGCCCAAGGACCCCGGCCCTGCGGTGCTCTGGTACAACGACCCGACCCGCTGGGACGTGCTGCTCGCCACCTCCGGTCCCGAGGACTGGCCGCGTGCCCCCTCGACCGACCTGGACCCGCCGCGGCAGGCGACCGAGCCGGCCACGGTGTCCGACATCGAGATGACCTCGGACACCGTGTCGTTCTCGGTCGACGAGGTCGGCGTCCCGGTCCTGGTCAAGGTCTCGTACTTCCCGAACTGGACGGTCAGCGGCGCCGAGGGCCCGTACCGCGTCAGCCCGAACTTCATGGTCGTCGTGCCGACCGAGCACGACGTCGTCCTGAGCTACGGCTACCGCGGCAGCGACCTGCTCGGCTGGCTGCTGACGTTCGTCGGCGTGGGCCTGCTCGCCGCACTCGGCGCCTGGGACGTGCGAGACCGCCGTCGCTCGGCAGAGGAGGCCGGCAGCGCGGCGGCTGACGGGGGCAGCGACATCCCCGGTGAACAGGCCGACGCCCCTGCCGGCGATGCCCTGAGCGACGACGCCGTGACCGATGCGGACGCTCCGACCGGACCGTCCCCCGCGCCGACCTGAGCCGATGAACCTGCTCCGACGCTTCACGCTGGTCGGAACCACGGCGACGGTGGTCGACGTCGTCGCGCTGATCCTGCTGTTCGAGCTGGCCCACTGGCCTGCCTGGCTCGCCGACACCGCCGCGGTGGTCCTCGCCACCGCGGTGTCATGGTGCTTGCACGGCCTCGTCACGTTCCCCGACGACCCGACCAGGGCCTGGTTCCGGAACCTCGGGACCTACCTGCGCACCGCGGGGCTCGCCCTCGTGGTCGACGTCGCCGTCGTCACCCTGCTCGACGCGGCGCTGCGCCCGGGCTGGTGGGGAGCGTTGCTGGTGATCAAGGCGCCGGCGCTCGCCGCTGCGTTCCTGACCCGCATGCTCAACTACCGCCTCGCCATGTTCGAGACGGTGCGCGGCAAGCAGGCCGAGCCGGTGGCCCGGCCCGTCGCTCCCGGTTCGGTCCGCCTCAGCGTCGTCGTACCGGCCTACCGAGAGGCCGACCGCATCGCCGAGACGGTGGGTCGCATCCGCACCGAGCTGGCCGAGGTGGCAGCCGACGGAGGGCTCGAGATCGTGGTGGTCGACGACGGCTCCGACGACGACACCGCGGAGCGGGCCGAACGAGCGGGAGCGGACCGCGTGCTGCGCCAGCGTCCCAACGCCGGCAAGGGGGCGGCGGTCCGGGCGGGAGTGCTGGCCGCCCGCGGTCGAGCGGTGGCCTTCACCGACGCGGACCTGTCGTACGCGCCGTCGCAGGTGCTGCGCCTGCTCGACGGCGTCGAGGCCGGATGGGACGTCGTGGTCGGCAGTCGCCAACACGTCGACACCCGGACCGTGGTGCGCGCCGGGCGACTCCGTGAGGTCGGCGGCCGGATCATCAACACGCTGACGGCGCTGGTGCTGCTGGGTCGGTACCGCGACACGCAGTGCGGCCTGAAGGCGATGCGCTCCGACGTCGGTGCACTGATCTTCTCCCACAGCCGGATCGACGGATTCGCGTTCGACGTCGAGGTCTTCCACCTCGTCGAGCGGTACCGGCTGACGCTGCTCGAGGTGCCCGTCGAGGTGGTCAACTCGTCGCGCTCGACGGTCAACGTGGCCCGTGACGCCGCCCGGCTCGTCCGCGACCTGTTCCGCATCCGGCGCTGGGGACGCCTCGGGCTCTACGAGGCCGACGTCGACTCGGTCCTCGTGCCCGGCGACCGATCCTGAGCTTCGGGCCGGGGCACCGTGCCCCGCTAGGGTGCACCCCCGTGAAGCCACTCGACGTCATCTTCAAGGCCTACGACGTCCGCGGCCTGGTCCCCGAGCAGTTCGACGCCGACACCGCGCGGGCGATCGGCGTGGGGTTCGCCCGGTTCGTCGCGGACCAGCCCGATCCGGCGAGCACCGTGCTGGTCGCACGGGACATGCGCCCCTCGGGTGTCGACCTGGTGGCGGCGTTCAGCGACGGCGTCCGCTCGCAGGGGCTCGACGTCGTCGACCTGGGCCTCGGATCGACCGACCTGCTCTACTTCGCCGCCGGCTCGCTCGACGCGCCGGGCGCGATGTTCACCGCCTCGCACAACCCGGCGCAGTACAACGGCATCAAGTTCTGCCGGTCCGGCGCCCGTCCCGTCGGCGAGGACAGCGGCCTGCGGACCATCCGTGACGTCGCCGAGGCGTCCGCCGCAGGGCAGGTGGCCGACGTGACCCCGGCGGGCTCGATCACGCAGCGCGACCTGCTCGACGACTTCGCCGACCACGTGCGCTCCTTCGTCGACGTCTCGGCGCTGTCGCCGCTCAAGGTCGTCGCCGACACCGCGAACGGCATGGGTGGCCTGGTGGTGCCCGCCGTGTTCTCGACGCTGCCGTTCGACCTCGAGGTCATGTACGGCGAGCTCGACGGCACCTTCCCGAACCACCCCGCCGATCCGATCCAGCCCGAGAACCAGGCCGACCTGCGGGCCAGGGTGCTCGAGGTCGGCGCGGATGTCGGCCTGGCGTTCGACGGCGACGCGGATCGTGTCTTCCTCGTCGACGAGTTGGGGGTCGGTCTGTCCGGTTCGACGACGACCGCCGTCATCGCCGCAGGCATCCTCGACCGCCATCCCGGCGAGACGGTCATCCACAACCTGATCTGCTCCAAGTCGGTGCCCGAGGTCGTGCGCGAGCACGGCGGCACACCGGTGCGCACCCGCGTCGGTCACTCCTTCATCAAGGAGGTCATGGCCGAGACGGGCGCCGTGTTCGGCGGCGAGCACTCGGCCCACTACTACTTCCGCGACAACTACCGCGCGGATTCCGGCCTGATCGCCGCGCTGGTGGTCCTGGAGCAGATGTCGGTGACCGGGTTGCCGCTGTCCGAGCTCCGCAAGCCCTTCGAGCGCTACGCCGACTCCGGCGAGATCAACACCCGTGTCGACGACACCGACGCCGTCATCGAACGGGTCGCCGCCCACTACGCCGACGCCGAGCAGGACCGTCTCGACGGGCTCACCGTCGACCTGGGCGACTGGTGGTTCAACCTGCGTGCCTCGAACACCGAGCCGTTGCTCCGACTGAACCTCGAGGCTCCCGACGCCGAGCGATGCGCTGCGCACGTCGCAGAGGTCCGGGCGATCATCGAGGCCTGACCCAGCCCGACCGGCCCCAGCAGACCGGCCCGACCACACCGGCCCAGGCCGTCCGTGCCGGTCCCACCCGACCCGCACGACCGACGGGCCCGACCCCACGGCATCCGACCCCATCTCCACCACCGAGGAGCGACCTCATGAGTACCTCAGATCAACTCGACCCGCGACTGCTCGAGATCCTCGCCTGCCCTGAGGACAAGGGCCCGCTGCTCTACTTCGCCGCCGAGCAGCGCCTCTACAACCCGCGCCTGCACCGCAGCTACGCCGTGCGCGACGGCATCCCGGTCATGCTGATCGACGAGGCGACCGCCGTCGACGACGCCGAGCACGAGCGACTGCTGGCCCTGGCCGAGTCAGAGGGCATCGAGCCCACCTTCAGCGAGCGATGATCGACACCCTCGGCATGTTCGAGGCGACGCTGGAGCTGCCCGAGCAGCTCGAGCGGGCCACGAGCGCCGCAGAGGGGGTCGCCGGTCTGCCGCCGGCCGAGGGCATCGCCTCGGTGGTCGTGCTCGGCATGGGTGGCAGCGGCATCTCGGGCGACGTGCTCGCAGCGACCGCCGGTCCGGTCAGCCCGGTGCCCGTCGTCGTGTCGAAGCAGTACGAGTGCCCGAGCTTCGTGGGACCCGACACCCTGGTGTTCGCGGTCTCGTTCTCGGGTGACACCGAGGAGACGATCGCGGCGACCCACGAGGCGGTCGGCGCCGGTGCGCGCCTGGTCGTGGTGTCCGCCGGTGGCCACCTGGCCCGGATCGCGGACGAGTGGGGCGCCCCCGTGGTCCCCGTCGACGGCGACATCCCGATGCCCCGCGCCGGCATCGGCGCGGTGACCGCACCGCTGCTGGTCACCATGGAGCGCCTCGGCCTGCTCGAGGGGGCGACGGCCCAGCTCGAACGGACCGTCGCACAGCTGCGCACACGGCGCGACGAGCTGGCCACCCCGGACAGCCCCGCCGCGCGCCTGGCGAAGACGATCGGTCGCACGATGCCGATCATCTACGGCGGCGGCGCGTTGGGCGAGACCGCCGCCTGGCGCTGGAAGGGCCAGGTCAACGAGAACCCGAAAGTCGCGGCCTTCGCCAACCGCGTCCCGGAGCTGACCCACAACGAGGTCTGCGGCTGGGGGCAGCACGGCGACGTGACCCGTCAGGTGTTCTCGCTGCTGCTGCTGCGCCACGACTTCGAGCACCGCCAGGTGCAGCGTCGCTTCGACCTGGTCACCGAGGCCTGCGAAGAGGTCGTCGCCGGCGTGCACACCGTGCGCGCCGCGGGCGAGGGGCCCTTGGCCCAGCTGTTCGACCTGATCTTCTTCGGTGACATGGTCACCCTGCACATGGCCCAGGACGAGGGGCTCGACCCCGGTCCCGTGCCCCTGCTCGACGACTTCAAAGCGCGCCTGCGGCAGGGCTGAGCGCGCCTGCGGCAGGGCTGAGCGGCCCCGGACGCGACACCGGCGCCGCTGGACAGCGGCCAGCGTCGACGTCGAAATGACACCTGTTTTCGATGCTGGCGCATCGAAAACAGGTGTCATTTCACGACGCCGGCGGTCCGGTCGACCGGCTGGTCCGTCGGAACCGGATCAGGCGGCGCAGCCGTCCTCGAGGATGATCGGGGGCAGGCCGGCGCTGGCCGTGCCACACGGATCCTGCGACAGGGCGACCCACTTGCCGTCGTCGGACTGCAGGATGAACTTCGTCGTGCCGTCGCTGAGGGTGCCCGCGGCGTAGCCCTCGGAGCAGACGTAGCTGCTGATGGACTCGCCCTCGTCGGGCAGGCCGCCGAGCAGCGCTGAGGCGGTGCACGGAGCGGTGCCGCCGGACGCGGCGGTGGTGGTCGTCTGCGGGGTCGTGGTCGAGGTGTTCTCACCGCAGACCGTGCGGCCCTCGGCGACAGCCTTCTTCAGGGCTGCCTCGGTCTCGGGGCCGAGCTCGCCGTCGGCCTTGATGCCGTCGGCCTGCTGGAAGGCGAGGATCGCCGCGTCGGTCTTCGGGCCGATCACTCCGTCGGCAGCGCCGGGGTGGCAGCCGACGGCCGCGAGCTCTTCCTGGATGGCCTTGTCGAAGCGGATGGTCGCTGCCGACTCCTTCTCGGTGGTGTCGGAGCCGGCGGCTTCGGTGGTGGTCGTCGTGGTGTCGTCGGCCGTGTCGTCGCTGCCGCACGCGCCGGCGGTGGCGACGAGCGCGACGAGTCCGAACGCTGCGAAGAGCTGTCGGGTCCTGGTCATCTGATCTCCTTGGTGAATTTTCGGGCCACAGTCTCGCCGGTGGCCCTCGGCGGATGGTGCACCCGCCAGGTGGTTGTCGGCCGCGGGCGCCCCCGGTCAAGGGTCCGATCGCTGCGGCCGCTGCGATGTGCCCCATGACCTGCCGGTGAGGGGTGCTCACGGTGATCGATCGCCGGGCGTTGTAGCCTGGCTCGCTGCAAGGGCTGCTGTGAACCGGTGTCAGACGACCCCAGCCCGACGCACCGACTGAAACCCTTGCTCGTCACGCGCGCGCCGTTGGCACCCGATCGGGACCGGCGCGCAGGAGGAACCCCCATGAACTTCACCGATTACAAGGTCGCCGACCTGTCGCTCGCGCCGCTGGGACGCAAGCAGATCCAGCTCGCCGAGCACGAGATGCCCGGCCTGATGGCCATCCGCGCCGAGTACGCCGACTCGCAGCCCCTCGCGGGTGCCCGCATCACCGGCTCGCTCCACATGACGGTGCAGACCGCGGTGCTCATCGAGACGTTGACCACCCTCGGCGCCGACGTGCGCTGGTGCAGCTGCAACATCTTCTCGACCCAGGACGAGGCCGCGGCCGCGGTCGTCGTGGGCCCGGAGGGCACCGTCGACGCCCCGAACGGTGTCCCGGTGTTCGCCTGGAAGGGCGAGACGCTCGAGGAGTACTGGTGGTGCACCGAGCAGGCCCTGGCGTGGTCCGAGGACCGGGCGACCGGCCCGAACATGATCCTCGACGACGGCGGTGACGCCACGATGCTCGTGCACAAGGGCACCGAGTACGAGGCAGCGGGCGCCGTCCCGGCCGACTCCGACGACGACTCCGAGGAGTGGAAGGTGGTCCTGGCGACGCTGCGCCGCACCCTCACCGAGGATCCGCAGCGCTGGACCAAGGTCGGCGCCGGCATCATGGGCGTCACCGAGGAGACCACGACCGGTGTGCACCGTCTCCAGCAGATGATGGAGGCCGGCGAGCTGCTGTTCCCGGCGATCAACGTCAACGACTCCACCACGAAGTCGAAGTTCGACAACCTCTACGGCTGCCGGCACTCGCTCGTCGACGGCATCAACCGCGCGACCGACGTCATGATCGGCGGCAAGACCGCCGTGGTCTGCGGCTTCGGTGACGTCGGCAAGGGCAGCGCCCAGTCGCTGCGCGGTCAGGGCGCCCGTGTCGTCGTGACCGAGATCGACCCGATCTGCGCGCTGCAGGCGGCGATGGAGGGCTACCAGGTCGTGCGCCTCGAGGACGTCGTCGAGACCGCCGACATCTTCATCACGACCACCGGCAACAAGGACATCATCACCGCCGAGCACATGTCGCGGATGAAGCACAACGCGATCGTCGGCAACATCGGCCACTTCGACAACGAGATCGACATGGCCGGCCTGTACCGCCAGAGCGACGTGCAGCGGGTCAACATCAAGCCGCAGGTCGACGAGTTCGTCTTCCCCGACGGCCACTCCGTCATCGTGCTGGCCGAGGGCCGACTGCTGAACCTGGGCTGCGCGACGGGTCACCCGAGCTTCGTGATGAGCTGCTCGTTCGCGAACCAGGTGCTCGCTCAGATCGAGCTGTTCACCAAGCTCGACAACTACGCCCTCGGCGTGTGGGTGCTGCCCAAGGCGCTCGACGAGATGGTCGCCCGCTTCCACCTCGACGCCCTCGGCGTGCGCCTCACGACGCTGACCCAGGCCCAGTCCGACTACCTCGGCATCCCGGTCGAAGGCCCGTACAAGGCGGACCACTACCGCTACTGAAGAGCATCGAACTGGATCCGGGCGGCGGTCAGCGAGCAGCGGCCGCCGCCCGGATCTGTTCTGCGAGCCATTGCGCCTGCGCGTCCAGGGCCGGCCCCGACAGGTGCAACCCGTCGGGGCGATCGGCCTCGGTGGAGCCCCGCGACGCGACCCAGGCGCCGGTGTCGACCAGCGTGGTCGAGGTCTCGGCCGCTGCCGCGGTCAGGTCCTCGTTCCAGCGGGCGACCCATTCGGGATCGCACGGCGACGCGGTGTCGGCGCCGTCGCAGTACCAGGGGTTGAGCGGCACCGGGGGCAGGTTCCACAGCAGGGTGCGGCCGCCTGCGCCGAGTCGGTGCATCGTCGAGGCGAACGCCTGGCGGCGGACGGCGGAGCCCTGGTCGGAGAGGAACGGCGGTTCCTCGCCGGGCGAGACGTCGTCCCAGACCCGTGCGATGACCAGCACCACGTCGGGCTGGACCGCGCCGACGGCCTCGGTCCAGGCGGTGCGCCAGTCGGGGCACTCGGGTTTGTCCGACACGATCCCGCAGCCGAGCTCGGAGCGGTCCCAGACCTCGAGGCCGGGCACCGCGGCCCGGATCAGCCCGTTCGCCGCGCCACGGGCGGTGCTGTCGCCGAGCACGAGGACCCGCGTGGTGCCCTCGCAGCGCTCCGTCGTCGTCGGGTCGAGCACGTCGGTGACGGTCGAGTCGTCGAACGCGCCGGTGTCGCCGTCGAACTGGGGGACCGTCGACGGGGGAGGAGCGGGGACGCAGGTGGTCGTCGTCACCTCGGCGACGGTCGGGTCGGGGAGGCGTTCGAACTCCTCGGCGAGCTGCTCGTCGACGGTCGGTCGAGCGGACGCGGCAGCGACCCCGGACAGGGCGATGATCACGACCGCTCCGACTCCCCAGGCGGCCCGTCGTGGACGCAGCGCGGTGGCCCACCCGGACCCGAAGCGCAGGGGTTGCTCGACGAACCGCATCGAGAGCTCGGCGGCCGGCAGCGTGACGGCGACGGTGATCGCCGCGACCGCGGCCCGGGGCAGCTCCCAGTTCGACTGGAGGAAGATCTGGATCGGCCAGGACCACAGGTAGATCGCGTAGGAGCGGGTGCCGAGCCACTGGACCGGCGTCGGTGACAGCACCGTCGCGAGCCGACCGCCGCGGGTGGCCGCCATGACCAACGTGAGCGAGCACGCCGCCGCCAGCACGAGCCCTCCGGTGTAGGTCCAGCGCTGGCTCGGCTCCATGGTCGCTGCCAGCACGACCAGGGCGACCGCCGCGGGGATCGCGAGCGGTGCCCAGATCCGGGGGGCCGGTCGGAACGGCGAGCCGCCCCCTCGGCGGAGGCGGAACATCAGGGCCGCCGCGGTGGCACCCGCGAGCAGCGCGCCGGCGCGGGTGTCGGTGCCGTAGTAGATGCGCGACAGGTCGGTCACCGGGCGCGTCGCCAACCACGCCGCCCAGGCGAACGACGCGACGCCGAGCACCCCGGCGGTCGCCGCGAGCGCGACGCGGCGTCGTCGTGCGGGGCCGGCGAGGGCCGAGACGGCGACGACGACCAGCGGCCACAGCAGGTAGTACTGCTCCTCGATCGAGAGCGACCAGGCGTGGCGCAACGGCGACGGCGAGATGTCCCAGTAGGGGGCGCCCTCGGCGACGAGGTGCCAGTTCTGCCACCAGGTGAGGGTGGCGAACCCGTCGAGCGCGATGCCGGAGGTCGTGACGAACGCGACGAGCACCACGGCGACCACCACGGCGACGGCCGGGGTCAGTCGGCGGACCCGGCGGCCCCACCATCGCAGCAGGCCGCTGGTGCCCTCGGGGGTGTCCTTGAGCAGCAGCGAGGTGATGAGGAATCCCGACAGCACGAAGAACAGGTCGACGCCGACGAACCCGCCCTTCAGGTAACCCAGGTGGTAGGCGACGACCGCCACCACCGCGAGGCCGCGCAGGCCGGTCAGTCCGGGCAGCTGGTCGTGCCCGCCGCTGGGGCGCGGCGGCACCGCCTCGGGTTCCGGGGCGCGGGACGGGGTCTGGTCGATCCTCATCGGATCGCTCGAGGCGGGTGCGGCGGGGTCATGACGTCGACGAGACGGTACCCAGCGCGGCGGCTCCGACGACACCACTGCTTGACGTCGTCACAGGAGCGGCCGTGGGGGAGTAGACCAACGTGGAACGTCGAACAGGGGGACCACGTGCAGGATTTCGAGGGAAAGGTGGCCGTCGTCACCGGCGCGGCGAGCGGGATCGGGCGGGCGATGGCCGACGCGTTCGTCGCCGAGGGCATGAAGGTCGTGCTCGCGGACGTCGAGAGCGGGCCGCTCGAGGTGGCCGCGACCGAGCTGCGGGAGCGGGGCGGTGACGTGTTCGCCGTGACCGCGGATGTCCGGGAGCCCGCAGAGGTGGATCGCATCGGCGCGGCGGCGATGGACGTGTTCGGGGGGCTGCACGTCGCGTGCAACAACGCCGGCGTGTCCGGCGGCGGGCTCTCGTGGGAGATCGACCTCGAGACGTGGCGCTGGATCATCGACGTCGACCTCTGGGGTGTGATCCACGGGGTGCGGACCTTCACGCCGCTGATCATCCGGAGCGGCGGCGGCCACATCGTCAACACGGCCTCGATGGCCGGGCTCAGCTCGAACGCGGGCATGGGTCCCTACAACGTCGCCAAGCACGGCGTCGTCACCCTGTCCGAGACGATGTACGTCGAGCTCGAGATGACCCATCCCGAGGTCGGGATCAGCGTGCTGTGCCCCGGCTGGGTGCGCACCCGGATCAACGAGTCGGAGCGCAATCGTCCCGACCAGCCGGCCGTGGGGGACGACCCCGACGAGAACCTGCTCGCCCTGAAGGAGATGGTGGGGAACTGGATCGCCGAGGGGCTCCAGCCGGCGCACGTCGCCTCGCTGGTGGTCGAGGCCATCCGGGAGCGGCGCTTCTACGTGCTGACCCATCCCGAGTGGCAGGGCATGGTGCGCGACCGGGTCGACCGGATGCTGTCGGGCGAGAACCCCGCCGCCCGTCTGCCGGGCAACTGACGGGCGTCACCGGACCGACGCGAGGGTCAGCCCCAGCACCTCGCCCGCACCGGCCGACCGCAGCGTCGCGGCGGCCGCCGAGAGGGTCGCACCGGTCGTGAGCACGTCGTCGACGACCAGGACCCGTCGTGGTGCCCGTCCCCGAGCGGTGAACCTCGGTCCGCTCAGGCGTTCGGTGCGGTCGTGCCCCGTCTGGGTCCGGCCCTCGGGGCGCTCGAGCAGCCGACGGTCCCGCGTGCCGAGCGTCCGGGCGGTCGCGGCGGCGAGCAGCTGCGCCTGGTCGAACCCACGGGACCGCCGGCGCGAGGGCGACGTCGGGGCCCAGGTGACGAGGTCGACCCTGCGGTCCGGCAGCTGCCCCATGGCGGCGCCGAGCACCCGCACGGCATCGCGGCGACCGTCGTACTTCAGCGACGTCACGAGCGCTCGCCCGACCCCGTCGTAGTCGACCAGCGACCACACCGCCGCGAGTCCGTCGGGTGGATCACGGGGCTCGGCGGGCACGAGCGCCGACGCGCACGGCCCGCACAACGGCGTGGACGGCGCCCCGCAGACCACGCAGCTCGGTGGGAACAGCAGCTCGAGCACGCCCCGGACGGTAACGACGGGAGCCGGGGCCGCCGCCGGGGACCGCGCACCGGGGTCGAGCGACACCACCGATACACTCTCCGGCGTGGGATTTCTCGACAAAGTACTGCGCACCGGCGAAGGCAAGAAGGTCAAGGCGCTCGCCGGTCTCGTCCCGGAGATCGGGGCGCTCGAGCCGGAGATCGAAGCACTCTCCGACGACGGCCTGGCCGCCAAGACGGTCGAGTTCCGTCAGCGGCTCGACAACGGCGCCGACATCGACGACCTGCTGATCGAGGCGTTCGCCGTCACTCGTGAGGCCGCTCGACGCGTCATCGGCCAGCGTCACTACGACGTCCAGCTGATGGGCGGCGCGGCGCTGCACTTCGGGTGGGTCGCCGAGATGAAGACCGGTGAGGGCAAGACCCTCGTCTCGACGCTGCCCGTCTACCTGAACGGCCTGTCGGGCAAGGGCGTGCACGTCATCACCGTGAACGACTACCTGGCACGGCGCGACGGCGAGTGGATGGGTCGGGTCCACCAGTTCCTGGGCCTGACCGTGGGCATGATCCTGCCCGGCGAGAACGACCAGGCGGTCAAGCGCGAGAACTACGCGTGCGACATCACCTACGGCACGAACAACGAGTTCGGCTTCGACTACCTCCGCGACAACATGGCGCTCACGCTGGCCGAGAAGGTCCAGCGGGGCCATCACTACGCGATCGTCGACGAGGTCGACTCGATCCTGATCGACGAGGCCCGCACCCCGCTGATCATCTCCGGGCCGACCGACG
>JAEWED010000236.1 GCA_023389745.1 Actinomycetes bacterium
GACATGTCGATCGCCGGTGCCGTCAGCGGTGGCGCTGCCGCCGCGCCCGTGGCGGGCATGGCGGTCGCCGCGGCCTCGGCGGGCATCGACTCGGCGTTCTCGATGAACCGCCTGGGAGAGCTGATCATGGGCATCGGCGAGGTCTACGGCCACGGCATCGACTCCCACGACGAGCGCCGCACCGCGATCCTCGCCGTCATCGGCCTGGTCGACGGCGCCGCGGTCGGTGTCAGCGGGCTCGCCGCCAAGGCCGGCGTGCGCGGTGGCGCCAGGGTGCTGCGCAAGGTCCCCTCCCCCACCACCGGTGCGGTCACCGGCGGCGTCGCCCGCCGCACCGTCACCAAGCTCGGCGCCAAGTCGGGTCCGTGGAGCCTGGCCGCCCTGGTGCCCTACGGCATCGGTGCCGGAGTCGGTGCCGCCGGCAACGGCCTGCTCGCCCGGGCGGTCGGCAAGGCCGCGAAGGAGTACTTCGCCGCGGCCGAGGCGGCTCCTCACCACGACCCCATCATCGAAGAGGCCGACGACGCCGAGGTGCTCGACCCCGACGGCTTCGAATCCGGTGGATTCGACGCTGGCGGCTTCGATGCAGGATCGGACCGGCACCACGGCGCCCACCAGCGGACGTGGCACGGCGACCACAGCGTCGACGATCTCGGCGACGACGACATCGTGGACGCCGAGTTCGTCGACTGATCGGCGCCCGGCCCCACGGGGCGGCGCGCACCACCAGGAGGTTCTCCCATGACCGACGTGACGCCCGCTCTGATCGACGGCGAGGACATCATCACCGACGACTCCCGTGAGGTCCGCTCCCCTTACGACAACCAGGTCGTCGGCTCGGTGCCGGTGTGCGGCTCGGCCGAGATCGACCGGGCCGTCGCCGTCGCCCGAGCCCGTCACCGCGGCGGCGCGCTGCCCGCGTTCGAACGGGCCGAGGTGCTCGACCGGGTCGCCGTCCTGCTCGCCGAACGCAAGGAGGACTTCGCCCGGTCGATCGCCTCGGAGTCCGCCAAGCCACTCAAGACGGCGCGCGCCGAAACCGAACGGGCGCTCGACACACTGCGGTTCTCGGCCGCCGCGGCACGTACCACCGCGGCCGAGACGATCCCCTTCGACGCGAGCTCGGCCGGCGCCGGCAAGGTCGGCTACGTGATGCGGGTCCCGATCGGGGTGATCGCCGCGATCTCGCCGTTCAACTTCCCGCTGAACCTGGTGTGCCACAAGATCGCCCCGGCCGTCGCCGCCGGCTGCCCGGTCGTGCTCAAGCCCGCGTCGGCGACGCCGCTCACCGCGCTCGCGCTCGTGCGGCTGTTCCACGAGGCCGGGCTGCCCCCGGGATGGCTCAACGTCGTGACTTGTTCGGGAGCAGCGGCGAACCACCTGGTCGAACACCCCGACGTGGCGATGATCAGCTTCACCGGCTCACCGCCGGTCGGCTGGGGCATCCGAGCCGCGGTGCCCCACAAGCGGGTCGGGCTCGAGCTCGGCAACAACGCACCGGTGCTGATCGAGCCGTCGGCCGACGTCGAACGTGCCGCGGCTCGCATCGCGGTCGGCGGCTACTCCTTCGCCGGACAGTCGTGCATCTCGGTGCAGCGCATCTACGTCGCCCGAGCGGTGAAGGCCCGCTTCGTCGAGGCGCTGCTGGCCGAGGTCTCGGCGCTGAAGGTCGGCGACCCGATGGACCCCGACACCGACGTGAGCTCGCTGATCACCCCGAAGGAGACCGACCGTGTCGAGTCGTGGATCGGCGACGCGGTCCGTCAGGGCGGCGAGGTGCTGCAGGGCGCCGCCCGTGACGACCGCGGGATCCTGGTGCCGACGGTGGTCGACCGCCTGGCGCCCGACATGGAGATCAGCCGCAACGAGGTCTTCGGACCGCTCGTCGGCGTCGCGGCCTACGACGACCTGGACCAGGCGATCGAGCTGGCGAACGACACCCGCTACGGGCTGCAGGCCGGCATCTTCACCTCGGACGTCGGCGTGGCGCTCGACGCGGTGCGACGCCTCGACTTCGGCGGCGTGCTGGTCAACGAGGTGCCGACGTTCCGCGCCGATCAGATGCCCTACGGCGGTGTGCGTGACTCGGGCAACACCCGAGAAGGCCCCGCCTACGCCGTCGAGGAGATGACCGAGCGGCGACTCGTCGTGCTCCAGGGCTGACCAGGCGGCGGGGCTGGGCAGCCGGCTACTCGCCGATCGGGTGGCGCTGCTCGATCGAGACGATCAAGGCCCGACGTTCCTCGTCGGTGACCTCTCCCCTGCCGTAGGCCTCGTCGACGCCGGCGAGCAGCTCGGGCACGGTCGTCGTCACGATCCGCAATGTCTGCCCGGCGGTCGACTCGATCGGCACCGGCAGGAACGCGAGGCGCACCCACGGCGGCGGCGGTTCGCCCTCGGTGAGCACGAGGATGCCCCGGGTCGTCGACGTGCCCGCCTGGCGCTCGGCGAGCAGGCGGCGACGGAACACGTCGTGGTCGAACGCCTCGCGGGCGACCACCCGATCGCCGTCGGCCAGCTCCGCGATCATCGGGCCGTCGAGCAGGCCTCGGTCGAAGCCGGCCACGTCGTCGTCGAGCAGCAGCTGCACCACCGTGTGCGCGACGCCGTCGACATCACGAGATGACACGTCGACACCGACCAGGCCGTCACGGCCGCCCGGGGATCCCGGTGCCACCATCGATCGCCCCGGCCCACCACCGAGCTCTGCCCTGATCAGCTCCACGGCGCCACTCTACGGCCCCACTCCAGCGCCGCTCCCATCCCCACTTCCGTCTCGGTTTCGGGGTGATCACCCCGAAACGGAGACGGATTTCCGGGGGAGGGCTCAGTTCACGCTGACGTCGTCAGGGAACAGGCCCTGGCTGGCGATGCGGCCGCCCTGGCGGCGCATGACGCGACGCCACAGCTGGTCGGGGTCGCTGCAGAACACGTCGTCGGGGGTCGCCTCGACGACGTACCAGGCGCCGGCCGCGAGCTCGGCGTCGAGCTGTCCGGCGGACCAACCCGAGTAGCCGGTGAACATCCGCACCACCTCGACGCCGCTGACCTCACCGTTGACGAGGGCCTGTGCGTCGACCACGACGAGCGGGCCGTCGATGATCGTGGCGTTCTCGAGATCGGCGCCCAGGCCGCGACGACCGAGTGCCAGCAGCCCGCCGATCGAGACCGGTCCACCGACGAAGAACACCTCGGGACCGACGATCGGGATGCCCAGGTCGTCGAGGTGGTCGCTCACGTCGGTCGCGGAGGGGCGGTTGACGACGATGCCGAACGCGCCGCCGTCGTCGTGTTCGAGCACGTACACGACCGACTGCTCGAAGTTGTCGTCCCCCACGTCGGGGACCGAGACCAGCAGGCGTCGTGCCGCAGAGGGCCGAAGGTCGTCGTCGCTGCTCATCGGCACAGACTGCCGCGCCCGGGGGCGCCTGTCAGCTCACGTGATGTCGAGGCCCAGCATCTTGATCGCGTTGCCTCGCAGGATCTTGTACTGCTGCTCCTTGTCGAGGTGCGCCATCATCTTCTGCGCCACGGCCTTGGTGTGGGGCCACGTCGTGTCGGTGTGCGGGTAGTCCGTCTCGAACGTGACGTTGTCCAGGCCGATCACGTCGAGCGAGTTCAGGCCGTGCTGGTCGCGGAAGAAGCAGCCGTAGACCTGCTTGTAGTAGTAGCTCGACGGCGGCTCGGGGATGATGTCGGCAACGCCGCCCCAGGCACGGTGCTCGCTCCACACGTCGTCGACGCGCTCGAGGATGTAGGGCAGCCAGCCGATCTGGCCCTCGGAGTAGGCCAGGCGCAGCTCCGGGAAGCGCACCAGCACGCCGGAGAACAGGAAGTCCGACAGACTCGCCATCGAGTTGTTGAAGCTCAGCGACGCGGCCACCGCGACCGGGGCGTCGGGCGACGTGGCCGGCATGCGCGACGACGACCCGATGTGCATGCACACCACGGTCTGGGTGTCGGAGCAGGCCGCGAACAGCGGATCCCAGTAGCCCGAGTGGATGCTCGGCAGGCCCAGGTGCGGCGGGATCTCGCTGAAGCAGACGGCGTGGCAGCCGCGGGCAGCGTTGCGGCGCACCTCGGCCGCGGCGAGCTCGGCGTCCCACAGCGGGATGATGCACAGCGGCACCAGGTGGCCGTCGGAGTCGCCGCACCACTCCTCGACCATCCAGTCGTTGTAGGCGTAGACGCAGGCCTCGCCGAGCGCACGGTCCTTGGCCTCGGTGAAGGTCTGGCCGCAGAAGCGCGGGAACGTCGGGAAGCACAGCGAGACGTCGACGTGGTTGTCGAGCATGTCCTGGACGCGGGCCTTGGGGTCGTAGCAACCCGGGCGCATCTCGTCGTAGGTCATGGGCGTCATCGTCATCTCGTCGCGGCTGTAGCCGACCGCGGCGACGTGGCGCTTGTGGATGTAGACGAGGTCCTCGAACACCCAGCAGTCCGCCGGGCGGCCCTCGTCGGTGAACTCCTGTTCGTAGGTGCCGCCGCCGATGTGCTTCATGGCGCCGACACCGCGGCGCTCGATGCGGGGGCCCTTGGCCTTGAAGCGCTCGGGCAGCCAGGTCGACCAGACGTGGGGCGGCTCGACGACGTGGTCGTCGACGCTCACGATCATCGGGAACTCGTCGTCGGAGTAGCCGTTGCCGGTCGTCTCGGTCTCGATCGTCGTCATCCCTAGCCTCCTGCGCCCCAGATCTGACGGGCCGTCAGATACTAGACCGCCGGGTGGCGACGCCGGGATGGGGTGGTCTCACCCAGCGGGCAGGATGCTCTGGCCGTCGGTCCCCCACCAGCTGGCCGTGAGCTGGAAGCCCTCGATCGACGTCGTGGGGAACATGACCTCGAAGCTGCGCCGGTAGGTGGTGCGCAGGAGCAACCAGCGGCCGTCGCGACGCTCGTAGGTGTCCTCGTAGAACGCCGCACCCATCAGCATGAACTTCCACTCGGTGTCGACGACGATGTCCTCGAGCGCCCAGGTCGCCTCGGCCCGGTCGCCGTCGAGGCGGATCTCGGGGTGGTGCACCCGGTGGCTGGAGTGGAACGTCTCCCGGCTCATCGACCGGTCGAGGAAGGCGAGGATCTCGTCACGGCCCTCGAAGCTGTACTTGCCGCCGCTGTACGCAGCGCTCGCGTCCTCGCAGAGGATGTCCGCCATGCCCTTCCAGTCCTTCTGGTCCAGGCATCTCAGGTACGCGTACTTGACCTCCTTGATCTCCTCGCGGTCACTCAGCTCTTCGGGGGTCATCAACTCTCCTGTAGGTCACGATCTCGTCCGCGACGAGGCCGGCTCGCGGCAACGACCGCTCGGGTTGCTCCGGTCGGTCCGATCGCACCGCGGTGCGCCGTGGCAGGGCGCTGGGTTCGAACCGGAGGTCGATCGTCTCGGTGGCCGGGGCGAACAGGTCCCGTCGCGCCTCGGCCGTCGACGGCTCCATCGGTTCGTCGTCACCGGTGGTGAAGCGCACCCCGGAATGGTCCTGTTCGCGTCGGAGCCCCCAACGTCGCCAACCGACGTAGAGCCCGGCGAAGAACGCGCCTCCGACCAGGCACAGCGAGAACACCAGCCGCACGATCTCTGCCCGCATGTGCAACCCCCGTCACATCGTCGGCCCCGACTACCGGTCCCCCCGACCGGTGTCGGCACTGTACTCGTCCGCCCACGGAGCGTGACGGACCGATCATCTGCACCACCTATCCTCCCCCACCACGACCGTCGACTACAGGGGGAACATGTCGGACCGGATCGAACAGCTGCTCGCTGCCATGACGCTCGACGAGAAGGCGTCGCTGACCGCCGGGGTCGACATGTGGCACGGCCACGCCGTCGAGCGACTCGGCGTCCCGGCGCTCAAGGTGTCCGACGGCCCCGTCGGCGTGCGGGGCGACCGCTGGGTCGCCTCCACCTCGGCGTGCGCCCCGTGCGGCACCGCGCTCGGCGCCACCTGGAACCCCGACCTGCTCGTCGAGGTCGGCCGGGTGCTCGGCGACGAGGCCCGCTCCAAGGGCGTCGACATCGTGCTCGCCCCGACGGTCAACCTGCACCGCAACCCGCTCGCCGGGCGGAACTTCGAGTGCTTCTCCGAGGACCCGCACCTGAGCGCCCGCGCTGCGGTCGCGGTGATCGACGGCATGCAGTCCACCGGTGTCGGGGCGTGCGTGAAGCACTTCGTCGCGAACGACAGCGAGTACCAGCGCCACACGATCTCGTCCGACGTCGACGAGCGCACGCTGCGCGAGCTGTACCTGGTGCCCTTCGAAGCGGCGGTCACCGAGTCCGACGTGGTGTCGGTCATGTCGGGCTACAACCGGCTCAACGGGACCTACTGCGCGCAGCACCGCTGGCTGCTCACCGACGTGCTGCGCGGCGAATGGGGCTTCGACGGCATCGTCATCTCGGACTGGTGGGGCACCCAGGGCGTCGAGTCGCTCGAGGCCGGCCTCGACCTGGAGATGCCCGGCCCGCCGAAGCACCTGGGGCCCGCCCAGGCCGACCGGGTGCGTGCGGGCGAGCTCGACGAGTCGGTGCTCGACGACACGGTCCGCCGGCTGCTGCGCACCGCGGAACGCCTCGGCCTGCTCGACGAGGCACCGGACCGGACCGAGCACTCGATCCCCCGCGACGACCACGCGCAGGTCCTGCGCCGCGCCGCGACCGAGGGCATCGTGCTGCTGCGCAACGACGCGCCCGACGGCGGCGACGGCGCGCCCCTGCTGCCGCTGGACGCGTCGTCGCTGTCGCGTGTCGCGGTGATCGGCCCGAACGCGGACGTGCCCGCGGCGCTCGGCGGCGGCTCCGCCGCCGTCAACCCGCACCACACCGTCACCATGCTCGACGGCCTGCGCGCCGCGCTGCCCGAGGGTGTCGAGGTGGTCCACGAGATCGGCGTCGACACCTACCGCACCGCTCCCCCGCTCGACGTGCGCCGGTCGCGACCGCACCGCGGCGCGGATCGAGGCGGGTTGACGGTCGACTACTTCGACAACCGCGAGCTCGCCGGTGAGCCGGTGCACCGCGAGATCGTCGACGAGCCCCGGCTCAGCTGGATCGGCGACGTGCCCGCTCCTGGTGTGCGCGGCGGCGACTTCTCGGTCCGGGTGCACGGCACGTTCGTCGCCGACGTCGACGGCGCCCACACCTTCGCCCTGGTGACCGGCGGGACGGGCGGTCGTGTGTCGATCGACGGCCGGGTGGTGCTCGACAACTTCGAGGGCCGCCGGAGCGGCACCGCGTTCTTCGGTCTCGGGTCCGCCGAGGTCCGCACGACCGTCGAGTGCCTGGAGGGCGACGAGCTCGACGTCGTCGCCGAGTTCGTGTCGTTCGACGGTCTCGCTGCCGCGGGGTTCCTGCTCGGCCACGTGCCGCCGATCGCCGCCGACGGCATCGCCCGTGCCGTCGAAGCCGCACGCTCCAGCGACGTCGCCATCGTGGTCGTCGGTTTGAACCAGGACTCCGAGACCGAGGGCGAGGACCGCACGACGATGGCGTTGCCCGGTGAGCAGGGCGACCTCGTCGCCGCGGTCGTCGCAGCGAACCCGCGCACGGTGGTGCTCGTGAACGCCGGCTCGGTGGTGGATCTGTCGAGCGCGGCGGACGCTCCCGCGTTGGCGCAGACCTGGTACCTCGGCCAGGAGACCGGCCCCGCCGTGGCCGACGTGCTGTTGGGCAACACCAACCCGTCGGGTCGACTGCCGATGACCTACGGGGCGAGGCTCGAGGACTGGCCGTCGTTCCTGAACTACCCGGGCGACTCGGGTCACGTGCTCTACGGCGAGCAGCTGTTCATGGGCTATCGGGGCTTCGAGGCCCGAGGCACCGAGCCGGCGTTCTGCTTCGGCCACGGCCTGGGCTACACCCGCTTCGAGTGGAGCGATGCGGCGCTGTCGCGTCGCAGCGCGGCCGCTGACGGCCTCGATGACGGCCCGGTCGAGGTGCGGGTCACCGTCACCAACACCGGTGATCGTCGTGGGGCCGAGGTGGTCCAGTGCTACGTGCACGACGAGGTCTCGACGCTGCGGCGCCCCGAGCAGGAGCTGCGGTCCTTCGCGAAGGTCGAGCTCGACCCCGGCGAGTCGGCGACGGTGTCGCTGACGTTGTCGTCCCGGGCGTTCGCCGCGTGGGATCCGGCCGCAGCAGGTTGGGTCGTCGAGCCCGGCAGGTTCGAGGTCCGCGTCGCCGCATCCAGTCAGGACGTGCGCGCCACACTCCCCCTCGAGCTCACCTGAGGCATTCAGCTGACGTCGAGGCGTTGCACACGCTGACCGGTGATGGCGGCGATCAGGTCGAAGTCCTTGTCGAGGTGCAGCACCGTGAGCTCAGCGAGTTCCGCGGTCGCTGCGATGAGCAGATCCGGCACTGAGGGTGCTCGGTGCTGCCCTCGTCCGGCCAACACCGACTGGAGTTCGAGGGCGCGATCTTCGATCTTCGGCGTCAGGTATTCGATCGGCATCGATGCTATCGGCGGCTCGTTCAGCAGCGTGCGGTGGTCGCTCGATGAACGTGCGGAGTAGCCGACCTCCAGGAGCGTGACGGTACTGATGCGCACGAGGCCCCGCTCGATGCGCGTCGCCCATTCCGTCGCCTCCGGATCGAGGTGGAGACGGGTGAGGGCTGACTTGTCGATGAGCCAGGAGTTCACGACCAGGCGCCGTCCATCACGACAGGGTTGTCCAGGTCGCTGACGAGGGCCGCTGTTCGACGCAACTGCTCGACGGTGACGGGCCCTGCGTCGAGGACCCGTTCACGGTCGAGCGTCCGGCGGAGGTATTCGCTGCGCGAGAGCCCTACCCGCTTCGCCTTCGCATCGATCGCGCTGATCACCTCGTCGGGAACGTCTCTGATCAAGATGTCGGTCATCGAGCACCACCTCTGATAGCACACGATATCGCACTGCTCCCGCCTGCGGGCGAACGGATTTGGATCAGCGACGCGTCCACTTCCGCGAGGTGCGATGGTGACCGACTGGCAGGGGACGACGACGCGGCTGAGCACTTCGACGACCGCGTCATCCTCCGTGACCGCGGTGACCGGGTCATCCTGTTGCGCGTCGCGTGTCGAGTCCTGGTGGCCATTCAGATCGCGGCGTTGGTGTGGTTCGCCCTCGACTCAGTGCTGGTGCAGCCGTCCGAGGCATTCGTACGAAACTCCGTCGCGGATTTCGTGGTCGTCGGCGGCTTCATCGTCGCGGCACCGTTCTCGGTCGTGGGCTACGCGGTCGTCGCCGGTCCCGCCTGGGCGGGGATGTACGAGTGGGGCTCGGTGCCGTACGGACTGATCCTCGGGATCGTCACGGTCCTCAACTGGTTGGTGTTCGCCACGCTCGTCCGGTTCGCGACCAGGCGTGCTTCGTAGCGTCCACGGACGCCAGCTCGTTGCTGGCCGAGATCGTGGCCGAGCGGCGACGCGGGTGCTACATCTGCCGTTCGCCGAGCAGCGCTTGGATCAGTCGAATCGTGCCGCCGACGTGACCCTGGCTCAAGCGTCCAGGACCCAAGGGGCCTGACCGGTCATCACCCAGGTCCGGGAGCGACGAAAGCGCACGGGCGACGGCATCGGTCATCGCTGCCACCTGGCGACGCGACTCCGAACGTGTCACGGCGTCGTCGTCACAGCCTGCGGCCAGTGTCGACGCCTTGGCCGCGTAGCCGGCGGCGCCGAGTCCGTGCGCTCCCATGTGCGCGACAGCGGCGGCTTGTTCGGCCGCGTAGGCAGCGGCCGTGGCTGCTGGTGTCGGCGCTTCGCGAGCAGCGGCGCCTGCTGCGCCACCCCTGAGGCGCACCGCATCCCTGACGGCGAGCTCACCCGAGGCGAAGGAGCGGGTCTGTTCGATGGCGGCTCGCACTCTGGCGTCACCCGGCATGACGTCTTCGTAGAGGACACGCACGTGTTCGGCACAGTCGGCCGCCCACGATGCGACGAGGCGGCGGTCCTCAACGCTCAGGGTCTGCCGAGAGGGCGCCACCGCCGGATCGTAGATCGTGGCATCGAAGTCGCCCACGAACCGACGTATGAACGCACCTGCTTCGGTCGAGCCGTTCAGTCCTCGATGGGTGCACGGCCTCGCCCGAGCCAGATCGACACGCCCAGCGCGACCGCCGCCACCACTGGCGCCGCGAGATGGACGAGCAGCCATCGGCGGTAGGTGCCTTGGCCCACCTCTGCCCCGCCGACGATGAGGAATCGCACGTCGTCCGACACCGCCGGCTCCCACAACCCTCCGTCGGCGAAGTGCTGTCCGCTCATCACGGACCACAGTGCGATCTGGTCCCAGCGCACGAGTCCCCACGTCGCCGACGCCACGACGCAGGCGACGACCACGACGGCCGTCGCCGCCAGCATCAGCACCGTCACTGCCCGAGACCGTGCCCGAACGAACACTGCCGTCGTCACGGCCCACACCAGCGATCCGACGACCGCGACGCCGAGCGCCAGCTCGTGCGCCGTCACCCACCCACTCGGCGCATACCGACGCGCCGCCACATCGGCAGCGTTCCAGTCATCGACCTGGAGGTCCGGCCGGAACCGGCGCAGCAGGACCAGCGCCGACACGATCGTGACGAGCACCGCGACCGCCGTGGCGCAGCCCGCGGCGATGCGGATGACGTTGCCCATGTGGCCGACCGGTCGCAGCCGTTGTGGCTCCGACGCTTGCGTCGGCGAGTTCTGCATCCGGCGCAGGGTATCGGGGCCCCGATCGCACAGATCGCCAATTGCATCGAGGCGCGCGACGCCGGTGCAGGGCGACAGACTGTCCGGCGAGCAGCACGCGCCACCTCGGGAAGGACCGACCATGACGACCCTCGCCCCCGGACGTGATCGGCGATGACGACACCGTCTCGCTCCACGACGTTCGTCCTGTTGCCCGGCGCCGGCGGCGCGGCCTGGTACTGGAGCCTGGTCGTCCCGTTGCTCGAGTCGGCCGGCCACGGGGCGATCGCCGTCGATCTCCCAGGCCCCGACCCTGACGCCGGCCTCTCCCGCTACGCCGCGCTCGCCGCGGCGGCGATCGACAACGAGGAGAGCGAGGGAGCTGACGTGGTGCTCGTCGCCCAGTCGCTCGGCGGCTTCACCGCGGCGATGACGTGCGCCCAGGTCCCCGTCCGTTCACTGATCCTGGTCAACGCCATGATCCCGGTTCCCGGCGAGACGCCGGGCGAGTGGTGGGGTGCGACCGGCGCGGTCGACGCACGCGAGGAGGCAGCTGCCGCCGGCGGCTACGGCGAGTTCGATCTCGACGTGTACTTCCTCCACGACGTGCCGCCCGACGTCGCCGCCGACGGTGAAGCGCACCAGCGCCCAGAGGCCGACGCCGTGTTCGCATCAGCGTGCGAGTTCGAGGGCTGGCCCGACATCCCCATCCGCGTGGTCGCAGGCGCCGACGACCGCTTCTTCCCGGCCGAGTTCCAGCGCCGGGTCGCGAAGGAGCGGCTCGGCCTCGAACCCGAGGTCATCCCCGGCGGCCACCTCGTCGCGCTGTCGCAACCGGACGCCGTCGCCGAGCTCATCCTGCGCGACGCCTGAACGAGTTCGTCCCGCCCTCGCTGGGGTGGGTTCAGGCCAGGGATTCGGCGAGACCGATGAGGATGCCTTCGGGCCCGCGGATGTAGCAGAGGCGGTAGACGGACTCGTAGTCGACCACCTCGCCGACGAGACGAGCGCCGTAGGGAGCGAGTCGTTCGAGGATCTCGTCCAGGTCGTCGACGGCGAACATCACGCGGAGGTGGCCGAGCGCGTTCACCGGCGCGTTCCGGTGGTCCGCGACCACCTCGGGTTCGAGGAACCGTGACAGCTCGAGCTGGCCGCTGCCGTCGGGGGTTCGCATCATCGCGACCTCGACGCGCTGGTCGCCCAGACCGGTCACCCGTCCGGCCCACTCCCCCTCGATGACGCCCTGACCCACGACCTCGAGGCCGAGCTCGCCGAAGAACTCCACGGCTGCGTCGAGGTCCTCGACGACGATGCCGACGTTGTCCATCCGCAGGCCCATGGAGCGAGACTATGACCGCGCGGCGAACGCTCGACGGCTTGAGCGACCAGGTACCTTGAGCCACCATCGTCGCGGCTTCGGCCGTTCGGGAGGGGGTGCGATGTCGACGTCACGTCGGTCGGTGCTGGCTGCGGGCGCGGGAGGAACGCTGGCAGCGATGCTGGGCGCCGTCGCGGCTCCCGCGTCGGCAGGGGCAGCAGAAGGTGACCCTGCGAAGCGGCCGAACATCGTGTGGTTCATCGCCGATGACCCGTCGCCGTACCTCGGCGCGTACGGCGATTCCGCAGCGATGACACCGACGATCGACGCGCTCGCGGACGAGGGCATCGTGTTCGACGCCGCGTACTGCGCGGCGCCGGTGTGTGCACCGTCGAGGTTCGCGCTGCTGACCGGCGTCTATCCGACCTCGGCCGGACCGGCACAGCACATGCGGGCCAGCGCCGAGCTGCCGGCGGACATCGTGGGCTTCCCCGAGTACCTGCGCCGCGCCGGCTACTACACCTCGAACAACTCCAAGACCGACTACAACGCCGAGGTCGACCTGGCTGCGACGTGGGACGACTCCAGTCCGACGGCGCATTGGCGCAACCGGCCCGGCGGCGCACCGTTCTTCGCGCAGTTCACGTCGATGACGACCCACGAGTCCCAGCTGTTCGGCGCGCCCGACGGCCCGACGTCGCCCGACGACGTGACGGTTCCCGAGTACCTGCCCGACACCGCGACGGTGCGACGCGACCTCGCGCACTACCACGATCGGATCGCGCAGATGGACACCGAGCTCGCGGCGCTGCTCACGCAGCTCGACGAGGACGGCCTGGCCGACGACACGATCGTGTTCTTCCTCTCCGACAACGGCGGCGCCCTGCCGTTCAGCAAGCGCTACGCGACCGAGTCGGGTCTGCGCATCCCGTTGATCGTCAAGGTGCCGCCTGCCTGGGAGCACCTGGCGCCTGAGGACCCCGGCACCCGGGTCGGCGCGCCGGTGCACGGGGTCGACCTGCCGCTGACCGCGCTCACGATCGCGGACGTCGACGCACCGACGCACATGAAGGGCTGGCCCTTCCTCGGCGAGGACGTCGAGTGGCGTCAGTACACGTGGGGCCATCGGGACCGCATGGACGAGCGCTACGACATGCAGCGCACCGCCCGCGACGAGCGCTACCTCTACGTCCGGAACTACATGCCGCACCGGCCCTACGGCCAGCACAACCACTTCATGTGGCAGCTCGCCTCGTACCAGGAATGGGAGCAGCTCCACCTCGACGGCGAGCTCGACGAGCAGCACGAGCGGTTCTGGGCCGAGAAGCCCTCCGAGGAGCTCTACGACCTGGACCGCGACCCCGACGCGGTCGAGAACCTCATCGACAGCGATCGCGAGCAGCTGGTGAAGGTGCGTCGTTGCATGCGACGAGCACTGGACCGCCACATGCTGCGCACGAACGACAACGGGTTCATCCCCGAGGGGCACCCGCTCGAGGGGTACGAGCCGAGCCGGGCCAGCGGGGCCTATCCGCTGCGCGAGGTGATCGAGGTCGCAGGTCTGGCGATCGAACGCGACCCGGACCACCTCGACCGCCTGCAGGACGCGATCGGTCACGACCACGACGTCATCCGCTTCTGGGCGGCCCAGGGCCTGCTCATGCTCGGCGACGGAGCCGAGCCGGCGATCCCGACGCTCGAGCAGTCACTCGAGCAGGACTCGTCGGTACATGTGAGGATCCCCGTCGCCGAGGCGTTGGCGCGCCTCGGCCGACCCGACGGGCCGGTGCCGTTCCTCGCCGAAACGGTCGACACCCACCCGGATGACCGGATCAAGCTGCAGGCGCTGAACGCGTTGACGTGGGTCGGCGACGCCGCGTCGACACAGCTCGACGTCATCGATCGGGCCGCCACGTCCGACGACGAGTACGTCGCCAACGCCGCCCGCTACCTGGGCAGCGTGCTGAGGGGCACCTACTCCCCGACCTCCGGGGCTGCCTAGATCCGGGATCGGCTCGCGGTGTCGCCCCCGTCGGCGCCCACGCCGATGCCGAGCGGGTCCGGGCGCAGGTCGAACGCGAGCTCCTCGCTGGGTTCGACCGAGCCCTCGGCGCCGGCACGCAACAGCGTGAGCTGACGTTCGAGCACGCCGCGCCGGTCGCTCGGCGCGATCTCGATCAGGTCCCGCAGCGCGGCCACGAGACGCCGCGACACCTGCGGTGACGCAGCGCCGGCGAGGCGGATCTCCTCGAACGCGAGCACCACGTAGTCGTCCCACTGCATCACGGGTACCCGCAGACGCACGACGCCGTGGTCGTCACGATGGGTGCCGTCGGGGAACGACCGGCCGGCGAGTTGCCGCAGGCAGTCGTGCAGACGGTCGATCGCCTGCACCGACGTCGTCGGATCCTGGAACGGCGACTCCGAGATGGATCGTTCTGCGATGTCGACGAGCATCCTGAACCCGTACGCCGCGTCGTGTTCCAGGGTGCGCTCCAGGCCGAGCACGACCTCGTCGGTGACGGTCCGGTCGTCGAGGCGGTCGCGTGTCCCGTGCACCACGAACAGGGCGGAGCCGGCCGGCACGAACTGGCCGAGCGCAGGGACGAGCTCCAGGCAGCAGTCCGCATCGGCCGCTGCCTGCACGAGGCGCTCGTGACGGACCTCGCACACCACCCCCGAGATCGGGGCGGCCACCACACGTGGGTCGCGCGCTTCGTCGCTGGAGTCGCCCTCGGGGTACTGCGCGTCGAGAAGGTCCCGGGTCGTCGAGCCGACCATCTCGATCAGCGCCGAGACGCGCAGCGACTGACCGATGTGGTGCACGTAGAGCACGAGCACCACGATGCTGGCCAGCACCAAGGCGTACGACACGACGATCGCGAGCCCCGGCACCGTCTGCGGGTCGTCGGCGTGCACCTCACGCAACGAGAGCATGGCGTGGGCGAACGTGGCGATGAACAGTCCGATCGCGATCTGGCTCGGCTTGTCGCGCAGGATCGTCTGGACGATCCGTGGCGAGAACTGGCCCATCGCCAACTGCACCACGACCATCGTGATCGTCAGCACCAGCGCCGCGAGCGAGACCATCGACGCCGCGATCGTCGACAGGACCGCCACCGCGGCGTCGGGACCGCCGGTCATCCACTCGGGGATCAGCTGGTAGTCGAAGGCACGGTCCACGGCGATCGTGACGAAGGACAACACCAGCCCCGCCATGACACACACGACCGGGATGAACCACAGGCTTCGTCGCACGTTCCTGGCGGACAGTCGGTCCATGCCCCGCTGTACCCGCCGAAGCGGCGACTCAACACGGCACGCTGGCACGTCGCGCCGGCACTGCGCGCCATGCACTCGCCAGTGCGCACGGCGCAGCGACGAGGACCCCGACTAGGTTCTTGCGACTGGGACGATCTCGGGGGGAGAGGTCCATGCGCAAGAAGCGGATGTTGGCTGCGGTGGTGCCGGTGATGGTGGCCGGGGTGCTCGCTGGTTGCGGTGTCCCGATCCCGGCGCTGAGCTCGCCGGTGGTCGGAACGTCGACGACCAGTCTCTGGACACTGGGAACCGCTCGAGAGAGCGCGTCGATCGCGCCGTGCACGGCGTCGGCGAGCACGATCGAGGTGACGACGAACAGTCCGAACTCGGCGGTCTCGGTCACGATCGACCGCTTGGTCGAGGGCGGGACCGCGGACGCCGTGACGCAGACCATCCCGGCCGGGACAGGAACGGTCTCGGTCGCGGTACCCCAGGGTTGCCACAGCGTCTCGATGTGGGCCGAAGGCCGGTACTGCGACGACTCGTTCCCGATCGGTGGGTGGCACTGCGAGGTGGTGCTGCCACCGACCTATCGGTTCACCTTCACCGTCACCTTCTGACGCATTCGGTCACGGCCTCGATCGTCCGGGCTTGCCCAGGGCCGAGCACCTGACGAATCCTTGCTGCGCCGCTCCTGGGCCGCGTGTCCCGGGCGACGGCAGTCGGCGGGGAGCGGAGCGGGGGAACGGACGATGGCGACACGACGTCAGGTGCTACGCGCCGGACTCCAGGGCGCGGCCGCGCTCGGTACTGCCCGTCTGCTCACGGGTTGTTCGCCGATCTTCACCTCGCCGGGCCTCGAACCGTTCGCCGACCCCCTCGTCGTGCCCACACCGCAGGCACCGGGCGCAGCGCTGACGGCCGCCTCGGGCAGCCACCGCTTCCACTCGTCGCTGCCGGCCAACCCGACGATCGGCCTCGGTGGCGAAGCCTTCGGCGGTCCCTGGTGGGACTCCCCCGCCGGCCAGCCGGTGCACACGACCCTCGAGAACCGGCTGGGGCGTCACCCCCTCGCCGAGCACGTCGACACCACGGTGCACGGCACCGTCGCCAGCGACCGGGACCGCCCCCGACTGTCGCTGCACCTGCACGGCGGTGTGATCCCGGCGTCCCAGGACGGACACCCGCTCGACACGGTCGCGCCCGGCGCCGACCAGACCTACGACTGGCCCAACCACCAGGAGGCAGCGACCCTCTGGTTCCACGACCACGCGCTCGGCATCACCCGCCTGAACGTCCACGCCGGGATCTTCGGCCTCTACACCGTGCGCGACGAGGTCGACACCGGCGCGGCCACCAACCCGCTGGGTCTCCCCTCGGGCGAGTTCGAGATCCCCCTGGTGCTCCAGGACCGTGGCTTCGATGCGGACGGCCGGTCACGGTTCCGGGCGTTCAGCTTCGTGCCCGAGGGCAGCTGGGAAGGCGGGATGATCGGCGACACGATCGCCGTCAACGGCACGGTGTGGCCGCGCCTCGACGTCGCCCGCGGCCGCTACCGGTTCCGGATCCTCAACGCGTCGAACCTCACGACCTACCACCTGACCCTCGGTGACGCCCGCCCGTTCGTCGTGATCGGCAACGACCACGGGCTGCTCGACGCACCGGTGCCCACCCCGGACCTGCGGATCAGCCCGGGTGAGCGCATCGACGTGATCGTCGACTTCTCCGACGCCGAGCCGGGCACGCGCATCGTGCTGCGCAACGACCACCCCCAACCGCTCCAGGCCGAGATCTTCGGCACCACCGTGATCCCCCACGTGATGGCCTTCGACGTCGGCACCGCGAGGGGCCACGTCGGCCCGATCGCGGAACGGCTCCGCATCGGTCCGACCGCTCCCCTGCCCTCACTGGCCGAGATGGCGGCGCGACGCAGCTCGGTGCGCAACGTCACGCTCTCGCAGATCGGCACCGACCGGAACCCTCCGGCGTGGATGACCCTGGACAACGTCGGCTTCGACGTCGAGGCGCAACCCGCTCGCCAGGGCACCGTCGAGCAGTGGAACTTCATCAACACGACGCTCGACGACCACCCGATGCACATCCACCTGGCCCGGTTCCGGGTGCTCGAGCGGGTGCCGATCAACCCGCTGCTCTACCAGCTCGTCGAGCAGCGACCCGACCCGCACACCGAGTGGCACCCGTCCGCCGATGCCTACGCGACGGGCCGACCCACACCGCCCGACGTCTGGGAGCGCGGCTGGAAGGACACGGTGATCGCGCCGGGCAACTCCATCACCCGGGTGTTGGTCGAGTGGCCCTCGGCGGAGCACCTCGGTTTCGACCCCGACGAGCCGTACCGGGTGACGGTGCCCGATCCGGCGCCTGCCTGGTGCCCGATCGGCGGCGAGGTCCAGGGCTACGTCTTCCACTGCCACGTGCTCGACCACGAGGACAACGAGATGATGCGCCCGATCCGCGTGATCGCCTGACCCGCGCACTCCAGGAGCACGGCCGGCAGCACCGTCAATCGAGCAGGGCCACCATCATGCGACCGACGAGCGGCAGGGGCAGTCCGAGCACGCCGCTGGGGTGCTCGCCGTCGACCGCGGTGATGAACGGCTCGAGCGGCGCCATCAGGGGCTGGTCCTCGAGGCGGTAGCAGCCCGAGGAGTCGTACGGCTCGAAGCGTCGCAGGTAGTCGCGGATCTCGCCCTCGGTCAGGGGCCGCATGGTCACGACCTGCTCGTCGGTCCCCTCGATCGACTCGCCGGTGTCGGTGCGCACCAGCACGAGGGAGTTCACGAGCCGGTGCGTGGTGCCCGACATCGCCAGGAGCTGCTCGGTCGCGGCGTCCTCGTCGGGCTGCTTGGTCAGCTGCACCTCTCGCCCGTCGATGGACACGACCCCGACCTGGTCCCCCGCGAGCACCAGCGAGTCCGGGTGTCGAGGCGCCACAGCGTCGGCCTTCGCCCTGGCCAGCACGGCGGCGAACTCCGCCACGTCGAGCTCGTCGAAGAGGTGGTCGAGCGCTCGCTCGTCGACGTCCGGCGGGTCGATCGACACCGACAGCCCCTCGTCGGGACCGACCCCGGCGTCGGCGAGCATCGACGCCCGGTAGCGGGACCCGGACGCCAACACGAGCGGCAGGCCGACGTCACGCAGCAGCCCCAGGGGCAGCGGCCGATCCGACGGGTCACCGGCGGGCGGGGCGAGGGGGTCGTGGCTCACGTCTGCCATTGTTCCCCACCGGTACCCTGACCCGATGCCACGAGCCCTGCCACCCGCCGCCACGACTGCGGTCGTCACGATGGAGCTGCAGCGAGGGGTCGTCGGCGACCTCGGCAACATGGAGGCGCTGACCGCGGCGGCGACGGCTCGGGGCACGCTGCAGCGCTGCGGCGTGCTGGTCGACGCGGCTCGCGCGAACGGCGTCGCGGTCGTGCACGCACAGGTGGAGTGGCGAGCCGATCGGCGCGGCACACCGCTGAACACGCCGATGGTCTCGATGCTCGCGAAGAACCCTGCGCAGATGCTCGAGCACACCGATGCGGTCGCGCCGCTGCCCGAGCTCGGTGACACCTCGGGGGATCTGGTGTCGGTGCGGCGACACGGCATGACCCCGTTCACCGGGACCGACCTGGACGCGTTGCTGCGATCGATCGGCGTCACCGCCGTCGTCGCCTGCGGGGTGTCGCTCAACGTCGGCGTGCTCGGCCTGTGCCTGGGCGCGGTCGATCTCGGCTACCAGGTCGTGGTGCCGACCGACGCCGTGGTCGGCGTGCCCGAGGCCTACGGCGACGACGTGCTCGCGCACAGCCTGGCGCCGCTGACGACGTTGACCACGGTCGACGACCTCGTCGCCGCCTGGGCCTGAGCGAGCACGAACGCAGGCGCCGGAACCCGGCGCCGAATCCGAGGCACGCGGCGGCGCGTCGGTGACAAGATCGACGAGCGCCCCATCCCCCGGCCGTGCGTCGTGTCCTGTCGCGCCGGCCGACCCCACCAGGAGCTCCCAGCGATGCCACCTCCTGTCATCGAGGCCCTGGGCCTCACCAAGCGCTTCGGCGACACGCAGGCCCTCGCCGGGCTCGACCTGGTCGCCGAGTCCGGTCGGGTCACCGCCCTGCTCGGACCCAACGGCGCCGGCAAGACCACGTTCATCAGCGCCGTCGCCACGTTGCTGCGGCCCGACAGCGGGTCGTTGAAGGTCGGCGGGATCGACGTGCTGAAGGATCCGAAGGCCGTGCGCCAGGTGATCGGACTGGCCGGCCAGTTCGCCTCGGTCGAACCCGCGATGACCGGGCTCGAGAACCTGCGCATGGTGGCCCGCCTGTTCGGCCTGTCGAAGTCCGAGGCGGCCACGGCGTCGGTCGAGGTGCTCGGCCGACTCGGCCTGAGCGACGCCGGCGACAAGCTCGTCCGTGACTACTCCGGTGGCATGCGCCGCCGGCTCGACCTGGGCGCCAGCCTGGTCGGCAGCCCGAACCTGCTGCTGCTCGACGAACCCACCACCGGGCTCGACCCCCGCAGCCGCATCGACCTGTGGGAGGCGATCCGTGGCCTGGTGGCCGAGGGCACCGACGTGCTGCTCACCACCCAGTACCTCGAAGAGGCCGACCAGCTCGCCCGCGACGTCGTCATCATCGACCACGGACGGGTCATCGCCGCGGGCACGCCCGACGAGCTCAAGAACCGTGCCGGCAGCGACGTGATCGAGGTCCGGCCCCGCCACGGGACCGACCTGGACGCGGTGCGCGAGACGTTGGCGGTCATCGGCACCGACGCACCCCGCATCGACCACGACACCCAGCGGGTCACCGTCGCGGTCGACGACGGCGCGAACCAGCTGAGCACCGTCGTGCGGCTGCTCGACGAGCGCCGGATCGCCTCGGACGACATCGGGCTGCGACGACCGACCCTCGACGAGGTCTTCCTGCACCTCACCGGCCAGCCGATCGACGGTGCCGGACCCGACGACGACGCCGAGGACGCGGCGTGAACGGAGCATCGACATGACGACCACCTACGACGGCTCCGGCTCCTTCGACGACTCCGCGCCCACCACGACGACGACCACGCGGGCGCCGCGGCCCTCGCCGGCGTCCTCCGGCGCAGGGTTCTCGACCACGGCGGTCACGACCTCGCGGCGCACGGTGCTGCAGTTCTTCCGGACACCACAGGTCCTGTTCCTGAGCAGCATCCAGGGTGCGCTGTTCCTGTTCATGTTCCGCTACGTCTTCGGC
>JAEWED010000244.1 GCA_023389745.1 Actinomycetes bacterium
CTCCCCCCTGGAGTCCCCGTGTCCGAGACCCCCACCGCGCTGTCCGACGGAGCGCTCGCGTTCCTGTCCGAGTACCACCTGGCCACCCTCACCACGCTGCGGGCCGACGGCTCACCGCACGTGGTGCCGGTGGGCTTCTCCTACGACATGGAGCAGACACTCGTGCGAGTGATCTCGTTCGAGGGCTCGGTGAAGGTCCGCAACGCCCGGCGCGGCGGCCGTGCCGCGGTGTGCCAGGTCGACGGCGGCCGGTGGTTGACCTTCGAGGGCGAGGTCTCGGTGACCGACGATCCAGCGCGAGTGGCCGCGGCGGTCGCCGGGTACGCGGCGCGCTACCGCGAGCCCGGTGCGCGCGACGACCGCGTCGCGATCGAGATCCTCGTCGACCGGGTCCTGGGACACGGCTGAGCACCGTGGAGCAGCGGGTCAGCCTCATCACCCTCGGGGTCGCCGATCTCGCCCGGTCACGCGCGTTCTACGAGCAGCTCGGCTGGTCGGGCCAAGAGGTCGAGGGCACCGTCTTCTTCCAGGCCGGCGGGCTCGCCGTGGTGCTCTGGGCGCGTGAGGCGCTGGCGGCCGATGCGGGCATCGACGACGACGGCACCAGCACCTTCGGAGGCATCGTGCTGGCCCACAACGTGCGGTCGGCCGCCGAGGTCGACGAGGTGCTCGCTGCCGCCGAGCGCGCGGGTGGCCTGGTGACCAGCCCCGCGGCCACCACCTTCTACGGCGGCTACGCCGGCACCTTCAGGGACCCCGACGGCCACGCCTGGGAGATCGCACACAACCCCGGGTTCCCGCTGGCTGCCGACGGCTCGCTGACCGTCCCCGACCTCGGCGGGTCGTGAGGCGGGAAGTACCCGAAGCCCGGCGACTCGCGGCGACGGCCGGCGGGCCCAGCTACCTGCTCGGCACCGCTCGGCGAGACGTCTGCCAGCGTCCGATCGCGAGTGCCACGAGCCAGCCGGCAACCAGGAGTCCCAACGCGATCACGAGTCCGGCGACTCGACCGGGCCAGCGCACGACGCACACGTCGCTCGCGTCCATGCAGAACCCGCCGAAGTGCACGAACGAGGTGGGCCACATCAGCGCCACGACCGCCGCGACCCACACCGCGATGCCGGCGGTTCGCCAGCCCCCACGACGGCCGAGGGTGGCACCGTCCGCCAGCGCGGCGACCGCCATCGCCGGCGCGCCGACCAGCACGAGGAAGGCCCAGTTGAACACCGGTGACACCGCACCGAAGCCGGACTCGGGGGCACCCCACAGTCCGATCCCCACGACCCACGACCCCACGACGGCGCACGCGCCCAGCAACCAGCGTCCAGCCTGCCCTCCCACACCGACCAGCTTGACACTTCACAGATGCCCGACGCGTTCTTCCTCGACGAAGACGGCGCTGATGGGTCGCGACACATCCCGTCAGGCCGTCGCCCGTGTGGGCCGGTACCGCACGGCCACCGCGCCCGAGCGGAACTCCCGGCGATCCACCAGCTCGAGCTCGACGCGCTCGCGCAGACCAGCGAGCAACGTCGGCCCGTGACCGGCGAGGACCGGCTGCACCAAGAACTCGTACTCGTCGATCAATCCCAGATCCGCCAACGCCACGGGCAGCGTCACACCACCCACCCACAGACCCTCACCCGGCTCTTCCTTCAGCGCCTGCACCGCCGAACCCAACTCACCCCGCAGCAACTCGGCGTTCCAGTCGACCTCGCCCAACGTGCTCGACACGACGAACTTCTTCGCTCCGTCGATGGCCTCGGCGAACGGGAGCTGCCACTGGGTCACCCAGTCCGGCCACGTGCCGCTGGCCGGCTTCCGCCACGCCGACTCCATCATCTCGTAGGTCACCCGACCGAACAGCAGCGCATCAGCCCGTGCCATCTCGTCGGTCCAATAGCGCATCGAGTCCTCGTCGGGCGGGAGCCCGGCCTCGTGATGGCAGCAGCCGTCGAGCGTGACGTTGATCGAGTAGCGAAGTGGTCTCATCTCGTTGCTCTCCCCGGATGCAGCTGCTGGGTGATCAGGTGGTCGTCGAGCTGGGCGAAGCTCTGCCCCCAACCCTCCTCGGTCGCTCCGGTCACCTCCGCCGGCAGCCACTGGCGCACCTCGAGGCGGGTGCGCCCACCGGGCTCGTCGTGGAACTCGAACCGGAACCGTGTCTCGAACGTCTCGAAGCCGCCCGGGAGGTGACCCTGCACGCGCATCACGCCGTCGAGCACCCTGCCCTCGGCGACGTCGGCGAGATCGATGTGCACCTCTGCGCGGATGGACGGGTCGTCCGGGAACACCTCCACGAACCGCTGGTGGCCCCCGGCGCGGACGTCGAAGTCCATCTCGTCGAGCGGCCGCACGCTGCCGGTCGGCCCCCACCAGGCCGCCAGCTGCTCGGGGTCCGTGAACGCCCGGAAGACGAGGTCGCGGGGCGCATCGAAGACGCGTGAGATGGTGAGGTCGGGTGGTTCCGCGGTCATCGGGGCTCGTCCTCCTCCTGCAGCATGGCGAGGTGGGCGTCGAGTCGGTCGAAGGACGAGTCCCAGAAACCCTTGAAGCGCTCGATCCAGATCGCCGCCTCTCGGAGTGGCTCCGCCTCCAGATGACTCCGCTGCCACTTCCCTTCACGTGACCGGGAGATCAGGGCTGCGCCTTCGAGCACCTTCAGGTGCCGCGACACCGCCGGCATCGAGATCGGCAGCGGCGCCGTGAGCTGCGTCACGGTGGCGTCGCCGGCGGTGAGCTCGGCGAGTATCGCTCGTCGAGTGGGGTCGGCCAGCGCGGCGAACACGAGGCTGAGCTGATCGGTCGCGGTCACAGATTCACTTAACCAAGTCGTTAAGTGTTGCGTCAAGCCCTTCTCACCGGATCGGGGCCGCAAGCGACCCTCAGACCGTGGCGGCGGCTCTCGATCCGACGACTGCGGCGCCCAGCGCACCGGCGGCCACGGCGACGGCCGCGACGACGGCCAGGCCGACACCGATGACGTCGAGGCCGTTGACGAGGATCGCCATGCCGCACACCGCGGCGACACCGCCGCCGAGTCCCAACGGGCCCGCAGCCGCCTCGTGCGCCGCGTACCACGCGGCATCGGAGCGTCGCACCGATGCGAGCGGGATGCCGAGGGGGTGGCGGGGCCGTAGCCGGCGCTGCGAGCCCACCCAGCAGAGCCACACCTCGACACCGCCGAGCAGCATCGCCGCGAGCGACACGAGCACCCTGGCCACGGGACTTCAGCCGAGCTGCTGGATGTCGGACCCCGTCCAGTACGCCTTCATGTCGGTGACCAGCCCGTCGTCACCGAAGGTGAAGACGTCGATGACGTCGACCGCGAACGTGGCGTCGCCCATCGTCGTGACCGCCCGCATCGGCACCGCTGCGTAGCGGTCGACCGCCCGGATCGGTCCGGTGATCTGCAGGTCGAACCCCCCGGCCGCCTGGTGGGTGCCGGTGAAGAACTCCCGGATGGCGTCGTGGCCGACGAACGCCGGCTGGTCGACGGGGTCCGCGACGACCGCCTGCGGGTCGAACACGGCGACGACTCCCTCGATGTCGCCTGCGGTGTGCGCTGCGGCGTAGGCGGTGACCGCCGCCTTCATCTCGTCGGTCGTGGGCATGGGGGTGAGACTACCCGGGCGCGATCTGGGCCAAGATCTCCGGCGTGCCTGCCCTTCGGACCGAGATCACCGAGATCGTCACCGGCCTGGGCATGCTCGACGCGGACGACCTGGACGGGCTGCTCGACGCCGAGGTGCCCCGCCAGCTCCGCAACGTCGACGCGGCGACCTGGGGCCGGCTGCGGGCCGCTCGCGGCGACCGGGCGCACGACGGCGACTTCCTGGCGGCGTGGAACAACGGTCGTGCGTTCTTCGCCGCGGCCGACGGGCTGCGCGGCCGTGTACCGAACACGATCGAGTGGACCGGCGGACACCGCGACCCGGGAGACTCCATCGTGCCGGCCGACCTGCGCATCGACCACGTCTACCTGGTCAGCTGCAAGTACCTGTCCAAGGTGCTGCACAACTCCTCACCCGCGGCGCTGTTCGAGCGGATGTTGGCCGGTGGCCAGGGTCGCCGTGCCGGCGTCGACTGGTTCGACGAGGTCGCGCCGGTCGAGCACCAGCACCTCTACGAGCTCGTCCGGGGCCGCTTCGCCGGCGACCTGGAGCTGCCCGCCGCGGTGCACGAGCTCACCAAGACCCAGCGCCGCGAGCTGCGGGTCTGCATCCCCAGGGACTGGGACGACGACTGCGCCGCCGGCTACGCCGCACTGACCGCCCGCGCCGCGGTGGAGTCCGCCCGCCGCTGGCGGGCCGAGCTGCGCTCCGAGCGCGAGCGGCTCGCGATGATCTGGCGCCTGCTGCGGCTGACGTCTGCGCCGTACTTCGTGCTCGGCACGGCGTCGGGATCGACCATCCGGCTGCGGGTCGGCACTCCGTGGGACTTCACCCAGGCCTACCGGCTGCGCAGCTTCGAACCAGCGGCCATCGAGGCCGGCCAGGCCATCGTCGGCTGGCGAGCGGTGGTGCGGGACCTCGCCACCGACGACGACGTCGAGGTCGACGGCCACGTCGAGATCCGCTGGAGCCACGGCCGCTTCGGCGGGCCGCCAGAGGCCAAGGTGTACCTCGACACGCCGCACTCGCGGGTGCCGGGCTACTTCCCGCTGACGCGTTCGGTCTGATCCGGGCCACCCTGATCTGCCCGCTGGCGCGGCTGGCACGTCGGGCACCAGTACGTGATCCGTTCCAGATCACCGTCCGCCCTCGTGACCCGCACCGCGGTGCCACACCGCCGACACGGCTCGCCGCGGCGTCCGTACACGGCGAGCCCACCCGGCACGGTGCGCCGCCGACCGGGCCGCAGGTTGACCCGCAGCAGGCGCGACGCGGTCGCGATGAGCCGGGCCCGGGTCTCGGGGTCGATCCGATCCAGCGGGTCCAGGGGGTTGACCCGCTCGTGCCAGCAGACGTCGGACTTGTAGACGTTGCCGATGCCGTTGCCGACACGCTGGTCGAGCAGCACGTCACCGATCTGCGTGGCGCCGTCGAGGGCGTCCATGCGCTCGACGCACTCCGCGACCACCGAGTCGAGGTCGTCGTGGTCGAGGCAGAGGTCGGGCCCGAGGTGCGCGAGCGGATCGAGCGGAGTGCCGCTGCGCCGCGTCGGGAACGTCCGCACGACCGGCGCCGCGAAGCAGACCGCCTGCCAGTCGTGCACCCCGACGTAGCAGCGCATCAGATGCGGCGGCTCGCGCCAGCGCCGCCCGACCGGGTAGAGGTGCCACGACCCGTTCATCCGCAGGTGCGTGTTCAGCGTGAGCCCACCCGAGAAGCGGATCAGCAGGTGCTTGCCGACCGCCTCGACGACGTCGATCCGCTCCCCCGCACGCGGGCGGTCACCCTGGAGCTGCGGCGCCTCGAAGCGTTCGAGCTCCTGTCCGACCAGCGCGGGACGCAGCCGTGCGGCCAGGTTGTGGATGGTGTCGCCTTCGGGCACGGCGACCAGTCTGTCGGGAAGCGGCTACTTCAGGAGCGCGCCGCCGTCGACGGGCAGGCAGATGCCGGTGACGTAGCGGGCCTCGTCGGAGCACAGCCACAGCAACGCGTCGGAGATGTCGCCGGCGTCGACCCACGGGATGCCGAGCGGCTGCTGGTCACGCAGGAAGTCCGCGGCGTCGTCGGTGCCGGGGTCCTCGAGGTCCATGCGGACCAGCTTCGGGAACGCGTCGTTGATGATCATCGGCGTCTTGACCGACGTCGGGTGGATCGTGTTCACGCGGATCTGGTTCGGCGCCAGCTCCAGCGCGAGGGACCGCATGAAGCCGACGACGCCGTGCTTCGAGGCGTTGTAGGCCGGGCTGCCGTACATGCCCTTCAGGCCCGCGGTCGACGAGGTGATCACGATCGCGCCGCCCTCGTTCTGCTCGATGATGCGCCGCATGCCCGCGCGCACCGTGTTGAACACGCCGGTCAGGTTCACGCCGATGGTCTCGTCCCACTGCTCCGATGTGAGGAACTGGGTCGGGTTCGGCGAGTAGGTGCCGGCGTTCGCGACGATGACGTCGAGGCGACCGAAGCGCTCGTGGCCCGCGGCGACGACCTCGCGCAGCCGCTTGAGGTCGCGCACGTCGCCACGCTCGGCATGGATCGCTCCGCCGGCGGCCTCGACCAGGCGGACCGTCTCGGCCAGGTCCTCTTCGGTGGCCAGCGGGTAGTACGTGTTCGGCAGGTCCTCGCAGAGGTCGACGCCGATGATGCGAGCCCCCTCGGCGGCGAAGCGCACGGCGTGCTCCCGGCCCTGGCCGCGTGCGACGCCGGTGATGAACACGACCTTGCCCTCGAAGCGGCGCGAACGATCGGTCATGTGGTCCCCCTGAGAGCTCTGCAGTCGACGTGACGGCACGGATCGACCTGACGGAGCGTCAGATCACCCCAGTGACTACCACCCCGACGGGTGTGGTGACGACCGACGTCAGGCGGACTGTCTCACGCCGACTGGGGTCGGTACGCCCAGTGCCACGGCTCGCGCGGGGTGTCCTCGACGAAGCCGTACTTCCAGCCGTTGTCCCGCATCCACTGCTGGGCGGTCGCATCCAGGTCCAGGTCGACGGCCAGGCCCCAGCCGTGGTTGCTGGTCCCCGGCGTCGCGGCGAGCCCGCCCTGGCTGTAGAGGCCCTTGCGTCCGGCGAGGTCGACCTGCGACTCGTAGGACCGGTACGAGTCGGTGATGCCGATCGTGACGCCCTGCGCGGCGGCGTCCGCCGTCATCGCCTTGTACGCCTGGGCGGCGGGCGCGTACAGCTTGTGCGAGCCGACACCGATCGAGGTCAGGCGGTCCGCCGGGATGCGACCGTTGCCGTAGCCCACGAGCTCCGCGGGAGGCGTCAGCCGCGGGTACTTGCCGGGAGCGAGGCGGGTGGCCGGCGTGCGGGCACCGGTGCGCGTGACGCCGCCGATCGCGCTGCTCCCGCCGCCCACCGAACCGAACGACGAGGCGCTGTTCTGGCGAGCGGCGAGCGAGAGCAGGTCGAGCAGCGCCGCCGTGCTCAACCCACCGGTCGTCGCGCCGGAAGCGCCCGACAGACCGGTCGTGAGGCCGAACGAACCCGCACCCCCGTCCAGGGAGCTGCCGTCGCCGAGCACGGCGCTGCCGAGCGCGGACTCGAGCACGGACGAGAAGGCGGCCGACGACACCGTCGACGGCGCGGGAGCGGACGCGGCGGCAGGGTCGAAGCGCTGCTGCAGCATGGCGATACGGGCCGACACGGCCTGGATCCCGGAGCTCATCAACGGTGTGATCGGTCCCGGCAGCGCCGGGATGAGGGTTCGCCGAGGTCGGGCCTCAGTGCTCGCCGATGGGCGGCGAGAACACGTGCACCGTGACCGCCGTGTCAGTCGACCGGTTGAACAGCCGGTGGAACTGCGCGGCGGCGATCTGGGTCGAGTCACCCGTGTGGAGCCGGCGCACCGGGGCGGGCAGCGCCGACTCGAGCGGCTGGGAGGACTCGAGCAGCGTGCCGTCGACGACGTGCACCACGCCGACCGAACCGTCGTGGTCGTGGGTGTCGGACATGGCCGCCGGACCCCACTCCATCAGGTAGGCGTCGTACGCGGCGGTCGCGAGGAGCAGGGTCGTGCGCACCTCCCACGGTGCGACCGGGCCGGTCGACGCCGCCACGGTCGCGAGACCCGCAGCGATGTCGTCGAGCACCGCCGTGTCGAGCGGAGTGACGTTCGTGTCGGCGGTCGCAGGTCCCGTCGCTGGCCCTGCAGGGTGCAGTGCCCTCGCTGCCGCTCGCGAGGTGTCCTCACAGGCGGTCGACCCGACGGCCGGCGACTCGTGGACTGCTCGGAACGGAACGGTGGACATGCGGTGCCTCCGTGAGGGCGGTGGGGGGTCGACCTCCAGCTTCGCGCTGAAACCCGACCAAGTCGATCAGATTTTACCTGAATGGCTCAGGTGCCGAGGGTCATTCCCTTGTAACCGTCGACGAAACCTGCCGCCGCGAGTTCGTCGACCACCTCGCTCGAGGCGACCGACACCCCGTCGACCGACTGCACACGGAGCCGCCGGACCCGTCCGGTGCGCACCAGCTGGGCGAGCACCGATGGCCACCGCTCGTGCTCCGCGGCCCCGGGGAAGGTCAGCACCGAGGTGCCGCCACGCTCCAGGTAGGCGCACGCAGTGCCGTCGATCAGCACGACGTAGGCACCGACGGCCCTGGCCGGATGACCCGAGCTCTCGGGCCACGGCAACGCCGCCCCATAGGGCTGCGCGGGGTCGGTCGCGGCGAGCACCAGCTCGACCGGCGCGTCGGTCGCAGGTGCGGCCGGTTCCCACGGCATGGCGTGGCGCTGCAGCGGGTCGGCCTCGGACCCGTCGTCGGTGCGGGCGGCGGCACGCAGCAGGTCGACCGCACCCGGCTTCGCGAACTGCGCCGCACCGAGCCCGTCGACGAAGTAGCCACGGCGGACCTGGCCACGCTCCTCGAGCAGCTTGAGCACGGGGTACACGCCGGCGAAACCGCCCTCGGCCCCCTCGGCGAGCGCCATCTCACGGGTCAGCACGCCGTAGCGCTCGAGCAGCTGCAGCGCGCGCTGGGTGATCGCCTCGGTCGGCGACGGTCGGGGCTCGAAGAGCGGCGCGGTGAGGGACCAGCGCCCTGCGGCGGCCGGTGGGCCCGCTGCGGAGCCCCGAGCGTGGCGGCGACTGGTGCCGCCGCGCGGACGCCGGGAGCGCGCACCCGAGGCCCGACGGGCGGCGCCCCCGGCGACCTTGGCGCGCAGCGGCGCCAACGAGTCGTTGGTGACCTCGCCGGACCAGACCAGGTCCCACAACGCGGCGAGCACGGTCTCGTCGTCGTAGGGCAGCGAGGCCGCGGCAGTCGCTGCGACCAGCTCGCTCCAGAACGACGCACCCCGCTCGGCCAGGTGCGCCCGCAGCACGTCGTGGTGGTCGAGCGGTTCGAGATCGCCGCCCGGTTCCGGCACGAGCACCGGCACCTGGTCGCGGAACACGAGCCGGACCCTGCCGTCGTGGGCGCCGACGGAGCCGGCGCCGAGCCAGACCACCTCTCCGGTGGTGCAGAGCAGGTCCAGGTCGGACGGCTGGTAGCCAGCGACCCGCAACGACAGCACGTCGGGTTCGAGCAGCGACGCCGGGATCGCCGCGCCCTGCAGCACCCCGACGGTGTCGGCGACAGCGTCGACGCCGCGCAGGCTGGAGCCGATGCCCTGCCAACGCGGCAGGAAACGGGCCAGGGCGGTGCCCTCGACGGGAGCCACCTCGTTGCGCAGGGCCGCCAGCGAACGGCGACGGATCTGGCGCAGGACATCCGCGTCGCACCACTCGCTGTGCACGCCGCCCGGCCGGAACTCACCGGCGACGACCCTGCCCGCCTCGGCGAGCACGTCGAGCGCCATCGCCACGGACTCCGCCGAGGCACCCAGGCGGTGCACGACCTCTGGAGTGGTGAACGGACCGTGGGTGCGGGCGTAGCGCTCGACCAGGTCGCGCAGCGGCGTGTCGACCGGGTCGGTGAAGCTCGTCGGCAGACCGACGGGCACCGCGATGCCCAGCGCGTCGCGCAGGCGTGCCGCGTCCTCTGCCGCGGCGTAGCGCTGCTCCCCTGCGATCGACACCTCGAGCACCCGTTGGCGGTCGAGCAGCTCGGCGAGCCACGACCGGACCTGGGTCCGCACCGCGTCGTCGGCGCGAGCGGCCAGCTCGAGCTCGGTCAGCGGGCCGAGCACGCGCAGCAGGTCGTGCAGCTCGTCCGCGTCGCGGGCGCCGCGCCCCTCGGCCAGGCGCTGCAGCTCGAGCTCGACGGTGTCGACGACGGACGCGTCGAGCAGCGAGCGCAGCTCCTCGGCGCCGAGCAGGTCGCGCAGCAGGTCGCGGTCGAGGGCGAGCGCCGCGGCCCGGCGCTCGGCGAGCGGCGCGTCGCCCTCGTACATGAACACGGCGATCCACCCGAAGAGCAGCGACCGAGCGAACGGCGACGCCGCGGGCGTCTCGACCTCGACGACTCGCACCGTCCGGCTGCGGACCTCGGTGAGCAGCCGCCGCAGGGCCGGCAGGTCGAAGACGTCGTTGCAGCACTCCCGGGTGGCCTCGAGCAGGATCGGGAAGCTCGGGTACTTCGACGCGACACCGAGCAGGTCGGACGCACGCTGGCGTTGCTGCCACAGCGGGGTCCGCTGGTCGGGTCGACGTCGGGGCAGCAGCAGCGCACGAGCCGCGGCCTCGCGGAAGCGGGCGGCGAACGCAGCGGTTCCCGGCAGCGCCGCGACGATCTCGGGCTCGACCTCGTCGGGGTCGGGCAGCACCAGGTCGAGCGGCAGCTGGTCGACGGCCTCGGGCAGCCGGATGACGATGCCGTCGTCGGACCAGAGCACCTCGGCACCGAAGCCGCCGGGGTTGTCGGACTCGTCGAAGTGCTGCGCCAGCCGGGTCCGGATGATCGTCGCCCAGGGTGCGTGGACCCTGGCGCCGAAGGGCGAGTGGATGCAGATGCGCCAGTCGCCGATCTCGTCGCGGAAGCGTTCGACGACGATCGTGCGGTCGTCGGGCACGGCGCCGGTCGCGTCGGCCTGCTCGTCGAGGTACGCGAGCAGGTTGGTCGCGGCGCGGGCGTCGAGCTTGTTGCGGTCCCGCAGCACCTCGAGGGCCTTCGTCGGCGGCATCGAGCGGATCTCGCGGGTGAACTCGCCGAGCGCCCGGCCGAGCTCGGCCTCTCGTCCCGGACCGTCGCCGTGCCAGAACGGCATCTTGCCGGGCTGCCCGGGTGCCGGCGTGACGACGACCCGCTCGAAGGTGATGTCCTCGATGCGCCACGTCGACGCGCCCAGCAGGAACGTCTCGCCGACCCGGGACTCGTAGACCATCTCCTCGTCGAGCTCGCCGACCCGGGTGCCGTCGGGCAGGAAGACGCCGAAGAGGCCGCGGTCCGGGATGGTGCCGCCGGAGGTGACCGCGAGGCGCTGCGCCCCCGCTCGCCCGCGCACGGTGCCCGCGAGGCGGTCCCAGACCAGCCGCGGGCGCAGCTCGGAGAACTCCTCGGCCGGGTAGCGGCCCGAGAGCAGGTCGAGGGTGTTCTCGAAGAGCTCACGGGTGAGCGACCGGTAGTTGTCGGCGCGTCGACACAGGTCGAACAGCTCGCTGACGGACCACTCGTCGAGCGCGCAGGCCGCGACGATCTGCTGTGCGAGCACGTCGAGCGGGTTGACCGGCACCCGGGTGTGCTCGATCAGTCCGTCGTGCATGCGCTGCACGACGACCGCGGCCTCGAGCAGGTCGGCACGGTGCTTGGGGAAGATCCGTCCGCGGCTGGGCGCGCCGACCTGGTGGCCCGCACGGCCGATGCGCTGCAGTCCCGACGCGACCGAGCCGGGTGACTCGACCTGGACGACCAAGTCGACCGCGCCCATGTCGATGCCGAGCTCGAGCGAGCTGGTCGCCACCAGGCCGCGGACCTCTCCCCGCTTCAGCTCGTCCTCGACGAAGAGGCGTCGCTCCCGCGACAGCGAGCCGTGGTGGGCCTTGACGAGCTCGTGCTCGGCCGAGGCGCCGACACCCATGGCCTCGCCCCCGTGGTGCACGACGGGCGGCTCGTGGCCCTCACGCTCGGCGCGCTGTTCGGCGGCGAGCTCGTTGAGCCGGCTGGCAAGACGTTCGGCCAGCCGACGGGCGTTGACGAACACCAGCGTCGAGTGGTGGTCCTCGACGAGCTGGAGCAGCTCCGGGTGCATGGACGGCCAGATCGAGCCCGGCCCGATGCCCTGGCCGGGGGCGCCGCCGGGACCGGGGCCGCCACTCGGACCGTCGCCGGGAGCCGACATGTCGTCGACGGGCACGACGACCTGCAGCTCGAGCTCCTTGCGCATGGCGGCGTCGACGATGCGCACCGGGCGGGGCACCACGGTCGACTCGTCGCCGGAGTCGCCGCCGTCACCGGAGGTCGAGACCGTCGTGGCGCCGCCGAGGTAGCCGGCGACGACCTCGAGTGGACGCTGGGTGGCCGACAGCCCGATGCGCTGCACCGCGGCGCGCCGCGCGGCCGCGTCGGAGGTGGGCTGGGCGTCGGGCGTGGGCTGGGCAGCCGGACGGGTCGCCGTCGCGGCGCCGTCCGCGTCGGGCAGGCCGTGGGCGACCAGCTGCTCGAGGCGCTCGAGGGTGAGGGCCAGGTGGGCGCCGCGCTTGGTGGGCGCCAGCGCGTGGATCTCGTCGACGATCACGCTCTGCACGCCCAGCAGCGTCTCGCGGGCCGCCGAGGTGAGCATGAGGTAGAGCGACTCGGGGGTGGTGATCAGGATGTCGGGCGGGCGTCGGACCAGGTTGCGCCGCTCGGTCGCCGAGGTGTCGCCCGTGCGCACCCCGACGGTCGGTTCGACGAAGCGCTCGCCGATGCGCTCCGCCGCCAGGGCGATGCCACGCAGCGGGCTGCGCAGGTTCTTCTCGATGTCGACCGCGAGCGCCCGCAGCGGCGACACGTAGACGACCTTGACCCCCGGCACGGGGGCGGAGTCGGTCGGTGCATCGGTTGCGGCACGGCCCAGCCGGTCGATCGCCCACAGGAACGCCGCAAGGGTCTTGCCGGACCCCGTCGGGGCGCACAGCAGCGTGTGGCGACCCTCGGCGATCGGCGCCCACGCGGCCGCCTGCGCGGCGGTCGGCTCGGGGAACGACGTCTCGAACCACGCGCGCACCGCCGGGGAGAAGGGAGCCAGCGCGTCACCGGCAACCGCGCCGCCTGCCACCGCGCTGCCCGCAGCCGCGCCCCCGGCAACCTCGCTTCGGGAACCAGACGTCGAGCCCACGCCGCGACTGTACCGACGACCCCTGACAGCGAGACCTCGGGCGGGTTCCGGCGTGTGAGGGACTCCTGACGAGGGCTCTCGTGAGCGCTGAACGGCCGCTGTCCGACACGCATCCTGACCGGTCCGCCCCTAGGATTGGCGCCGTGGTCACTTCACGCGCCAAAGAGTTCCACCCCGCCTTCGAGGAGTACTGCGAGGCGATCTGGGAGCTGCGCGAGGACGACATCGACGTGATCCAGGCACGCATCGCGGAGCGCCTCGAGGTGTCCCGCCCGGCCGTCTCCGAGATGATCCGTCGGATGGAGCACGAGCAGCTGATCAACGTCGGCTCCACCATCAGCCTCACCCCGACCGGCGTCGAGCTCGCCGAGCGGGTCGTGCGCCGTCACCGCCTCGCCGAGCGCTTCCTGACCGACGTGCTCGGCCTGTCGTGGGCAGAGGCACACGTCGAGGCCGGCAAGTGGGAGCACGTCATCTCCGAATCGGTCGAGGGCGCCCTGACCCGCGTGCTCGGCGATCCGACCACCTGCCCGCACGGCAACCCGATCCCGGGGGCCGACTACAAGGCCCCCGACGCCCATCCGCTGCGAGAGGTCGCCGTGGGGTCGAGCTTCACGATCAGCCGCATCCCCGAGGAGCTCGAGTTCGAGCCCGGGATGCTGGACTTCCTCGAGCAGCACTCGCTGCAGCCGGGCCACACCGGCGTCCTGACCGTGCTGTCGCCCGACGGCACCGCGACGGTCGAGGTCGAGGGCGCCCACGTCGGCGTGCCCGCCTACGCCACCGAGCGCATCCTCGTCACCGCGTAGTCACGCAGCCGCTGCTGCGGACAGCAGCGATCAGCGCAGCACGTCCGGCAGCTCGCCGGTGTGCACGATCGACAACCGACGCGTCGAACGGGTGAGCGCGACGTACAGGCTCTGTGCGCCGCGGACCTCGTCGGTGAGGATCCGGCCCGGCTCGATGACGATCACCGAGTCGAGCTCGAGGCCCTTCGCGAGCGACACCGGCACGACGGTGACCTGACGGTCGAGCCCCTGACGTGTGGCACGCCCGAACGCGATGCCGGCGGCGTCGAGCACGGCCTCGACCCGGGCGACCATGCCGTCGGGGGCGATGACGCCGATGTTGCCCGAGCCGATCACCTCGAGCTCGCGCCGCACCGCGTCGACGATGCCGACGCCGAGCTTCTCGGCGTCGACGGACTCGACGATCGGCAGGTCGCCGGTGTGACGGATCGACGTCGGAGCGGTGAGCCCGGGAGCGGCCAGTGTCAGCACCTTGGCGGCCAGGTCCATGATCGGCCCCGGCACGCGGTAGCCGGTGGTCAGCTCGGCGCGCCGCGGCGGACGCCGCTCGGGCAGGTGCGACAGCACCGACGACCAGTCGTCGTGGGGCCAGGCGCCGGTCGCCTGGGCGATGTCGCCGACGATGGTCATCGACCCGTTCAGCGAGCGGCGGTCGAGCACGCGCAGCTCCATCGGGGTCAGATCCTGTGCCTCGTCGACGACGATGTGGCCGTAGGTCCGCACCGCGTCGGCGTCCTTGTGACGCGGGCGCGGGCCGAGTGCCTCGAGCGCCTCGTCGAGCAGCGGCACGTCGTTCGAGGTGAAGACGATCTCGGTGGGATCCGCCCGCCTCGGCCGCAGCAGCAGCGTCCACTCGTCGGTCGACAGGTGCCGCTTCGCGGCGGAGCGCATCAGCGCGCGGGAGCCCATCAGGTCGTTGAGCAGCTCGGCGGGGGTGAGCACCGGCCACATCCGCTCGAGCGCCTCGACCACCTCGGGTTCGCGGCGGGTCCGGTCCCGCACGATCTCGGGTGTGTCGTCCTCGTCACGGCTCGACGCGGCGAGTCGTTCGAAGAGCATCTGCTCGACGTGCTTGCGCCCGGCGTTGTGGGTCCTGGCCCGCCGGCGTGCCTGGTGCACGATCTCCTCGGACTGGGCGACGGTCAACGTCAGCCGCTGCACGCCGTAGGGCACGCGCAGCGTCTCGCGCAGCGGTCGCTCGCGATCGGCCACCGCTCGCCGGATCACCCGGATCATGCGCTGGTCGCCCTTGACGCGGCCGACGTCGACGGGGTCGCTGCCCGAGGTGCGCACGTTGGGTACGAGGTCGCCGAGCACCGCGATCTGCACGCCGGCCTCGCCGAGCGATGGCAGGACCTGCTCGATGTACGACAGGAAGACCCGGTTCGGCCCGACCACGAGCACGCCCTGGCCCTCGAGCGGGAAGCGGTGCGAGTACAGCAGGTACGCCGCGCGGTGCAGCGCGACCACCGTCTTGCCGGTGCCCGGCCCGCCCTGGACGACGAGCACACCCGGCAACTCGGAGCGGATGATCCGATCCTGCTCGGCCTGGATCGTGCCGACGATGTCGGACAGCTTCCCGGAGCGGGACTCCTCGAGGGCGGCGATCAGCGCGCCGTGACCCTGGACCTGCCCGGCGTCGAGGGCCGCGGTCGCGGTGCCGAAGAGCTCGTCGTCGATCCCGAGCAGCACCCGGCCGCGGCTGGCGAAGTGACGGCGCCGCCGCAGGCCCATCGGGTCGACGCCGGTCGCCCGGTAGAACGACTCGGCGAGCGGCGCGCGCCAGTCGACCACCACGGGGTCGTTGTGCTCATCCGCGACCGCCAGGCGACCGATGTAGTAGGTGCGGCCGTCGCGCTCCTCTGCAGCTGAGCCGTCGTCGGCACCGGGCTCGGTGTCGATGCGCCCGAACACCAGCGACCGGTCACCGATCTCGAGCTGGTGGAGCCGGACACCGACCCGCTCCCAGACGACGTCACGTTCGTAGCGGTTCTGGAACGTGCCACCCTGCCCGTCGACCACCCCTTCACGCATCGACGCGGCGATCCGCTTCGCGCGTTCGAGGCTGTCGAAGGCGTGGTCGATGTACGCCTGCTCCGCCTCCAGCTCGGGGTGGTTGGCCACACGTCCTCCTGGTCCGGCCCCGGACGCCTCGAATAGGGGATCGTCCAGTGTACCGCCTTGCGCTGTGATGGCCTGTGCCGGGACGGCCTGTGCTGAGATGACCCCATGCCGTCTCCCAGGGTCGCGGACACCCCCGACCACACCCCTGCGTTCATGCTCGATGCTGCGGTCGCCGGTGGCGCCGAGCTGGTCCCACCCGCCGAGGCCGACACGATCATCTGGGGTGGGTACTCGGATCCGAGCGTGCTCCGCGAGCTGATCGAACCGATCGACCGGGCGATCACCTGGGTGCAGCTGCCCTGGGCCGGCATCGAACCGTACGTCGACGTGCTCGACGACGACCGGCTGTGGACCTGCGCCAAGGGCGCCTATGCCGACGACGTCGCCGAGATGGCCCTGGCACTGCTGCTCGCGGGGATGCGTGGCATCGGCCAGTACGCCCGGGCGAGCACCTGGCGTGGACCCGGCACCCTCGGCTCGAACCTGCACGGGGCGAAGGTCTGCATCGTCGGGGGCGGCGGCATCACCGAGCAGCTGCTCCGGCTGCTCGAGCCGTTCGGCGTCGAGAGCACCGTCGTGCGCCGCCACGTCGCCCCGATCCACGGCGCCACCCGCGTCGTGGCCGACCACGAGCTCGACGAGGCCCTCACCGGCGCCGATGCCGTCGTGCTGGCGCTCGCGTTGACCCCGGCGACCGAGGGACTGATCGACGCACGACGTCTCGCGCTCATGGGGCCGAGCTGCTGGCTCGTGAACGTGGCACGCGGCGGCCACGTCGTCACCGACGACCTGGTGCAGGCCCTGGCCGACGGCACGATCGCCGGCGCCGCGTTGGACGTGACCGAGCCGGAGCCGCTGCCCGACGGGCACCCGTTGTGGAGCGCCCCGAACGCCATCATCACCCCGCACGTGGCGAACACGCCCGAGATGCTCGTGCCACGGCTCGCGGAGCGGATCACCGAGAACGTGCGCCGCCGCATCGCAGGGGAACCGCTGCTCGGCGTCGTCGACGTCCGCGCCGGCTACTGACCCGCTGGCGATCGGCCCGCCGGCTCGCGGGTCCTCAGCTCCCGAGGTCCTGACCGAGCTCCTTGAGGGCGCTGCGCAGGGCGAGCCGCAGGCGGCGGGCCTGCGCGGGATCGAGGTGCGCGACCAGCCCCGTGCCCGCCGCGCCGACCTCTTCGACGACCAGCTGGATCCGCAATCCGGCGTCCTCGTAGTCGTCGGAGATGTTGACCGCCCAGTTGACCGGGACCAGGTCGTCGACCATGTCCTCGTCGACCGGAGGGACCGGGATCTGGTCGTCGTCGATGCTGCGCCGCATAGGGACCCCGAGGCTACGCGTGGTTGACTTGGCCCGGATGACTGCTCCCAGACCCGACCACTCCGACTCCGACTTCGTCAGGGCGTGCCGGGGCCAGCGGGTCGATCGCACGCCGGTGTGGTTCATGCGCCAGGCGGGCCGCTCGCTGCCCGAGTACCGCGAGATCCGGGGCACCGGAACGATCCTGCGGGCCATCGCCGACCCGGACCTGGCCACCGAGATCACCCTGCAGCCCGTGCGCCGCTACGGCGTCGACGCCGCGATCCTCTACTCCGACATCATGACGCCGGTGCACGCGATCGGCTTCGGCGTCGACATCGAGCCGGGTGTCGGCCCGGTCGTCGCGCAGCCCTTCGCCCGGCGTGAGGACCTGCAGCGGTTGCGCCCCCTCGACCCCGATGCCGACACGCCGTACGTGCGCGAGACGGTGCGCAACCTGGTGCGTGAGCTGCCGGTCCCGCTGATCGCCTTCGCCGGCGCGCCGTTCACCGTCGCGAGCTACCTGCTCGAGGGGCGGCCGTCGCGCACCTATGTCAGGACCAAGGCGCTCATGCACACCGACGAGGCGCTGTGGTTCGACCTCATGGACGCCCTCGCGGACCTGGCGATCGACTCGCTGCGCTCGCAGGTCGACGACGGCGCTTCGGCCCTGCAGCTCTTCGACTCCTGGGCGGGCGCGCTGAGCCCCGCCGACTACGAGCGCTTCGTGCTGCCGGCCAGCACCAAGGTGATGGAGGGCGTCGCCGACCTGGGCGTACCGCGCATCCACTTCGGTGTGAACACCGCCGAGCTGTTCGGGCTGATCGCGAGCGCGGGCACCGAGGTCGTCGGGGTCGACTGGCGCACCCCGCTCGACGCCGCTCGCACCAGGGTCCCCGAGGGCATCTCGCTGCAGGGCAACCTCGACCCGGCGATCGTCGCCGCCGGCTGGGAGCCGACCCGCCCGGCGGTGCTCGACGTGCTCCGTCGAGGCGGCGGCAACCCCGGCGGACGCGGCGGGCACATCTTCAACCTCGGCCACGGCGTGCTGCCCGAGACCGACCCCGGTGTGCTCGAGCAGGTCGTCGAACTGGTGCACGCCCAAGATCCGGCGGGCACGGCAGACCCGACGGGCACGCCGCGGTGAGCGGCCCGAGCGTCGGCGTCGTCGTGATGGCCTACGGCACGCCGGCGAGTCCCGACGACATCGAGGCCTACTACACCCACATCCGTCGAGGACGACCGCCGGAGCCCGAGCAGCTCGCCGAGCTGACCGCCCGCTACGAGGCGATCGGCGGCATCTCTCCGCTGGCCGAGCGAACCGCGGCTCAGCTCGCTGGTGTCGCCGCTGCGCTCGACGACGCCGAGCCTGGACGTTTCGTGCTCGCACTCGGGCAGAAGCACGCCGCGCCGTTCATCGAGGACGCCGTCGAGCAGCTCGCCGCCGCCGGCGTCGAGCGCATCGTCGGGCTCGTGCTCGCACCGCACTACTCCGGCTTCAGCGTCGGGCAGTACCTCGAGCGGGCCGGCGCGGCCGCCGACGCCGCCGGCCTGGCGTTCGCGGGTGTCGAGGAGTGGTGGGCCGAGGACAGCTTCGTCGAGCACCAGGCCGCGTCGCTGCGCGCCCGGCTCGACGAGTCCGAGGCACCGACGCTGGTGGTGTTCACCGCGCACTCCTTGCCCGAGCGTGTGCTGCAGGGCGACCCCTACGTCGACCAGCTCACTGCCTCTGCCCAGCGCATCGCGGAGACCGCGGGTGTCGACCCGCACGCCTGGATGATCGGCTGGCAGTCGGCCGGACGCACCCCCGAGCCGTGGCGAGGCCCCGACATCCTCGACCTGCTGCGCGAGCACGCCGACGGCGGCGCCGTGCGCCGCGTCGTGGTGGTGCCCCACGGGTTCACCTCGGACCACCTCGAGGTCGTCTACGACCTCGACATCGAAGCCGCCCGCCTGGCCGACGAGCTCGGCCTCGCGTTCGCCAGGACCGACGTCGTCAACGCGGCGCCCGACGTGATGGCGTCGCTCGCCGCCCGGATCCGGGAGCTCGCACCGTGAGCCAGTCGGCTCGCCGCCACCTGGTGGTCGTCGGCGGCGGCATCACCGGGCTCGCCGCGGCGTGGCAGGCGGTCGGCCGGGGCGACGTCGACGTGACCGTGCTCGAGGCCACCGACCGGGTCGGCGGCAAGATCCGCACCTCGGCGTTCGACCTGGGCGACGGCCACACCATGCGCATCGACGAGGGCGCCGACGCGTTCCTCGCACGTGTGCCCGAGGCGGTGCAGCTGTGCCACGAGCTCGGGTTGTCCGACGGCCTCACCCAGCCGGCGGTCGGCCGCGCCAAGGTGTTCGTCGACGGCGCGCTGCAGTTCCTGCCGGGCGACTCGGTGCTCGGCGTGCCCTTGTACCCCGCGTCCCTCGCCGAGGGCGGACTGCTCAGCGAGTTCGGTGCGGCACAGGCGGCGGCGGAGACCTCGATCGATGCGCCGGCACCGTCGGGTGACGTCGCGATCGGGCCGTTCCTCACCGAGCACTACGGCGGCGAGCTCGTCGACCGGGTCGTCGGACCCCTCATCGGCGGCATCAACGCCGGTGACGTCGACCGGCTCAGCCTCGACGCGGTCACCCCGCAGCTCGCGGCGGCCGCGGCCGACGGCGGGTCGCTCAGCCTGGCGCTGCGACGCCGGCAGGCCGCCGCGCCGGCGACGGGTCCGGTGTTCCACGCGCTGCTCGACGGCACCGGCAGCCTGATCGACGCCCTGCGCACCGCGCTGGTCGACGCGGGCGCGACGATCCGCCACGGCGCCCGCGCCACGCAGTTGTCGAGCGCAGGGGGCTCGATCGCAGGGGCCTCGAGTGCGACGGTCACGTTGGCCGACGGGAGCACGGTCGACGCTGACGCCGTGGTGCTCGCCACGCCGGCGCCTGCGGCGGCGACCGCGCTGGCGGGGCTCAGCCCCGACACCGCAGCGCTGCTCGCCGGGATCGACCACAGCTCGGTCGTGCTCGTGACCTTCGCGTTCCGCCTCGGCGACGTGCCCGGCGACCTCGACGGCTCCGGCTTCCTCGTGCCACGCACCGAGGGCCTGCTGATGACCGCGGCGTCGTGGGGCTCGTCGAAGTGGGCGCACTGGAACGACGGCCGGCACGTGATCCTCAGGGTGTCGGCGGGCCGCTCGGGCGACGACCGTCAGCGCGAGCTCGACGACGACGCCCTGGTGCGCGCGCTGCTCGACGACCTGCACACCACGATGGGCATCACCGCGGCCCCGACGGGGACCAGGGTGTCGCGGTACCCGAACGGGTTCGCGCAGTACGAGGTCGGCCATCTGGACCGGGTCGCGGCGATCGACGCGGCGCTCGAGCGCGACTGCCCGTCGGTCGTCGTGGCCGGCGCCGCCTACCGCGGCGTCGGCATCCCGGCCTGCATCCGCCAGGGACGCCAGGCCGTCACCCGCCTTCTGGGTTGAGTGCGCGTTCGCGGCCGGTAGCTCACTTCCGACGCGGTCGAGCGCTCAGGTTTCGACCCCCAGCCGCCGAAGCTTCTGCAGCGAACGACTTTGTGGGGGGGGAACAGAATGGCAGATGGCAGGTTCGGTGATGTGTCCGGTGGGGGTTCTTGGACGAGATCAGCTCGGGATCGAAGGCTTCGTGTTCTTCCGGTGCTGCTCGCGGTGGCGGTCCTGACAGGTGTGTTGTCGGCCACTTCTGGCGGAATGTAGTGCCAGATTTCGCAGGAGATTGGTACGACAAGCTCGGAGGCTTCTGATGAAGGATCGGCGCAACAGCGTACATGACGAGCTGCACGCTGAGTTCAACGTCCCAGACACTGCATCAATCTTTCTGGGCGCGCCCTTTGTGCCGTACTGGCGGCTGTACCTCGCTCAATGGGACATTGCTCGACGAGCACTTGTCGTGGTCGACGACGCGCGCATCTTCGCCCTCGATAGCTCAGCTACTCGAGTTCAAGCAGAGCTTGAGGAAGCCAGCACCGAACAGCTTCAGCGTTCTCATCGACTATCTGGGGCGATGATGGTCACTTTTCCAGGCGGCGAGCGGATCGTAGTCCGCAACAGGCCTGAGATCCGTCGTCTCCAGGCGGTACTCGACGCCTGGCGATCAGGCTCATGAGCACGGCCTCCGGGAGCTCATATCGATGTGTACCTGATGACCGCTGCAGCACGAAGCGATTGGGGCGCTCACCGCGTTGAGAGCGGAGCACGCTGCCGCCTTGGATGCGAGGCCGCGTCCCGCGATGACCATTGCACTTGCCTCGCGTGGCCCTTTGAACAGATTGAAGCTGACAGACTGAAGGTCACCTGACGCCCGAGCGCGGGCGCTGAAGTGACAGCTCAGTTCGCGACGTTGCTGTCCTGCACGACGACCTCGACGGTCTGCTCGGGGCTGTTCTCGAACTCGAGGGTGATGTCGAAGCCGCGGTTGATCTCGAGCGGCCCGGCCAGGTCGGTCAGCTCGATGTAGGTCGAGTCCGGATCGAGGTTCACGGTCTCGGTGGCCGGCAACGCGACCGACGACTCCGGCGTGAGCTTCGCCGAGGCGGCCACGTCGGAGCCGACCTTCACGCCGACGAGCGCGTTGTCCTCGGCGCCACCGGTGATGGTCAGGTACACCTTGGCGGTCACACCGGCGCCGCTGTCGTCGACGTGCGGGGCGTACGCCTCGGAGACCGTCGGCGTGTTGCCGGGCAGCGTGGTCGACGTGGTGGAGGCCTGTGCGTCGGGCTTCGTCGTGGTCGAGGCCCTCGTGTCGTCGTCGTTGCTGCAGGCAGCGCCGGCGAGGAGCAGCGTGGCGGCGACGGCGCCTGCGGCCACGTTGCGGAATCGGGTGGGGGTGGTGGTCGACATGGTGGTCCTTCTGCTGCGGGAACGGGCTCTCGTGGCTTCCATCGCACGATACGGCGGTGCGTCGCCCGATCCACGCGATCGTCGTACTGCCGGGCGTGGTGCGGTTCGTGCTCTGATGGTCGCTCGTGCCCGGGAATCGGATCCCGGCCCCACCGGATGCGAGGATGCCGGGTCGTGGAACGTCGTTGGGTGTCGGTCACGCTCGGCCTGGTCGCCGGTCTGCTGATCTGTGCCGCGCTGCCGCCGTGGGGCTGGTGGCCGCTCGCACCCGTCGGCATCGCCCTGTGGCTGCACCTGCTCGGCGGACGCGGTCGTGTGGACCGCGCCCTGGTGTCGTGGGCGGTCGGCATCGGCTGGTTCGTCCCGTCCACCCTGTGGATGTGGGGGCTGACCGCTCCCGGCTACGTGGCCACGGCGCTCATCGGTTGGGGACCGCTGACCGCGTGCGTCGGGCTCGCCACTCCCCCGGACCGCCGCCGGCTCGTCGCCCTGCCCGCCGCCATCGTGGTGTTCGAGTGGTTCCACTCCCACGCCCCCTTCGGCGGTGCGCCGCTGTCGCTGCTGTCGATGACCCAGACCCGTGCCCCGATGCTGCCGGTGGCGACCGTCGGCGGCACGCTCCTGCTCAGCGGTGCGGTCGCGGTGCTCGGTGTCGCGCTCTACCTGGCGGTCGTCGAGCGCCGCTGGAAGGAGCCGGTCGCGCTCGTCGCGGTGTGCGCCGTGCTCGTCGGCGTCGGCGCCTGGTGGCCACGCGGCGCGGACCGCGGCACGGTCCGCGTCGCGGCGGTGCAGGGCGGCGGACCGCAGGGCACCCGGTTCACGCGGAGCGAGGCGCCCCTGGTCTTCGAGCGCCATCTCGAAGCGACCCGGACCCTGGACCGCTCGGACGACCTCGACCTGGTCGTGTGGCCCGAGAACGCCATCAACGTCGACGGCGCGTTCGACACCAGCCCGTGGAAGGCGCAGCTCGCCGAGGAGGCCGTCCGGCTCGACACGACGCTCGTGGTCGGCGTGGTCGAGGACGACCCGACCGACCCGGACCGCTTCCTCAACTACGTGATCGCGTTCGAGCCCGACGGGACCGCCACGGCCCGCTACGACAAGGAGCGCCGCGTGCCCTTCGGGGAGTACGTGCCGCTGCGAGCGCTGTTCGAGCCGATCGCCGGCGACGCCCTGCCGCCGAGGGACCAGCTGCCGGGTGACGGCGTCGCGATGATCGACATCCCGCCCGGGCCGATGGCCGTCGCCATCTCCTGGGAGGTGTTCTTCTCCCGCCGGGTGCGCGAAGGCGTGCGCGCCGGCGGCGAGATCGTGCTCAACCCGACCAACGGGTCGAGCTACTGGCTGACGCAGGTGCAGTCCCAGCAGGTCGCCTCGTCGGCGCTGCGGGCCGCCGAGAGCGGCCGTTGGCTCGTCCAGGTCTCCCCGACCGGCTTCTCGGCGGTGGTCGACGACCACGGTGCGGTGCTCCAGCAGACGTCCATCGGCGAACAGGAGGTCCTGATCGCGGACGTGCCCCGGCTCGCCGGCACGACGCCGGCGCAGGCGTCGGGTGACCTGCCCGCGATGGCGATCGCCCTGCTCGCGCTGCTCGCCGTCGCACTTCCCCGATCGCGGCGCCGCCCGGGCCTGGAGACCGACCCGGCTCCCGAGTCGTCCGGCGACACGACCCCTGAGCCACCGGCGGACACCTCGCCGCACGCAGAGGAACGGCATTCCCACTGAGCGTGAGGGTCATTTGACCGACCCGCCGGGGCGCAACGAAGCTGGACGGTCATGCAGAACGGCTCCGCCCCCTCCCGCTCGGCGAACGCCGGAACGACGCGTCGCATCCCGGGGCCGGACGACCCGCTCCGCATCGCCTATCTGACCTACCGCGGCAAGCCGCACGTCGGCGGCCAGGGTGTGTACACCCGTCACCTCACCAAGGCGCTGGTCGACCTGGGCCACCACGCCGAGGTGCTCTCGGGGCAGCCGTACCCGATCCTCGACGAGCGTGTGCCGCTCGTCGAGCTGCCCAGCCTCGACATCTACAACGACCACTTCCCCATGCGCATGCCGGCGTGGTGGGAGCTCAAGGACCGCTGGGACTGGCTCGAGGTCACCTCGTTCTCGTCCGGCACCTTCCCGGAGCCGTTCGCCTTCTCGATGCGGGCCTGGGACCACCTGCGTGCCCGCCGTGACGACTTCGACCTGGTGCAGGACAACCAGTGCCTCGGCTACGGCCTGCTGCTGATGGAGAAGATGGGCCTGCCGGTGCTCGGCACGATCCACCACCCCATCACGATGGACCGACGCCTCGAGATGGAGCACGCCGAGAACGCACGTCAGCGCTGGTCGAAGTCGCGCTGGTATGCGTTCACCAAGATGCAGACCCGTGTCGCGAAGCGTCTGCGCCGGGTGATCACGGTGTCGCGCAACTCCTACGACGACATCTGCCGCGACCACATGGTGTCGCCCGAGAAGCTGTTCATCGTGCCCGTCGGCGTCGACCCCGACCTGTTCGTGCCGATCGACGGCATCGAGCGCGATCCGAACCAGATCATCTCGACGGCGTCCTCCGACGTCGCCATGAAGGGCCAGCGCTACCTGCTCGAGGCGCTCGCGAAGCTGCGCACCGACCGGCCCGAGCTCCGCCTCGTCATGGTCGGCCGCCTCAAGGAGGGCTCGGCCGCGCAGCGCACGATCGCCGAGCTCGGCCTCGAGGACGCGGTGCAGTTCGTGTCGGGCATCACCGACGAACGCCTGGTCGAGCTCTACAACGAGTCCGCCTGCGCAGTCGTGCCGTCGCTGTACGAGGGGTTCTCCCTGCCGGCGATCGAGGCGATGAGCACCGGGTGCCCGCTGGTGGCCACCACCGGCGGCGCGATCCCCGAGGTCGCGGGCCCCGACGGCGAGACCTGCTACATGACCGTCCCCGGCGACAGCGAGTCGCTCGCCGCGGGGATCCGTCGTGCGCTCGACGACCCCACCGGCGCCCGTCGCATCGGTGCCGCGGGACGTGAACGGGTGATCAACCGGTGGAGCTGGCGTCACACCGCTGTGCGCACCGTCGACCACTACCGCGCGCTGCTCGAGGAGTCCGCTGGCTCCTCACGCTCCTGAGCCCCGCCGGCCCGGTTCCACATCGGATGAAGCAAGACCACACGAGGATCGCGACGTGCTGACGGTTGACTACGACGAACTCGGTCTCCGCGAAGGAGACCTGGTGCTCGACATGGGGGCCGGGGCCGGCCGCCACTCCTTCGAGTGCTTCCGCCGGGGCGCGCAGGTCGTCGCCCTCGACTACGACTACGGCGAGCTCGGCGAGGTCCGCAAGCTGTTCTGGGCGATGCGCGAAGCGGGCGAGGCCCAGTCCGACGGGCTCGGCGTCGCGCTCAACGGCGACGCCCTGCGCCTGCCGTTCCCCGACGACACCTTCGACCGGATCATCTGCTCCGAGGTCTTCGAGCACATCCCCGACGACGAGGGAGCGATGGCCGAGCTGCACCGGGTGCTCAAGCCCGGCGGCGTGCTGGCCGCGACCGTGCCCGCCTGGTTCCCCGAGAAGGTCTGCTGGGCGCTGTCCGCCGAGTACCACGCACCGCTCGCCGTCGGCGGCCACGTGCGCATCTACACCGAGCCGCTGTTCCGGCACCGTCTGAGCGTCGCCGGCCTGCATCCCGTCGGCTCGCACCGGGCCCACGCGCTGCACTCGCCGTACTGGTGGCTGAAGTGCATCGTCGGCGTCAGCAACGACGTGCACCCGCTGGTCAAGGCGTACCACCGGCTCCTGGTCTGGGACATCGCGAAGGCACCGGCGCTCACCCGCACCACCGAGCGCCTCCTCAACCCGGTGCTCGGCAAGAGCGTCGTGGTGTACTCCCGCAAGCCGGTCCGCCCGACCCGTTCGGCGGCTGCGTCCGCCGACACCGCACGCCCCGAGAGCGCGAGCCACGCCAAGGTCACCTTCGCCACCCCCGCGGGCAACGGGAGCGAGCGGGCTGGTGTCTGAGTCCCTCTTCGTCGACATCGACGAGCTCGTCACCGCACGGCAGCTCACCGCGACCGCCGATGCCGTCGCGGACTGGCAGCTCGACTCTGGCATGGTGCCGTGGTTCCCGGGCGGGCACGCCGATCCGTGGAACCACACCGAGGCCCTCATGGCGCTCATGCTGGGCGGCCACCGCGAGGCGGCCGAACGGGGCTTCGAGTGGCTGCAGTCCCTGCAGCGCGAGGACGGTGCCTGGCACCAGTACTACCTGGCCGACGGCATCGAGCAGGACAAGCTCGACGCGAACTGCGTCGCGTACGTCGCCGCGGGCGTCTGGTTCCACTGGCTGACCTATCGCGACCGGGGCTTCCTCGAGTCGATGTGGCCGATGGTGCGCGCCGCGACCGACTTCGTGCTCGGGCTGCAGCAGCCCCGCGGCGAGATCATCTGGGCCCGCCACGCGGACTCGACGCCGTTCACGTTCGCCCTGCTCACCGGGTCGTCGTCGATCTGCCACAGCCTGCGCTGCTCCATCGCGATCGCCCGCGAGCTCGGCCACGAGCGTCCCAACTGGGAGCTCGGCGCCACCAAGCTCTACCGGGTCATCCGTGACGACCCCGACGCCTTCGCCCCGAAGCACCGCTGGGCGATGGACTGGTACTACCCCGTGCTCTGCGGCGTGATGATCGGCGACATGGGCCGAGAGCGCCTGGCCCACCGCATCGAGGCGTTCACGATCGACGGCTGGGGCGTCCGCTGCGTGTCGGACCGCCCCTGGATCACCGCGGCCGAGACCTGCGAGTGCGCGATCGCCCACCTGGCGGTCGGCGAGCACGAGACGGCCAAGCGGCTCTTCGCGTGGGCCCAGCGCCTGCGCACCGACGACGAGCGCTACTGGACCGGCATCGTCGTGCCCGAAGAGGTGCACTTCCCCGGCGGCGAGCAGTCGACCTACACCGCAGCCGCCGTGCTGCTGGCCGCCGACGCGCTCGGCGGGGTCACGGCGACGGCCGACCTGTTCACCTCGCACGACGCCCTCCCTGCCGTCGACTGAGCCTGCCGTCGACTGAGCCTGCCGTCGACTGAGCCTGTCGTCGACTGAGGCTGCCGTCGACCGAGCCTGAGCGACCGCCGCCCTCGAGCTGACACGTGCTCTCGAAATGACACTTGTTTTCGGAGCCCTGGCTCCGAAAACAAGTGTCATTTCCCCTCGGCGTGGCGGTGACAGCGTGACGGTTGACCCGCGATGTGCCGTCGGTCGGCGCAGGGTGAAGACTGGCGGGCGATGACCTCGCTCCGAACCGCCGCCGTGCCGGGACCCGCCCGTCGGGTCGTCCGGGCCTCCGTCGCCGCCGTGATGGTGGCCCTCGTCGCGACGTTCGCCGTGTTCGCCTCGGCCGCACCCGTCGCCGCGCAGCCGGGCGAGACCACCTCGACCCTGCCGACCGACAACCGCGAGATGGGCAACAGCCTGCCCAAGCCGAACCGCGGCATGGAGCCCCAGGACGCCGGCGACCCCGGCGGCTGGTTGCAGACGTCGCTGTTCTTCCTCATCTGCGGCGCGATCATCGTCATCGTCGGCCTGGTCTGGTGGTCATCGCGCCGGGCGCGTGCCCGCCGCGACGCCGCCGGGCTCGACCCGGTCTCGGTCGCTCGCCGCACGGGCGCCGGCGTCCGTGCCGCTCCCGACCCCGAGGCCGGGGTCGACTCAGGCCGTACGGCGTAGCACCCGCAGCGAACCGGTCGCCGAGACGTCGGTGAAACGACCCGACTCGAGCGCCGGCAGGTAGATGCGCTCATACGGCGGGCGGCCCCCGTCGGCGGGATCCGGGAAGACGTCGTGGATGGCCAGCAGGCCGCCCGGCGCGACGTGCGGCGTCCACAGCTCGTAGTCGAGCGCTGCGGGCTCCTCGCCGTGACCGCCGTCGATGAACACCAGCGCGCACGGTGTCGTCCAGAAGCTCGCCACCGTCGGCGAGTTCCCCACGACAGCGACGACCGAGTCCTCGACACCGGCGCCGAACACGGTGCGGCGGAACCACGGCAGGGTGTCCATGCGACCGACCTCGGGATCGACGAGGTCGGGCTCGTGCCACTCCCAGCCGGGCTGGTTCTCCTCGGAGCCACGGTGGTGGTCGATCGCGATCAGCACCGTCGAGGACTCCTGCGCAGCAGCCCCCAGGTAGACCGACGACTTGCCGCAGTACGACCCGACCTCGAGCAGCGGTGCACCCGGCACCGCCGCCGCGGCGTCGAGTCCCGCCCGGTACAGCGCCAGGCCCTCGTCATCGGGCATGAAGCCACGCGCCGCACGCGCGGCCGCCAACGTCTCAGCCTTCATCTCGTCCACCGTTGCCCCTCGATCAGATCGGCAGATCGCCGTGCAGCATGTCCAGCTCGTCCGTCATCATTCCCGCCTCAGATCGGCAGGTCGCCATGCAGCATGTCCAGCTCGTCCTCGCCGGGCTCCTCGCCGTGGTGGATCACCTTGAAGATCCAACGGTCCAGGATGATGTAGCGACCGAGCCAGACGATGCCGAAGCCGGCGAGCTGGGCGAAGAACACGGCGACCTTCTCGATCCAGCCGTGGCTCTCGATCATCCAGTCGACGACGAACGTGAGGCCCGTCGCGAAGGTCACACCCAGCATCGCCGCGATCCAGAAGACGACCACCTGGGTGCGGAGGTTGTCCTTCGAGGTGTTCTTCCAGACCAGCATCTTGTTGGCGAAGAAGTTGGGAATGGTCAGGATGGCCGCGCTGGCGATCGAGGCGGCGACCCAGTTGGTCTCCTTCGTCCCCGCTGCGTTGGTCGACGTGAAGACCAGTGCGCCCAGCAGCTGGATCAGGATCTGGCCGAGCGGCACGAACACGACCGAGACACCGGCGTAGCGGAGCTGCTTGCGGCCCTCGGGCGACTTGGCGTGCGCGAGCACCGACGACGGAGAGAGATTCACCCACGAGACAGTACCGGAGCACGCCCCCTGCACCCCTACCGATCGGTGCCGGCGGCCACACTGTCCGGATGCTCCCGTTGGACCGTCCCCGACCCGCCGGCACACCCAGGACAGGCACACCCAGAACAGGCACACCCAGAACGGGCACAGCCGTCGCCGTCGCTGTCGCGCTGGCCCTGTGCGCCGGGGCGTGCTCGTCCGATGGGCGGTCGTCGGCGACGACCGCCCAGGCGCCGTCGTCGACCGCGGCGGTGGTCGAGAGCGACACGGTGCCCCGGGTCGAGCTGGTGCGCACCGGCGTCGAGCTGCACCAGCCGATCGCGCTCGAGGTGGTGCCGGGCTCCTCATCGGTGCTGATCGCCACGAAGGAGGGCTTCGTGCACGAGGCCATCGCCGTCGACGGGGACCTCGAGGTGATCGAGGAGCCGGTCCTCGACCTGACGGAGCTGGTCGGCGAGTCCGAGGGTGAGCAGGGCCTGCTGGGTCTCGCCGTGCATCCCGACGGCGACCGGATCTACGCCAGCTACACCGCCGGCGACGAGGACGGCGCCAGCCGCCTCGACCGCTTCGACCTGACCGGCTCCCCCGGCTCGTTGCGCGTACCGGCCGACAGCCGCGTGAACCTGCTCGACGTCGAGCAGCCCTACTCCAACCACAACGGCGGTCACGTCACCTTCGGCCCCGACGGCAGGCTCTACCTGGGGCTCGGCGACGGTGGGTCCGGCGGCGACCCGGAGGGCAACGCCCAGGACCGCAGCTCGCTGCTCGGCAAGATCCTCCGGCTCGATCCGGACGCGACCGGCCCCGACGACGTCGCCGCGGACGGCAACCCCTTCGATCCCGACGGCGACGACGCGACCGAGGGACGACCGGAGATCTGGCTCACCGGCGTGCGCAACCCGTGGCGCTTCGGCTTCGACCGAGCCACCGGCGACCTGTGGATCGCGGACGTCGGCCAGGACCGCCACGAGGAGATCGACCTGCTCCCGGCCGACGAGGGCGCCGGCCGGGGCGCGAACCTCGGGTGGGACCTCTACGAGGGCGACGAGCCCTTCGACGAGCCCGACCCTGCGCCCGGTGCAGCGAGCGCCGGACCGTTCGTGCAGCCCGTGTACACCTACTCCCGCGACGAGGGCTGCTCGATCACCGGAGGCCTCGTGTACCGCGGCAGCGCGATCCCCGACCTCGACGGGGCGTACCTGTTCGCCGACCACTGCACCCCGGGGCTGCGGGCGATCCGCGTCGGCGACACCGTCGAGACGTTCCACCTCGACGACGGCCTGGAATCGGCGGTCAGCTTCAGCGAGGGTCCGGACGGCGAGGTCTACGCCGTCAGCCTGTGGAGCGGGATCTACCGGCTGACGCCCGGCTGATCCTCGTCAGGCGTCGCCGCTGTCCACGGGCCGCGTCATGTTGTCGACGACCCCTTCGACGACGATCGAGAACAACCCCCACCTCGCGTCGGGATCGGAGGGTTCGTCGGTGCGGCTGGTCCACTCGAACTCGCGTGTGGTGCGCTCGGGATGCACGTTGTGGATCAGTGCGAACCCCTCGAGCACCGCGGACATCGCGACCGCCACGTCCTCGAAGGTCAGCGGGGGCACCGGCTCCCGCCCGACCTTGGCCCCCAGCGCCGTGTACAGGCGGGTCAGGCGTGCCACCACGTCCTCGGCGTCGTACTCGGGCCAGTTGCCGTTGAGCGTCATCGCCTGCGAGGCCTGGGTCAGCGCCCGGTCGGGACCGGTGATGCGCTGCATCTCGTACGCGGTCAGGGCGAGGACGACGTCGCTGAGGCGGTCCGGGATGAGCTCGGCGGCCTCGGTGAGTCGCTCGGAGCTCGCCGAGCGCATCCACAACTTGGCCGACACCTCTCGGAGGAAGCGCTCGACCGCGGCGCTGCCGTCGCCATCGGGGTCGCCCCAGTAGTGGTAGATCAGGCCGCGGCTCAGCCCGGCGCGCTGCGCCACCGCGCGGGGCGTCAGGTAGTCGTAGACGTCCCGCAGGTCCGTGTCGCCACGGAAGTGCTCGAGCACGAGCTCCAGGGCCGCGTCGAGCAGCCGTTCACGGGATCCCGATCGATCCGGTTCACTGGCCGCGGGTTCACTGGCCGCGGGTTCGCCGGCCGCTCGATCGCCAGCGATGTCGTCTCCGCCGCCGGACCCGTCGTCCGGTCGTGTCATGGCCACGGCTCGACGCTACCGCCCTCGCCGCAGCGCTCCGAATGTTCCTGTTGACACAACTGTCAACGATTGGTGTACACTTTTATTCGCCCCATCAGGCCCGGGAAGTGCGTCTCAGTTCGAGCGCACTTCCCGGGCCTCATTCGTTGGGCCCGGGCCTCATTCGTTGTGGGTCTCGGTCGGAGGCTGGACCGGACGGGTCATGTTGAGCACGACGCTCTCGGCGACGACCGCCATCAGGCTCCATGAGTCGTCGACCGCCTCGGGCGGGCCCTCGGCACCCTGCCACGCGAACGCTCGGTCGTAGTCCTCGGGGTGCAGTCGGGCCATGAGGGCGAAGCCCTCGACGATCGCCGACATGGCGTGTGCGACGTCGGCGACCTCGAGCGGTGGCACCGGCTCTCGACCGACCTTCGACGCCAGACGCTCGTAGAACTCCACGGCCTTCGCCCGGACGGCGTCGGCCTCACCCGCCGGCCACATGTCGTTGAGCGTCAACGCCTGGGTCGCCTGCAACGCGGCGCGTCCGTCGCCGCGGATGCGGTCCATCTCGTAGTCGCTGAACGCCACCACCACGTCCGAGAGCCGGTCGGGCAGCAGCTCCGCGGCTTCGACCACGTCCGCTGCTCCGGCGGTCCGCCGGCAGATCGACGCGGCGACCTCCTCGAGGAACCGGTCGACGGCACCGCTCTCGTCGCCGCCACCATCGGACTCGTCGCGGTCGTCGCCACCCCAGTAGTGGTAGATCAGCCCGCGGCTCACGCCGGCACGCTGGGCCACTGACCTCGGGGTCAGGTAGTCGTAGACGTCGCGGATCTCGATGTCGGCTGCGTAGTGCTCGAACACCAGCTCGACGGCGGCGTCGACCAGCCGCGCACGCGAGTCCGAGGTCGCACGAGTGCGCGACGTGCCCTCGTCGGCGTCCGTCCCCCTGGTTCCCACCTCCGGCACGCTACCCGGGTCGGCGCTGCGAATTGCGGCCACTACCGTGGATGGTGATGAGACTCCTGCTGGCGCGTTTCTGGTTGGCCCTGTGGCGATGGAAGGTGGTCAAGGCCGAGGAGCTGCCGCCGAAGTGCGTGATGATCGCCGCGCCGCACACCAGCAACTGGGACTTCCCGATCACGCTGGCGATGGCAGCGGTGAGCGGGATCGAGATCCACTGGCTCGGCAAGGAGCAGATGTTCAACCCGGTGCTCGGCCCGATGTTCCGCTGGCTCGGCGGCATCTCGGTGAAGCGGTCGAGCGCGAACGGCCTCGTCGGCGATCTCGCCGCGGAGTTCTCGCGTCGTGACCAGCTGGTGCTCGTCGTGCCCGCCGAGGGCACCCGCGGCGCCGTCGACTACTGGAAGTCGGGCTTCTACCGCATCGCCGAGCTGGCCGACGTCCCGATCGTGTGCGCCTTCGTCGACCGCAGCACCCGCACGGGAGGCTTCGGGCCGGTCATCACGCCGTCGGGCGACGTCGTCGCCGACATGGACCGCATCCGGGCGTTCTACGCCGGGAAGACCGGGCTCAAGCCGAACCGGTTCTCGGTGCCCCGCCTGCGCGAAGAGGACCAGGCGCCGGCAAGCGACGCCTGAGCCGGGCTGGTCAGGGGGCGACGTCGTCGCCGAAGTCGCGACCCATCGAACGCAGCGCCTCGACGATCTCGGCGCGGACCCTGGACTTCAGCTCGGGCAGGTCGTCCATCGTCATGCCCTCGGTGCTGACGGGGGCGAGGACCCGCACCTCGGCATCGGAGTGGCCCTGGCGCCAGTCGTGGGGCTTGAGCGCCGTCGAGGTGCCGTGCACCGCGAGGGGCAGCACCGGCACACCGGTCTCGATCGCCAGGCGGAACGCTCCGTCCTTGAAGGGCAGCAGGTCGCCGGTGGTCGACCGAGTGCCCTCCGGGAAGATCATCACCGACACCCGCTGGCCCAGGCGCGTCGCGCACATCTGCATCGCCGCGGCGGCGCTGCGGGGGTCCTTGCGGTCCAGCTGGATGTCCTTCGCCAGGTACATGAGCCACCCCGCGACGGGGATCTTGAACATCTCCTTCTTCGAGAGCCACTTCATCTCCCAGGGGAGGTGGCTGATGAGGAGGATGTCGACGAACGACTCGTGGTTGGACACCACGACGTACGGGTTCCGAGGGTCGTCGGGCAACGTGCCCGAGACCGAGAACTTCCACAACGGGTTCAGCCGCTGGTGCACCACCGGCAGCTTCCGGAACAGGTAGCCGGTCCAGTAGCGGGGCGGGTCGAACGGGGCGGTGACGAGCCTGGTGATCGTCATCAACGGCAGCCAGATGACCGCGCAGACGCCGAAGACGAACCAGGACCACACCGACAGGACCGTCGCGGAGAGCTTCTTCATGGTCGCCCCTCAGCCGCCGTAGCGGTAGACGTTGGTGTCACGCTGCACGAACCCGAGCCGCTGGTAGAGCCGGTTCGCCGCCTCACGCGACGGGCGCGACGTCAGGTCGACGGACCGGGCGCCGAGACGCTCGGCGATCTCGAGCGCCGTCCGGTTCAGCGCCTCGCCGACCCCCTTGCCGCGGGCATCGCCGTCGACCACGACGTCCTCGATCCACGCACGCAGGCCGGTCGGGATGCGGAACACCACGAGGGTCATCGAGCCGACGATCGCGCCCCCGGCGTCGTCGTCGATCGCCACCAGGAGATGCGTCGAGCCGGACTCGACGATCTCCATCAGCGCCTCGGCGTCCGGCGGCGGTGAGGAGGACGACAGCTGCGGGACCAGCAGCGCCATCGCGGCGACGAGCTCGTCGCTCACCTCGTTGCATTCTTCCACCCTGATCATGGGCCGATCGTAGGCCCGGCCTGCCCGGTTGACCGCACAACGCCCGTGGAGGTCGCGGAGCCCGGCGATACCGTGGAACCGATGTCGTACCTCCGCTGGATCGAGCGCCCCTCCGGTGAGCGACCCGTGTTGATCGCGGCGTTCGAGGGGTGGAACGACGCCGGGGACGCGGCCACCACCGCCGTCGCGCACCTGCGCGAGGCATGGGGCGCGACGACCTTCGCCGAGATCGACCCCGAGGAGTTCTACGACTTCACCGCGACCCGCCCGCACGTCCGGATCGAGGACGGCGGGACCCGATCGGTGCGGTGGCCCACCAACACCTTCAGCTGGGCCCACCCCGAGGGCACCGGCGGGGTCGTGCTGCTCAGCGGGGTCGAACCGCAGCTCAAGTGGCGCACCTTCAGCGCCCAGGTGATGCACGTCGCCACCATGCTCAACTGCCGGCTCGTGCTGACCCTCGGCTCGCTGCTCGCGGACGTCGCGCACACGCGTCCGACCCCGGTGTTCGGCAACGCGTACGAGCAGAACATGATCGACCAGCTCGACATGGAGCCCTCGCACTACGAAGGGCCCACCGGCATCGTCGGCGTGCTGCACGCAGAATGCGGCGACACCAGGCTCGACTCGGCATCGCTGTGGGCGGCGGTGCCCGCCTACGTGTCGTCGGTGCCCTCCCCCAAGGCGGCGCTCGCACTGGTCGAGCGGGCCGGAATGGTCATCGGCAGCTCCCCCGACACACGTTCGCTGGTCGAACGCTCGGCGGAGTACGAGCTCGAGCTCAGCCGACTCGTCGACGAGGACGACGCCACCGCCGAGTACGTGCACCACCTCGAGGAGCAGCACGACCAGGACGAGGTCGCGGTGCAGTCCGCCGACGACATGGTCCAGGAGGTCGAGCGCTACTTGCGTGAGCAGGGCTGACCCAGCCAGCGGGGACCGGACCGCTGCTCAGAAGGACGGGTCGAGCACGTGCATCAGCGCACGCTGGATCTCGGCCTGGTGGTCCGCGTCGCGGACCTTCGCGCCGCTCGACGAGGTCACGTAGAACGTGTCGACCACGTCGCTGCCCATGGTGTGGATCTTGGCGGACTCGACGTTCAGGTCGAGGTCGGCCAGCGTCTTGGTGAGGCCGTAGAGCAGACCGAGACGGTCCGGTCCGATGGCCTCGAGCACGGTGGCGTCGCCGGTGGCCTCGTTGTCGAATCGCACCCGGGCGGGGAACTGGCTCGGACCCAGGCGGTCGCGACGACGGGTGTTGCGGGCACGCTCGTCGAGTCGGGCCTGCACCGCCAGGCGCCCCTCGACCGACCGCAGGATGTCGGCGCGCACGTCGTCCCACGGCAGCACGCCGGATCCGCCGACGACCACCCGGAACTCGTCGACCGCGACGCCGTCCTCGGAGTGCACGTTCGCCTCGACGACGTCCAGGTCGTGCAGCGCCAGGGCACCCGCGACCCGGGAGAACACGCCGAGGCGATCCGGGCAGACCACGGTGATGCGTTCGCCGTCGGCGACGACGTGCAGGCCGCCCTGGGCCATGAGCTCGCGCTGCTCGGCCGACGGGAACTCCGTGCGGCCCGCGCCGGCGCGGTCCTCGCCGTTGAGCAGGTTGGCGACCCGAGCGGCGAGCTGCTCGACGAGCTGCGCCTTCCAGGAGCCCCAGGCCGTCGGCCCCGTGGCGACGCCGTCGGCCTCGGAGAGCGCCCGCAGCAGGGCGAGGCGGTCCGCGGTCTCGACGACCTGGGCGACCTGCTCGATCGTGGCGGGGTCGTCGAGGTCACGTCGTGTGGCGACGTCGGAGAGCAGCAGGTGATGACGCACCAGGAAGCCGATCGTGTCGACGTCGTCGGCGTCGAACCCGATGCGCTCGGCGATCGAGCGGCCGAGCGACTCACCGATCTCGCTGTGGTCGCCGGTGCGACCCTTGCCGATGTCGTGGAGCAGCGCGCCGACGACCAACAGGTCGGGTCGCGGCGTGCGGTGCGCGAGCGAGGCCGCCTCGGCGCTGCATTCGAGCAGGTGGCGGTCCACGGTGTAGCGGTGGAACACGTTGCGCTGGGGCAGGCTGCGCACCGGCTCCCACTCGGGCAGGAGCGGTGCCCAGAGGTCGAACTGGTCGAGCGTCTCGATCACGGGGATCGACGCCGGTCCGTTGCGCAGCAGGTCGACCAGCAGCCCGCGCGTCGACTCCGGCCAGGGATGTTCGACCCTCGGCGCGGCTCGCAGCGCGGTCATCGTGGACAGCCCGATGCGGGCCGTGCGCCGCGCGGCGCTCAGTCCGACCTTCAGCACCATCTCGGGGTCGGTCACCGGAGCGTCCTCGTCCACCAGGCAGACCCGACCCGAGCGCAGGACGAGTCCGTCCTCGATCTGACGCTCGCGCCGGAACCGGTCGCGGAACGGCCCGCTCAGGGTGAGCCGGATGTCGTGCCAGCTCTCGTCGCTCGCCCAGGCGATCGACCGGCCGGCCGTGGCGACCTCGGCCATCAGCGCGTCGGCATCGCGGTCGCCGAGCGCTGCGGCGACCACGTCCTGCTCCTGGAGCATCAACCGGTCGCCAGGTCGGGCGGTGGCGCGGTGCAGCTCGACGCGGATCGTGAGCAGGTGATCGTGGTGGGTCTCGAGCTCGGCGAGCAGCAGCTCGTCGACGTCGGCCCCGGCGGCACGCGCCCAGTTGAGCGCGTGCACGTCGCGCAGCCCGCCCCTGCCGTCCTTCAGGTCCGGCTCCAGGTCGAACGCCAGCTCGCCGGCGCTCAGGTGGCGCTCCTCGACGGAGTCGGCCAGCTCGCCGAGCCACTTCTTGCCCCGCTTGCGCCAGTTGGCCTTCGCCTTCTCGGCGAGCTCGGCGGTCAGCGCCGCGTCGCCGGCGACGTGGCGGGCCGAGAGCAGCGCGGTCGCGGTCTCGAGGTCGTCGTTGGCGAGCGTCAGGGTGTCGCGGATCGTGCGGACCGCGTGCCCGAGCTTCAGCCCGACGTCCCAGATCGGGTACCAGAGCGCATCGGCGATGGCCGACACCTTCTCGACAGGGATCCCGTTCGCGTGGACCAGGAGCAGGTCGAGGTCGGACTGGGGGGCGAGCTCCCGGCGGCCCTGACCGCCGACGGCGATCAGGGCCACTCCGGTTGCGTTCGCTGCACTCCCGTCGGGAGCTCGGGTGTCGACACCGAGGGCTCCTTCGAACAGCTCGACGAGCCACGACTCGATCAGATCGGTGTAGCCCTCGCAGAAGACCCGACCCTGGAGTCGACGGTCGTCGAGGAAATCGCTGCGCTGCAGAGCGGGAGGCATGTCGTCCCTGTTCGGTTGGCCCGGTATTGCTGTACTGCTGAACTGCTGTGTTGCTGTGCTGCTGTGCTGCGGCCCGTGGTCGTGGAGTGCGAACGCTCCTCCGGCCGGGTCGGGCCTGCCCCGGCCGGAGGAACTCCCTTGAGGGTCGCTCGCGGGACTCAGGTCAGATGGCGTCGGGTCCTTGCTCGCCCGTACGGATCCTGACCAGGTCGTCGATCGAGGTGACCCAGATCTTGCCGTCGCCGATCTTGTCGGTCCGGGCGGCGACGGCGATGGCGTCCACGACACCAGCGACGTCACCGTCGTCCACGACGATCTCGAGCTTCACCTTCGGCAGGAAGTCGACCTGGTACTCGGTGCCTCGGTAGGTCTCGGTGTGACCTCCCTGGCGGCCGAATCCCCTGACCTCGCTGACGGTGATGCCGACGACTCCGGCCGACTTCAATCCGTTCTTCACGTCGTCCAGCTTGAACGGCTTGATCACTGCGGTGACCAGCTTCATTGGAACACTTCCTTTTCTCTCGTTCTCGTGCAGGCAGTTGTCGGTGGGCGCTCAGGCCCGTGCCATGGTGACTTCGCCGGAGTTGTAGGCGGTCTCGGCGTGCTCTGCACTGTCGAGGCCGGAGTCCTCGGTGTCCTCGGACACCCGGATCCCGATCGTTGCCTTGAGGGCCAGCAGGATCAACGCCGTCACGATGCCGGAGTAGATGATGGTCACGCCGTTGGCGAGAGCCTGCTCGAGCAGCAGGTCGAGGCCGCCGCCGTAGAACAGGCCGCTCATGTGCTCGGCGCCGAAGTAGTCGGCGTCGGCGAAGAGGCCGATCATGAGGGAGCCGACGAGACCGCCGACGAAGTGCACGCCGACCACGTCGAGGGCGTCGTCGTAGCCCGCCTTGAACTTGACCTGGACGGCGAAGCAGCAGATGACGCCGGCGGCGAGGCCGATCCAGATGGACGACATCGAGCTGACGAAACCACACGCCGGGGTGATGGCCACCAGGCCGGCGACGATGCCCGAGGCAGCGCCGAGGTTGGTGAAGTGACCGTCCTTGAGCTTCTCGACGACGGCCCAGGCGAGACCCGCAGAAGCGGCGGCGAGGAACGTGTTCATGAACGCCTGGACGGCGGTGCCGTTGGCGCCGAGGGCGGAGCCGGCGTTGAAGCCGAACCAGCCGAACCACAGGATGCCGGTACCGATCATGACCAGCGGCATGGAGTGCGGCGGGTGGCCTTCCGAGGGCCAGCCCTTGCGCTTGCCGAGGATGAGGACGGCGACGAGTGCGGCGATGCCGGCGTTCACGTGGATGGCCGTGCCACCTGCGAAGTCCAGCGAGCCACGCACACCCAGCCAACCGCCGTAGACCCACTTGAAGACCGGTGCGAACACCAGGAGCATCCAGACCGGCGCGAAGATCGCCCAGGCGGCGAACTTCATGCGGTCGGCCACGGCTCCCGAGATGAGCGCCGGTGTGATCACGGCGAACATGCCCAGGAAGGCGATGGTCAGCAGCGAGTCGACACCACCTTCGGCGCTCAGGCTCAGGTTGCCGAGGAAGGCTGCATCGAAGCCACCGAACCATCCGGCGTCGAAGTCACCGCCGGCGATCGAGTAGCCGATGATCACCCACAGCACCGGGATGATGAGCAGACACCAGAAGTTCATCATCAACATGTTGAGGACGTTCCGGCTCCGGTCCATGCCGCCGTAGAAGAAGGCGAGTCCCGGTGTCATGAACAGCACGAGAGCGGCCGAGGCCAGCACCCATGCGATGTCACCTGATTCCATTTCGATTTGACCCTTCAGTCAGGGACGGAGCCCGTTTCCGTCCGTCGGGAGGGCAACCTAAGGACGACGTGTTTCCTGAGTGTTTCCCCAACTGGGCCAGTTCGTTACGGTGCGCGGAGGGGCCCGTGACCCATGGCGCAGGCGCTCCGGCGACCCGGGAGCGGGCTGGTCGGACCCGTAGACTGGACGCCATGAGCGTTCGGGAGGACTGCCGCCACTACTCCAGTCGCACCGTCGGATCGGGCGACGTCGTGCAGCGCTGCAAGGTCGACTTCGCGGCGACCGCTCCCTTCGCGTGCCCCGAGGACTGCCTGTTCTTCGAGTCCCGCGTCATCACCGACGCGAGCTGGCGGCGCGGGCCCGACACGCCCGCCTGACCCGACCGACTCCGGTCAGCCCCTGGTCAGCCCCGGGCGGCGCGACGGGCCAGGTGCACGTGCGCCTTGGCCGCACCCCAGACCAGGCCGGGTTCGTGCACGGACGCATCCAGGTCACCGAAGCTCGCCGGCGACAACGCGTAGACGTCCTCGGGGAACGCCCGCACCGCGAACTCGTCGCGGGGCACGGGTGGCACGCCCGCCGACCGCAGCACCTCGGTCGGGTACACGACCGCTCGACGCAGCAGGGCCAGCGGCGTCGAACGCTGGTCGTCCAGGTCGGTCCCCAGCAGCGCCCGCACCCGCGGGGACACCTCGGCGCGGCACCGTGTGGCCGCGTCGTCGACCGCGGCAGCGTCGACCGACACCCCGGCGGCGGTGCTGCGCTCGGTGACCACGCGCCGGACCCACCCCTCGAGCGCTGCGTCGATCGCGTCGCCGAGCGCGACGGCGATCTCTGCGAAGGCCGCCTCGTCGCGGGCCAGCGCGCTCGGCTCCTGCGCTCCGGGCTCAGCCACCGCCGCCCCCCTCCCCCTCGGGGCTGTCGATCGTGCCACCTCCGGTGCCGCGGTCGATGGTCTCGGGCGGGAGCAGATCCGGCGGTGGGCGCTCCGCGGAGCGGTCCTTCTCGCCGCCGGTGCCGCGCAGATCATCAGCCGAGAACGTGCCGCCGAGCACGCCCGGCAGGCGGTCGCCCTCGCAGCTCAGCTCCAGGTAGCGGTTGCCGAGCCGCACCTCCGGACGACACGGCATCAACCAGTCGTCGACGACCGGGATGACCTGGTCCGGCACCCCGCTGTCGCCTCCCACCGAGACGACCAGGTCGTCGCCGACCATCTCGACCGATGCCGGCACGCGGTCCGGTCCGACGAGCAGCTGACCGTCCACGAGCTCGGCCGAGGTCCCCAACGCCGCCGCGATCGCCGCGGGGTCGACCAGCATGCGCACGCTGCCACGGTCGATCGACTCGACGCCGACCCGGCGGTCCGCGACCGACACGTTCCCCTCGATTCCCTCGAGCACGTAGTCGACCTCGGCGACGGGGAAGCCGGCGAGGTCCGCGCCGACGAGGCGCACCGAGATGCGGTCGACGTCACCGAACGCGGCGGGGATGATCGTCGGCCGCCACCAGGCGGAGCCCATCACGACGTCGACGGACTCGGAGGGCACGTCACGAGCGATGCGGTCCTCGGCCAGCCGGTCCACGCCCACACGGCCGAGCCACTCGACGGCGACGACGCCGAGGGCCACCAGCGCCACCAGCCCGATCGCCAGGCGCAGCGGCCACCGTCGACGCGAGCGGTCGCTCACGTGGTGGCGCTCACACGCCCACCTCGGCGAGGACCGTCGCGGCGTCCTCGACCATGCCGACGTAGAACGGACCGAACTCGCCGTACTGGGCGGACGCGACGTCGTAGCGCATCGTGTACACGATCTCCTTGACGTCGTCGGGGTTCACGCAGAACAGGGTGACGCCCCACTCGTACTCGTCGAGGCCGGTCGAGCCGGTGATGAGCTGCGTCACGCGTCCCGCGAACTTCCGGCCCGACGCGCCGTGCTCGTACATCAGCTCCTTGCGGCGGTCGAAGGGCAGCTCGTACCAGTTGGCCCCGACGTTGCGCCGCTTGGACATCGGATAGAAGCAGAACGCCGGCTTCCCCTCGGGCGGCAGCTGCGGGTACAGGCGCGCCTGCTGCATCTCCTCGGGGATGCCCGCCGCGTACTCCGACAGCTCGGTCAGCGACAGGTACGAGTCGACCAGGTCGAGGCCCGACGCCACGAGCGCGGTCTGCAGGCGACGCAGGCGCCACTGGTCCGTCGACAGCACCATGACCGCCACGTCGGCCTTGTGGCCCAGCAGCGCGGCCGTCACGACCTGGTCGCCGCCGTCGCGCGCCTCGTCGATCGCGGCGAGCACACCGTCGGCGTCGGTCAGCGGCCCGACCGCGAAGAACAGGTGCAACACGTTGAGGCCGATGGAGGGAGAGGCTGGCGATGGCATGGCCACGATCCTACGGGCACCCGCCGGCCGCCCCGATGCCGGGGCCGGTGGTCAGAAGTCGCCGTCGGGCGACGAGAACGTCGGCGCCGCGACGGGCGCCTCGGCGACGACCGCCTCGGTGGTGAGGAACAGACCTGCGATCGACGCGGCGTTCTCCAACGCCGAACGCGTGACCTTCGCGGCGTCGATGATGCCCGCCGAGACCAGGTTCTCGAACTCGCCGGTCGCGGCGTTGTAGCCCTCGGCGGGGTCGCCCAGCGAGCGGACCTTCGCCACGATCACCCCGCCGTCCTGTCCGGCGTTCTCGGCGATCTGACGCAACGGCCCCGACAGCGACTCGGCCACGATGCGCGCACCGGTCGCTTGGTCGCCCTCGAGCGTGGCGGCCAGGTCCTCGACCGCGGAGACGGCCCGCAGCAGCGTCACCCCACCGCCGGCGACCACGCCCTCTTCGATCGCGGCCTTGGTCGTGGACACCGCGTCCTCGATGCGGTGCTTCTTCTCCTTCAGCTCGACCTCGGTCGCGGCGCCGACCTTCAGCACCGCGACACCGCCCGACAGCTTCGCGAGGCGCTCCTGGAGCTTCTCGGCGTCGTAGTCGGAGTCGGTGTGCTCGATCTCGGCCTTGATCTGTGCGATGCGCCCGGCGAGCTCGTCCGCGGTGCCCCGACCGTTGATGATGGTCGTCTCGTCCTTGCCCACCACGACCCGGTCCGCCTCGCCGAGCACGTCGAGCCCGATGGACTCCAGCTGCAGTCCCACCTCTTCGGCCACGACCTGGCCGCCGGTCAGGATCGCCATGTCGGCCAGCATCGCCTTGCGCCGATCACCGAAGCCGGGCGCCTTGACCGCCACCGACGAGAACGTGCCGCGGATCTTGTTCACGACCAGCGCCGCGAGCGCCTCGCCGTCGACGTCCTCGGCCACGACCACCAGCGGACGCGAGGTCTGCATCACCTTCTCGAGCAGCGGCACGAGCTCGCGCAGGTTCGACACCTTGGAGCTGACGAACAACACGTAGGGGTTCTCGAGCACCGCCTCCATCCGGTCGGTGTCGGTCACCATGTACGGCGAGATGTAGCCCTTGTCGAAGCGCATGCCCTCGACGAGGTCCATGTCGATGCCAAAGGTGTTGGACTCCTCGACGGTGATCACGCCGTCCTTGCCCACCTTGTCGATCGCCTCGGAGATGATCCGGCCGATCTCGGGATCGGCGGAGGAGACACCGGCCACCTGCGCGATCTGGTCCTTGGAGTCGATCTCGATGGCGAGCTCCCTGATCCGCGCGACCGCGGCCTGCGCACCCGCCTGGATGCCGCGTTGCACCCCGACCGGGTTGGCACCTGCGGCCAGGTTGCGCAGCCCCTGGCTCACCATCGACCAGGCGAGCACCGTCGCGGTCGTCGTGCCGTCGCCGGCGACGTCGTCGGTCTTCTTGGCGACCTCCTTCACCAGGCTGGCGCCGACGTTCTCGAAGGGGTCGTCGAGCTCGATGTCCTTGGCGATGGACACGCCGTCGTTCGTGATCGTCGGGGCACCCCACGCCTTGTCGAGCACGACGTTGCGGCCCTTCGGGCCGAGGGTGACGCGCACCGCGTCCGCCAGCTGGTCCATGCCCGACTCGAGCTTGCGGCGGGCGTCGTCGTCGAAGGAGATCGTCGTAGCAGCCATGAAGCCCGTTGTAGCACTCGATCAGGCCCGTTGCCGAGGGTCCAGCTGCCGCTGACCGGGACGCTCAGTTGTCGTCGGCGGGGTCGCGGATCACGACCAGGGAGCGCGTCGGATCATCGGGATCGAGGTAGAGCTCGATCGGGCGCGGCGGCGGGTCGCCGTCGACGTGCTGCTCGACCACCGGCTTGTCGTCCTTGGGCGGCTCGATGATGTCGCGCAGGCCGAGCATGCCCGCCGCCAGCAGCGAGGCACCCGCGGACTTGCGGTACTTCGACGGGATCCGGTCGGCCGTCCGGGGTGGCTCCGGCACCGGCAACACCCCCGGCGGGGCGTCCGGGCCGTACAGCTCCTCGTCGGACAGCCGCGACGGCTCCTCGTGATCCGTCGGGAGCACCCCGAACTCGTCGTCGCCGTCCATGACGCAACTGTAGGAGGAGCACCCCGCGAGAGGGTCCTCGCCCCTGGCAGCTCCGGCTCGTCAGCCTCCGGCGACCGCCGGGATGATCGAGACGGTCTCACCGTCGGGCACGGGGGTGCCGACGCCGTCGAGGTAGCGCACGTCGTCGTCCGCCACGAACACGTTGACGAAGCGGCGCAGGTTGCCCTCGTCGTCGAAGAGACGCTCCTTGAACCCCGGGTGGGCGGACTCGAGCGCGGTCAGGACCTCTCCCACCGTCGCACCCTCGACCTCGACCTGGGCCGATCCGCCGGTCAGTGTCCGCAGGGTCGTGGGAATTCGGATGGTCACGCTCATCGGGGGGTCCTCCATGTGTGCCGCCGGCGGCGCCGTCGCGTCGAGCGGGTCGCCGGATGGTATCGGCAGAGCAACCACGTCGGCACGCCTGCCCTTCCCCGGGCAGTTTCACCCCCGCCTGCCGCGTGACCGGCGCCTCTGGCCAGCCACTACCGTGAGGACGCGTCTGTCGAGGAGGTGACGACTGATGACCACGGCGGAGCCGTCGGTGGAGCACCTGTCTCCCGGCATTCGGAACTTCCACCACGCCGAGTTCGACGTCGCGCGCCTGCTCGCCGCCAAGGGCACCACGACGGTGTCGGTCTGCCTGCCCGCCCGCAACGAGGCCGCGACGGTCGGCACGATCGTCGCGACGCTCCGCGACGAGCTGCTCACCCCCGGCGTGATCGACGAGGTCGTCGTCATCGACGACCACTCCACCGACGACACCGCAGCCGTCGCACGTGCCGCCGGAGCGGTCGTCGTCGACTCGGCGTCGGTCCTGCCGGCCTACGGCGGCGGCCACGGCAAGGGCGAGGTGCTCTGGAAGTCGCTCTACGTGACAGAGGGCGACATCGTCGTGTGGTGCGACGCCGACATCTCGCAGTTCGGTGCCCGCTTCGTCACCGGGCTGCTCGGCCCGCTGCTGTGCGAGCCCGACGTCGACCTCGCCAAGGGCTACTACCACCGACCCGAGTTCGAACGAGAAGGCGGCGGCCGAGTGACCGAGCTCGTCGCCCGCCCGCTCATGTCGCTGCTGTTCCCCGAGCTCACGTCGCTGTTCCAGCCGCTCTCGGGTGAGTATGGCGGCCGGCGCAGCGTGCTGGAGCGCCTGCCGTTCGTGCAGGGCTACGGCGTCGACATGGGTCTGCTCATCGACCTGTCGCAGCGGTTCGGCGTGTCGGGGTTGGTGCAGGTCGACCTCGACGTGCGCCACCACCGCAACCGCAGCCTGAGCGACCTCTCGCCGCAGGCGCTGGCCATCATCCAGACGATGCTGCGGCGCGTCGATCCGACGCTGGTGCCGGCGGTGGCCGAGCTGATCCGCCCCGGCGGCGACGACGTCACCGTCGACGTGACCGAGCGACCGCCGATGATCGACGTCGACAGCTACGCACGACGTCGTGCGCAGCTCCGCATCGCCGAGCGCTGACCAAGCAGCGCTGACCAGGTAGCGCTGACCCGGCAGCGCTGACCCGGCCGTTCAGCCGAGCACCCGGTCGAGCAGCAACGGGACCGCGTCGGCGAGCGCAGCGTCGGTCTCGCCGAGGGCGCGCTCGCGGCCGAACTCCTCGACCAGCGACACCGTCGGCAACGGGACCTCGGTGCCCTCGAGCACCTCGCCGACGATCGCGCCGACCGGCACGCCGAGCGACGACGCCAGGTCGTGCACCCCACCGACGACCTTGCCGTCGAAGGACTCGGCGTCCATCAGCCCCTCGCCGGTGACGACCACGTCGGCGCTCTCGACCAGCTCGTCGAGGTCGAGGTGCTCGGCGACCAGGTCGAACCCGTCGAGCAGCGTCGCCCCCGCCGCCGCAAGGCCACCCGCGAGCCCGCCCGCCGCGCCGGCACCCTCGAGGTCCGAGACGTCGACCCCGTACTCGTCGAGGTACACCTGCACGAGCCGTTCGAGACGGCGTTCGAGCAGCTCGACCTGTGCGGGGGACGCACCCTTCTGCGGGGCGAAGACACGCGCCGCGTCGACGAAGCCCAGGCGCACGTCGCAGGCGACGACCAGCTCGACGCCGCGCAGCCGCTGCAGCGGCATCATCGCCCGCAGCGCGCCCAGACCGCCGTCGGTCGTCGCGGAGCCGCCCACGCCGACCACGATGCGCTTCGCTCCCGCGTCCAGCGCCGCCGCGACCAGCTCACCGGTCCCGTAGGTCGACGCGACGACCGGATCGTTCTCCTCGGCTCCCCCGACGAGCGCCAGTCCCGACGCACGGGCCATCTCGATCACGGCGGTGCGTCCGGCCATCCGCCAGCGCGCCTCGACGGGGTCGCCGAGCGGATCGGTCACCGTCGTGGTCCGGTTCGCTCCCCCGAGGACCTCGAGCAGCCCCTCGCCGCCGTCGGCCAGCGGCACGGGGACCGCCTCGTGGCCCAGCGACTCGACCGCAGTGGCGATGACCGTCGCCGCGCGAGCGGCCGAGGACGTGCCCCTGAACTTGTCCGGCGCCACGACGATCTTCACGGCCGAGAGCCTACGGCGGCGTTCCCGGGCGCCTTCGCCCCGGGCCGCCTGTGCCCCGAGTCGCCTGTGCCCCGAGTCGGCAGCCCTAGGGTGGTCGCCCATGTCTTCGCAGGGCCGCAACGCAGCCACCGGCCGACCCGTCGTGATCGTCTCCAACCGTGGACCCCTCAGCTACCGCGTCGACGGCGGCGAGCTCGTCGCCAAGCGAGGCGCCGGCGGCCTGGTGTCGGGCCTCGCGCCACTCGTCGAGGAGGGCCACGCCCGCTGGATCGCCGCGGCGCTCTCCGACGGCGACCGGGTCGCGGCCCTCGCTGGTGGGACTGCTGCAGGGCGGACCTCGGCCGAGGGCTTGTCGGTCGACCTGCTGGCCGTCGACCCCGACGACCTGGACCGCGCCTACGACGTCATCTCGAACCGGACGCTGTGGTTCCTGCACCACGGCCTGTACGACCTGACCCGCGACCCGGCCTACGACACCGACTGGTGGGACGCGTGGGCCGCGTACCGGCGGATCAACGAGTCGTTCGCCCGGGCGGTCGTCGACACCGCCGCCGAGGGCGCAGCGGTGCTCGTGCAGGACTACCACCTGACGCTGCTCGGCCCGACCGTCGCCGCGCACCGGCCCGATCTGTCGCTGGTGCACTTCCACCACACGCCCTTCGCCGGCCCCGACACGCTGCGCGTCATGCCGCCGGCGGCGCGTGAGGAGATGCTCGGCGCGCTCGCGTCGCTGCAGGCCTGCGGGTTCCACACCGACGACTGGGCGGCGAACTTCCGGGCGGATGTCGACCGCTGGATCGGCGAAGGGACCCGCGCCGAGGTGTTCACGTCGTCGTTGTCGACCGACCCCGACGACATCCGCGCCACCGCGGCGTCGGTCGCGTGCCAGGGCCAGTACGAGGAGCTCGACCGACGACTCGGCGACCGCCGCCTCATCGTGCGCGTCGATCGCATGGAGCTGTCGAAGAACATCGTTCGCGGCTTCCACGCCTACGACCTGCTGCTCGAGCGACGTCCCGACCTGCGGGGCCGGGTCGTGTTCCTCGCGTGCTGCTACCCGTCGCGGGAGAACGTGCCCGAGTACGCCCGCTACCGCGACGAGGTCGAGGCGGCCGCGCGGTCGGTCAACGAGCGTTGGGGCACCGACGACTGGACCCCGGTCGAGCTCGAGACCGACGACGACTACCCCCGGTCGGTCGCGGCGCTGCGCCGCTACGACGTGCTGCTGGTGAACCCGATCCGCGACGGGCTGAACCTGGTCGCGAAGGAGGGCCCGCTGGTCAACGAGCGCGACGGTCGTGTGGTGCTGTCGACCGAAGCCGGCGCCTGGTCCGAGCTGGCTCCGGCGGTGCGCGGCGTCGCGCCCTTCGATCTCTGCGACACCGCCGACGCGCTCGCCGAGTCGCTGGACCTGTCGGCGTCGGCCAGCGCCGCGGCCGCCGCGGAGCTGCGCACGCTGGTCGCTCGACGGACCCCCGCCGATTGGCTCGCCGACCAGCTCGCTGCGGCAGGATGAACGCCCGGGCCGACAGCGAGGACCGAGCGGGACGAGTGAGGGACGAGAGAGTGGACGACGAGGCGAGCGCGAACAGCAACCCGACCGGCCCTGACATCTACGGACCTGACATCTACGGCCCTGACATCTACAGCGAGCCGGACGTCGACCCCGACACGTTGGCGAACCTCGGCCCGCTCGCCCCGCTCGCCGGCATCTGGGAGGGCACGACGGGAGCGGACGAGCACCCCGAGTCCTACGGCACCGGCCGTGACGTCTTCCTCGAGCGCTACGAGGCACAACCGATCGACGGGCAGACGAACGGGCCGCAGCTGTTCTACGGCCTGCGCTACCACACCCACATCGTCGAGCCCGGCAAGGTCGAGACGTTCCACGACCAGGTCGGCTACTGGCTCTGGGAGCCCGCCGCCGAGACCGTCGTGATGACCCTCGGCATCCCCCGCGGCCAGGTGCTGCTCGCGGGCGGGTCCGTCGCGCGCGACGCCACCGAGTTCGAGCTGCACGCAGCAGTCGGCTCGGAGACCTACGGCATCGTGTCCAACCCGTTCCTCGACCGTGCGTTCCGCACGACCAGCTACCGCATCCACGTCCAGGTGCACCCGGACGGCACGTGGTCCTACGAGGAGGAGGGGATCATGGAGATCCCTGGACGTGACGAGCCGTTCCACCACATCGACCGCAACACGCTGCACCGGGTCGCGGCACCCACGCCGAACCCGACGGCGCTCGCCGCGGTCACCCAGGGCGCGCAGGGCCCGCTGGACGGGAGCCTGGGCATCGGCAGCCTGCGGGGCATCCCCCAGCAGGGCTCCGCGCTGGAGTGAGATCAGACCTGGAGTGAGCTCCGCGCTGGAGTGAGATCCGCGCTGGAGTGAGATCAGACCTGGAGTGAGATCCGCGCTGGAGTGAGATCAGTCCTGCAGTGACCGCAGCAGCGCGAGCGACCCCGCCGGCCCGTCGACCATGACGTCGGCCCGTTCACGCAGCGTCGGCGAGAGCTCGTCGCTCTCGACCCCGATCTTCCACACCGGGCGCCCGGTCGCCGCCAGCTGATCCAGGGCGTCGAACGCCGGCAGGTCGCCCACGTCGTCGCCCAGGTAGAGGACGGCTCCGTCGGATCCGTCGGCAAGGCGCAGCAGTGCGGTGCCCTTGTCCTCGTCGATGGGAGGGTGCAGCTCGACGCTGCGACGAGCACCTCGGACCTCGAGCCCTGCTGCCCGGGCCGCATTCGCGGCGAAGTCACCGACCTGCTCGGCCAGCTCCGGATGGGTCCGGTAGTGCAGCGTGATCGACAGGCCCTTCAGCTCGACGAGCATCCCGTGTGGGCCCTCGCTCGTGGCGCGCTGCGCGACCTCGGCCATGGTGGCACGCCACTCCGGCGCGTCGGGATGCTCGACGAGCTCCCCGCGTCGGCGCATCTCGAGCCCGTACAACCCGACGAGCGTCAGCTGCTCAGGCAGGTGCTGCACCAGGAACGAGAGGGGACGCCCGGACACGACGGCGACCTCGTGGCCCCGCGCTGCGAGCGCGGTGAGCACCTCGACGGCTCCGACGATCGGTCGAGCGGCGGTGGGATCCTCGACGATCGGGGCGAGTGTGCCGTCGAAGTCGGTCGCGACGAGCGAACCCGGCACCAGCCGTGGTGCGCCGTGGCGATCGGCGGGCATCGGTCGGCGACCGGGGTCAGTCGGCGTTGCTGGTGCCGGTGGTGGTGGTCGTCGCGCCACCGGAGCTGCTGCCGCTGGTGGTCGTCGTGTCACCGGCGATCGTCGTGGTCGTCGCGCCGCCCGCACCCTTGTCGACGGTGCCCTGCACGTCGGGGCCGAGCACGACGGCCACGTTGGTGTCGGCGGGGAACTCGGCTGCGTCCTTCGCCAGGCTGTTGGGCGGGGTGGGCATCGCCTGGACCGACGTCTCGGGCAGACCGAACAGGCTGGCGATCGCCGCCGCGTCCGCCTCGAAGCCCGGTGCGTAGTAGACGGTCGTCGTCGGGACCTGCGCCGCTGCCGTGATCGCCGTGGTGCTCGTGTAGCCCGCGACGCTCAGGAACTGCTGGGCCTTGCCGGCGTACCCGTTGATGCCGGCACCGTTGAGCGCCACGACCTTGAGCGCCGTGGGAGCGACGCTGGTGGACGGTGCGGCCGGCTCGGTGGTGGTCGTCGTCGAGGCCGTCGCCTCGTCGCCCGAGGCGTCGATCTGGAGATCGTCGGACGGTTCGTCGAAGCCGACGCCGCCTCCCTTGATGAGCAGGATCGCTCCGAGCACCACCGCGACGGCGACGAGGATCAGCCCTCGGGTCGCAGGGTTCGGCGCCGGGGCACTCGGGCGCTGCTGGCGCGGGCGCTGCGTCGTGGTCATCCCACGACCCTACTCCTCCACCACCCGACGATCGTGGTGCAGGCCGCCCTCCGGCGAGGGGGGCCACTGACACACGACTCACGTGTGGTTACCCTGAAGCGGGTGTCCGGCCTCACCGTGCTCGTCCAACTGATCGCACTCGTCGTGGCGGTCAGCGGTGCCACGAAGGTGCTGGCCCCCCGCTCGTTCGCCGAGCTCACCACCACCGTGGGGGTTCCCGTCGGCACCGTGGGTGCCCGGATCGCAGGTCTGATCGAGATCGCGCTCGGGGTCTGGGTCCTGGCCACCGGCGCGCGACTGGCCTGCGCGGCACTGGCGCTCGCCTACCTCGTGTTCACCGTCGTCGTCGTCGTGGCACGCCGCGCCGGGGCACCGTCGTGCGGCTGCTTCGGGGCCTCGGCCGCTCCGCCGAGCACCATCCACGTCGCGGTCAACCTGGCGTCCGCGGCGATCGCCGCGGCCGGCGCGATCGCCGGCGACGTCGACGGGATCGGGACCGCCGTGTCGGATCAACCACTCGCCGGGGTTCCGTTCCTGCTCCTCCTGGGTACGGGGGCCTGGTTGCTCGTCACGCTCGACACCGTCGGGGCCGCGGTGTTCGACGCCACCCGTGAGCTGACGACGATGGGACCGGTGTTCCGGGAGAACGCCACGCCGTCGCGGTCACGCACCACGACCACGGCGGGCACCCACGCACACGCCGGGCACACCCACGATCACCTCGAGCACTGAAGGAGCTCACCGAACGCATGGCAACTCCGCACGAACCGACCACGGAGCACCCGGCGGTGACCGCCCGATGACGAGCGTCCTGGACCGCACCGTCGACTTCCTCGCCAACCGACTCGACCGCCGCGGGTTCCTCGGCAAGAGCGCCGTCATCGGCTCCGCCATGGTCGCGGCGCCCCTCGACTTCGCGCTCCGTCCGGGCACCGCGTACGCCGCGGTCTGCAACTGCAACGGCAGCTCCTGCCAGTGCGGTTCGTTGTGCTGCGACGGTTACACCGAGTTCTGCTGCACGCTCAACGGGGCGAACGCCTGCCCGCCCGGCACGATCACCGCGGGCTGGTGGAAGGTCGACGGCTCGCAGTTCTGCGGCGGTGCGGCCCGGTACTACCTGGACTGCAACGCCCAGTGCGGTTCGTGCAGCTGCGGCTCCAACGGCGTCTGCGCCGGCTCCTGTTCCGGCACCGGCTGCGGTTGCGCCAACGGCAGCTGCGGCAACCGCAAGGCCGGTTGCACCAGGTTCCGCTACGGGCAGTGCAACCAGGGTGTCCGCTGCGTCGGCCCGATCGTCTGCCGCGTGGTCACCTGCGCCGCGCCGTGGCAGTTCGACCCGGCCTGCGGCACCAGCTCCCGCACTGACAACGCCACCCGCAACCACGACCGCCCCTGCCTGAACGAGCCGTTCGGCACCGTCGAACGTGCCGTCGACGTCGGTGGCGCCGTCTGGCTCAGCGGCTGGGCCGTCGCCAACAGCGACTACCAGCGCGCCGGCATCCGCGTGATGATCGACGACAAGATCGTGTACCACGGGCTGGCCGACATGTCCCGGCCCGATGTGAAGCAGCTCTACTCCGAGTTCGACGCGGCCACCGGCTACGACGTCCGACTGCCTGCCCTGCCGGGTCGACGTGTCGTGTGCGTCTGGGGCGTCGACCGCCGCACGGGACGCGACGCGCTGCTCGGCATGCGCGAGGTCGAGGTGGCACCGCCCCGTGGCCGCCTCGAGTCCGTCACGATGCTGGGCGGCGGACAGGTCCGGCTAGTCGGCTGGTCGCTCGCCAACAGCGCCAACGAACGCGGCGGCATCCGGATCTACTCCGACTCGAACGTGGTGCTCGACGTCAACACCGATCGACCGCGGCCCGACGTGCAGCGGATCGCCCCCGGCGCGCCGTCGCTCGTCGGCTTCGACGTGACCGTCAACGCCGGGGCCGGACATCGCCTGCTCTGCGTCTGGGGCGTCGACCGCCGGACGAACGGGCTGGGCCTCATCGACGCGAGGGAGGTCGACGTCCCGTGACCGCACTCGTCGTCATCCTCGCCATCGTCGTGGCGCTGCTCACCGTGCTCGTCGTCGGCCTGCTGCGCTCCCACGCCGAGATCCTCCGCGCCCTGCACGACCTGGGGGTCAACCTCGAGGACGGCGCACCGGCGGGCGGCGCCCGGACCTTCAGCGCGCAGACTCGAGCCGGCCGTGCCCGCGCGGCGGGCACCGGCGTCGCCCCGCAGGGCAGCTCGCCGGAGGAGCGCGTCGGCGCCAACGGGCTCGCACTGCCCGAGGACGGCCCGCTCGTCGACGCACGCGACCTCATGGGCGTGACGCCGAACGGCGACGCCTCCGCGATCGGCGTGATCGGCACCCCCGGCCTGACGCTGCTCGCCTTCCTCACCACCGGCTGCGCGTCGTGCATGGACTTCTGGGAGGCGTTCCGCGAGCCGGCGAACCGTCGGGTCGCCGGGCCCGGGTCGCAGCTCGTGGTGCTCACCAAGGGACAAGACGCCGAGAGCCCCTCGGCGGTGCGAGAGCTCGCGGATCCCGCGCTCACCACGCTCATGTCGTCCGAGGCCTTCGACGACTACTCGGTGCCCCTCGCTCCGTACTTCGTGCTCATCGACGGTGCCGCGGGCCGGGTCGTCGGCGAGGGCGCCGCGTCGTCGTTCGACCAGCTCGGCTCCCTGATCAAGAAGGCCATGGCCGACAGCGGTGTCGGCGCCGAGCGCTCCCGGTCGCGGCGCGACATGCTGCGTGGCCTGCGCCAGAACCTGACCGCGGACGAGGCGCTCTCGTCGGCCGGGATCGGCCCGGGCCACCCGAGCCTGCACACAGATCCCAACCCGACAGATCCCAACCCGGGTACGACCGTCACCGACGAGCAGATGGAGCCGAGGCAGTGATCACCCAGCCCCGCCGCCTGGCGGCGTACGGACTGTCCTGCGAGGTGCCCACCGGTTGGCACGTCCGCATCGAGCAGCGCCAGCAGTCGAACATGCACGTGCCGGCGTCCGACCTGCCCGTCGGCGGATACGTGCACCCGATCCTGCAGGCGGCCACGTCGCCCCTGCCCGCGATCCGCGGCGACTACGGCAGCGGCTACGTCGAGACGATGCGCCCGACCGACGTGTTCGTCTGCCTCGGCGAGTTCGACCACGAGGCCGGCGAGACCGCCATGTTCGACGACGGCATGGCCCGCTCGCTGCGCTCCGCCGACTTCCACCCCGAGGCCCAGCAGCGGGTGATCGCCGGCATGTGCGGCACCCAGCGCTTCTTCGTCGAGAACGGCCGGGCGTTCTGCCTCTACGTCGTGCTCGGCTCGTGGCTGCAGCGCCAGAAGCTCGTCCCCGTCGCGAACTCGTTGCTCGCGACCGTCCAGATCACTCCTCGATGACCCATCTCTCCCTCTCGACGACCCAGATCTCCCCCTCGACGACCCAGCCGGAGGCCCGCTCGTGAACCTGCTCATCGCTCTCTCCGCCGTCGTCGCCGTCGGCGCCGCGATCCGCTCGACGTGGTCGCCGTGCGGGCTGTCCATGCTGTCGACCATCACGCCGATGGCCGAGCGCAGCCGGGGCCGCAACTGGGGCGCCACCGCCGCCTGGTTCCTGGGCGGCGCCGTGCTCGGCGGCGCCACGCTCGGTCTCGCCGCCGCCGCGCTCGCCGCGCTCGTCGGAGCGCTGTCGCTGAGCACCACCACCGCACTCGTGCTCGCCGCGGGGCTCGCCGTCATCGGGGTCGGACTCGACATGGGCCTGCTCGGCACCGAGATGCCCCACCACCGTCGCCAGGTCGACGAGGTCTGGCTCGATCAGTACCGCTCGTGGGTCTACGGCGCCGGGTTCGGCTGGCAGATCGGCACCGGCTTCGCGACGTACATCATGACCGCGGCGGTGTACCTGACCGTCGCCCTGGCGGCGCTGACCGGTCGTCCTGCGGTGGCGTTCGGGCTGTGCGTGCTGTTCGGCCTCACCCGTGGGCTCGCCATCTTCCTGGGTGTGCGTCTGACCGACCCTGAGCGCCTCCGTGTCTTCCACCGTCGCTTCGAGGCCGCCGGCCCGACGGTGAAGTGGGTCGTCATCGGGTTGCAGGCGGCCGTGGCCGTCGTCGCCGCCGCTGCGGTGTCGCCGGTGGCCGGCGCGGCGATCGCGGTCACGCTCGGCGCGGCGACCTACGCCCTGCGGGCGCGGGTGCCGCGACCGGTGCTACACCACGTTCCATGACATCGCCGAACGCCGTGCCCACCCCTGAGGCCAACTCCACCGCCGAGGATGGCACGCAGGTCGACGCGTCGACCACACACGGCGCACTGCGCGGCACGTGGCACTCGGGGATCGCCCGGTTCGCCGGCATCCCGTTCGCCGCGCCACCGGTGGGTGAGCTCCGGTTCCGTCCGCCCCGGCCGGTCGAGGCGTGGGACGACGTGCGCCCCGCGGACACCTTCGGTCCGATCGCCCCGCAGAACCCGTCGATCATGGACGCGCTCTTCGGCGGCGACTCCGAGCAGTGGGACGAGGACTGCCTCTACCTGAACGTCTGGACCCCCTCGCTCGACGGCGCGTTGCCGGTCATGGTCTGGATCCACGGCGGCGGCTTCGAGATGGGCTCGGGTTCCTCCCCGCTCTACGACGGCACCTCGTTCGCCCGTGACGGCGTCGTGCTCGTCACCCTGAACTACCGCCTGGGCGCGTTCGGGTTCCTCGAGCTCGGCGGGCTCGACCCGGACCTGGCTGGCTCGGGCAACTGCGGGCTGCTCGACCAGGTCGCCGCGCTCGAGTGGGTGCGCGACAACATCGGCTCGTTCGGCGGCGACCCCGACCAGGTGACGATCTTCGGCGAGTCCGCCGGCGCCATGAGCGTCGCGTCGCTGATGGCCATGCCGAGCGCGTCCGGTCTGTTCCACCGTGCGATCGCCCAGTCGGGCGCCGCGCAGGCGTGCCGCACACCGGCGCAGGCGGGCGCGGACACCCAGGAGTTCCTCGACAAGCTGGGCGTCGACGCGACGGGCGCCGACGCCGTGCAGGCGTTGCGCGACGCCGAGCCGGCCGCCCTGCTCGCCGCGCACGCGGCGATGGCCGCCGAGCGCGTCACCGACCCCGAGCTCGTGATCGAGCGCACCGGCAGCCCGATGTCGTTCCTCGCGTTCCGGCCGGTCGCCGACGGGACGACCGTGCCCGCCGATCCGCTCGCGCGGATCGCCGAGGGATCGGCCGCCGGGGTCGACCTGCTGATCGGGAGCAACAGCGAGGAGTGGAAGCTCTTCGCGCTCGCCGCACCACCGCTGCCCGACGACGACGCGCTGCTGCGTCGCACCGCGCTGCTCGTCACCGACGCCCAGGGCGCGCTCGAGGCGTACCGCCACGAGGTCGACGAGCCGACCGTGCAGTCCCTCGAGTGCGCGCTGCTGACCGACGCGGTGTTCCGCATCCCGGCGATCCGCCTGGCCGAGGCGCAGGCCGCCCACGGCACGATCTTCCAGTACCTCTGGACGTGGGCCAGCCCTGCGCTCGGCGGCATGGTCGGCGCATCGCACGCGATCGAGATCCCGTTCGTGTTCGACCTCGTCGAGGACCAGCGGCTGCACGTCTTCGTCGGTGCCGACGCTCCCACCCAGCTGTCCCGGGTCACCCACCACGCCTGGATCGAGTTCGCCCGCAACGGCGTGCCGGGTGCCGACGGCCTGCCGACCTGGCCGGCCTACGACACCGGCGAGCGCGCCACGATGGTGCTCGACGTCGAGCCCGAGGTCGTGCGCGATCCGCAGTCGACCAGCCGCAAGTTCTGGGAGAGCCCGGGCGCCGACCACCCGCACTGACAGCGCCGGCGAGGGCCGCGCTCAGTCGATCGCGACGACTTCCAGGATCCGGGCGGTGCAGGGCTCGTCGAGGCGCCACGGCAGTCCGCCGCGGAGCTGCTCACCGCTCAGCTCGGTGGCGCTCGACGCGTCGCCAGCGAGGGACACCTCGGTGACCCGGTAGCGCTGCGCCGGGTCCAGGTCGACGAGCCGCAGCTCGGGCGGATCGGTCGAGGGGTGCTCCAGCTGATAGGCGAACACGACCGAGCGGCGCCGGTCGGGTGCGGTGTACGACAGCGCGGCGCGGCTCGTGTCGGGGCCTTCGACGGGCGAGACGAGCCGATTCAGGTCACCCTGCTGCACCACGTCCTGGGTGCGCTTCGCGACGGCGACCGCAGCTCGACAGACCTCCAGGTCCTCGTCGCTCAGCGCGGCCAGGTCCAGGTCGAGCCCGAAGCGCCCCGACAGCGCGACCGCGCAGGCGAAGTCCATCGGACGCTCACCCCAGCGCGTCACGTGCGCGGCCATCACCGCGGCCGGGAAGAAGTGCGAGCACGCCCACTGCATGCGCACCCTGGTGACGGGGTCGGTGTTGTCCGAGGTCCAGAACTCGTGGAAGCGCCGCAGCGTGCCGTGGTCGGTGCGGCCGCCGCCCGAGGCGCACAGCATCAGCTCGGTGTCGGGGTGTCGGGCGACGACCTCGTCCATGACCGCCCAGGTCGCGCGCACGTGGTCGACCCACAGGTTCGACTGCCGGTCCGCCGGCAGGGCGTTCGATCCCGGATCCGTGATCGGCCGGTTGGCGTCCCACTTCACGTAGCTGATGCCCGGGTGCTGGGCGAGGGTGCGGTCGACGACGTCGACCTCGAACTCGCGCACCTCGGGCTGCAGCGGATCCAGGTTGAGCTGCTGGCGGTGCTCCAGCGGAGGGCGGCGGTCGCGCAGCACCCATTCGGGGTGTGCGTCGTGCAGCTCCGAGACCGGGTTGACCATCTCGGGCTCCAGCCAGATCCCGAAGCGGATGTCGCGGGCGAGCGCCGCCTCGGCGAGCGGCGCCAGGCCCGAGGGCAGCTTGGCCGGGTCGTGGTCCCAATCGCCCAGGCTGGTCGTGTCGTCGTCGCGTGGATGGGTCGTGCCGAACCAGCCGTCGTCGAGCAGGAACAGCTCGGCGCCGACATCGGCGGACCGACCGATCAGCTCGACGATGCGCGCCTCGTCGAAGTCGAAGAACGTCGCCTCCCAGTTGTTCGAGACGATCGGACGCAGACGCTCGGGGTCGCGCAGCACCCGATCGCGGGTCCAGCGGTGGAAGGAGCGGGTGACCGCCGCACGTCCCGTCGACGACCAGGTCCACGCCACCGTCGGGGTGACGAACCGGGCGCCGGGCTCGAGCAGGTAGTCCGCGCCGAGCGGGTTGGCGCCGGCGCGCAGGCGCAGCTCGCGCGAACCCTCGAGCCCACCGTTGGGACGGACGTCGACGTCGAAGCGGATGTTGCCGCCCCACTCGATCGACAGACCGATCGTGTCCCCGGCGTGCTCGCTCGAGGGGCCGAACGGCGAGACCAGCAGGCACGGGCTGCGCTGAAGGTGCGGCTGCAGTCCGCCGAGGCTGGTGAGCGAGGTCAGGCCGTGGAGCAGCGGGTCGGTCGACCAGCGCCACTCGTCGGCCCAGCCGCTGCCGCTGAACTGGCACAGCTCGGCGTCTGGCGTGACGAGCACGAGCGGCGCGATGGAGTCGTAGTCGAACAGACGGACGGGGCCGGGCTCGGCGTGCTCGATCTCGACCCACTGCTCCAGGACCGCCGACGCGTGGTGCGTCCGCAGGTGGTGCTCGACGGTGAGGTCGAGCTCCTCGTCGCGGCACGTGACGACCACGTGCTCGCCGTCGTCGATCGCGTCGCGTGCGATCGACTCGACGACGAGGCGGGTGCTGGTGGTGCCGTCCGCGTGGGTGACGCGCAGAGCCGGACCGCGGAACGCGTCGCCGCCACCCCAGGTGGGGAACGCGTCCGGGTACCACTTGCCCGGCACGTCGCAGGCGGCCTCGTGGCCCGTGGGCCCCACCCCGACCTGCCGGAGCCGGCCGAGCTCGTCGACGACCCAGGTCAGCCCCCAGCCGCCGGCATCGACGCGGATCAGCGTCTCTGCGTCGGGTCGGGTCGAGGTGCCGCGGGTGTCGGTGGGCTGCATCCGCTCACCGTACCGACGGCGGCCGTGCGGGGCGATCCACGACCGGGCCGGCGCGGTGCCCGGTGGGGCCGGACACGCTCAGTCCGCGAGCAGCACGATCTTGCCGAACTTCCCGCCGGCACGGAACCGGTCGTAGGCCGCGGCGGCGTCGCGCAGCGGGAACGTCTCGGCGACGGGCACCCGCACCGTGCCCTGCTCGACGAGGGGCAGGACGTGGCGGGCGACCGCCGCCGCGGCGAGCGCCTTCTGCTCGAGCGGCCGGGCACGCAGCGTCGAGCCGTGGATGCGTGCTCGTCGGCCCATCAGCGCGAGCAGGTCGACCTCGGCCCGGAACCCGCCGCCACCGACACCGATGACGCAGATGCGTCCGCCGGTCGCCAGCGACGCCACGTCCGCCGGCAGGTTCGACGCCCCGATGAGCTCGAGCACGACGTCGAAGGGGCCGTGCTGCTCGAAGCCCTCGGGCTCGACGACCTGCGCGCCGAGCTCGGCGACCCGGCCCCGCAGCGCCTCGTTGCGCACCGTCGCGGTGACGCGGGCTCCCGTCGCCGCGCCGAGCTGCACCGCGGCGACGCCCACTCCGCCCGCAGCGCCGTGCACGCACAGGTGCTCGCCGAGGGCGAGCCCGGCCTGGGAGAACAGCGCGTCGTGGGCGGTGGTGAACGCTTCGGCGAAGCCGCCGGCCTCGGCCCAGCCCATCGACTCCGGCACCCGCAGCGCACAGCGCTCGTGGACCACGAACCGCTCCGCCTGTCCGCCACCTCCGATGACCGCCATCACCCGGTCGCCGACCGCGAAGTCCGAGACGCCCTCGCCCAGCGCGACGACCTCGCCCGCCGCCTCGAGACCGGGGATGTCGGCCGGCGAGCCGGGCGGCGCGGGATAGAAACCGGCGCGCTGCAGCAGGTCACCCGAGTTGAGGCCTGCTGCTCGCACCTCGACGAGCAGCTCACCGGTGCCGGGGACCGGGTCGTCGTGCTCCCGCCACTCGAGCTCCTTGTCGACGATGGTGACGGCATGCACGGGCTGACCTCCGGAGGGGACGCTGGATCGCCGATCAGGCTAGGTGGCCACCCCACCACCGGAATTCCGCTCTCGATTCGATGCTGTGGCACCGAATCCAGAGCGGAATTCGAGCGCGTGGCTCAGACGGGCGCGGGCTCCCTTCAGACGGGCGCGGGCTGGGCGCCGCGCAGCAGCGTGCCGGGGCGCTCGCCGGTGGCGACGTCCTTCTCGCGCACGACGACGCCCGACTTCACCGTGGCCAGGTAGCCCTGCGCCCGCTGGATGAGCCGCTTGCCGCCCGCCGGCAGGTCGTAGGCCATCTCGGGTGCCTCGAGGCGCAGCCCGTCGAGGTCGATCACGTTCACGTCGGCCAGGTAGCCCGGCTCGAGCAGGCCACGGTCGGCGAAGCCGTAGAGCATCGCGGTGCGGCGGGTCTGGTGGTGCACGACCTCTTCGACCGACAGGGTGTCACCGCGGTCGCGGTCGCGCGCCCAGTGCGTGAGCATGAACGTCGGCAGGCTCGCGTCGCACAGCACACCGCAGTGCGCGCCGCCGTCACCGAGGCCGAGCACCGTGCCGGGGTGGCGCAGCATCTCACCGATGTCGTGGAGCCCGCCGTCCACGTAGCCGAGCAGCGGCAGGTAGAGCAGCTCCTTGCCGTCGCGCTGCAGCATCAGCTCGTAGGTGACCTCCATCGGGTCGCGGCCTTCGCGCTCGGCGACCGCAGCGACACTGGTCGAGGGGTCCGGCTCGTAGTTCGGCGGGTCGTTCAGCGGGAACAGCTTCGACAGGCTCGCTGCCATCAGCGCGTCGAGACCCTGGGCGCCCTCGCTCGGCTGTGCCGCCAGGATCGCCGCCTTCACCTCGGGGTCGCGGAGCCGCTCGACGCGCTCGTCGAGGGGCAGCGCCGCGATCTTGCGGTACTCGGGGTTGCGCACGAACGGGTGGAACGTCGACTCGAACCCGACGAGCACCGAGGCGGGCTTGCCCGCGACCTGCGGCACCAGCCACGCGCCCTCCTCACGGTTGGCGGTCATCGCGCGGTTGATCCAGTCGCGCCACCAGTGCGGCGCGAAGTCGACCGCGAGCACCTGGAACGTGACGGGGATGTCGGCGTTGAGCGAGATCTGCCTCATCCAGTCGAACTCCGACGCGGGGTCCGCCATGTCGCTCGCGACCGAGAACACGCGGTGTCCCGTCCCGCCGAGCGCCGAGCCGATCGCGACGAGCTCGTCGAACGCCGCGGTGGTGCCCGCCGCGAGCTCGCCGTCCTTGGCGCGGTGCAGGATCGTGCGGGTCGTCGACACGCCCATCGCGCCGGCCTCGGCGGCCTCGCGGGCCAGCCGGGCCATCTCGGCGATCTCAGCGGGCGTCGCCTCGTCGTTCGGTCGACCCGAGCCGAGCACGTAGGCGCGCAGCGCGCCGTGGGGCAGCAGCGCGGCGACGTCGAGCACACGGGGCATGGTCTCGAGCTCGTCGAGGTACTCGGGGAACGACTCCCAGTTCCACGTCATGCCCTCGTCGAGCGCTGCGCCGGGGATGTCCTCGACACCCTCCATCAGCTGGATGAGGAAGTCGCGCTCGTCGGGGCGGGCGGGGGCGAAGCCCACACCGCAGTTGCCCATCACGACCGTCGTCACGCCGTGCCAACCCGACGGCGAGACCTCTGGGTCCCAGGTCGCCTGGCCGTCGTAGTGCGTGTGCACGTCGACCCATCCGGGCGTGACCGCCGCGCCCTCGGCGTCGATCTCACGTCGACCCGGTTCGTCGACGGTGCCGACGGCGACGATCCGGTCACCGTCGATCGCCACATCGGCGCGGCGACCCGGGCTGCCGGAACCGTCGTAGACCGTGCCGTTGCGAATCACGAGGTCGTGCATCCGACTCTCCTCACATCACGTGGAGGTGCGCTCAGGGCAGCTCGTGTCGCCGGCCGCATCCCCCGATCGCCGACGACGGTCGTCAGGCTAACCCGCCATGACGGGTGTCACATCGTCAGTGAGTTCCGGGCAGTCCGGACCGGGGTGTCCACTTCCGACGATGCTGTTCGTCGTGATGGTGAACGACGAACCGCCGAGGAGGCACCCATGCAGTACCTGACCCTTCTGTACGACGATCCCACCACCATCACCGGTCCCGGCGACCCCGAGTTCGACGCCGACATGGAAGGATTCGACCGCTTCGGTGAGCTCGCCGCCGAGGCGATCGTCGGCGGCGAGGCGCTCGAGGGGCTCACCGAGGCCGTCTCGATCCGACCCGGACCGGAGTCACCGCTGGTCACCGACGGACCGTTCGCCGAGAGCACCGAGGTGCTCGGCGGGTTCTTCGTGCTCGAGGCGGACGACCTGGACGCCGCGGTGGAACTCGCGCGCCAGATCCCGACGGCCCGGACCGGCGGCATCGAGGTGCGGCCGATGGTCGAGTGGAACGCTGCCGCGGATCCGGCGGCCGGGGCCGACTCGCCGCGGTGGCTGTGCACGATCCACGGCCCTGAGAGCGACGAGGACGATCCCGGGACCCCGGGATGGGCGGCCGGCGCGGACCGGCACGGCGCGTTCGCCGCATCGGCTGGCGGGGCGATCGTGGCGTCGGGGGCGGTGCATCCGACCTCGACCGCGACGACGCTGCGCGAACGGGACGGTCGGCTCGTGGTCGGCGACGGACCCTTCGCGGAGACGACGGAGATCGTCGGCGGCTTCTACGTCCTCGCGGGCACCCGCGACGAGGTCGTCGCCGTCGCGGCGGGAGTGCCGGTCCACCCCGACGGCGGGGTCGAGCTGCGCCCGATCATCGACCTCGACGGATGATCGGACAGGGGTGACGACCGAACCTGGCC
>JAEWED010000127.1 GCA_023389745.1 Actinomycetes bacterium
TGAGCTGGAAGAACATGTACCAGCTGAGTCGGAGCTGGTCGTAGGACAGGAAGCCCTGCGCGGCGATCGGTCCGGGCAGCACCGACGCCGCGACGACACGGCGCCAGCGGTCCGGGGCCAACGTCGCCGCCGAGTACGCGCCCATGGCCCCCCAGTCGTGGCCGATCAACACTGCGGACTCGTCACCGCCGAGTGCCTCGTGCAGGTCGTTCGCGTCGACGCCGAGCACGCCCACCTGGTAGCGGCCGTCCGGCGCCGTCGAGGTGGGGGAGTAGCCCCGCATGAACGGCGCCACCGCTCGGTAGCCGGCCGCAGCCAGTTCGGGCAGGAGGTGCCGCCAGGTGTGCGCCGAGTCGGGGTAGCCGTGCAGGCACAACGCCAGTGGCCCCTCGCCGCAGACGAGGTAGGTGAAGTCGATTCCCCCTGCGGTGACGGTGCCGGTGTCGAGTTCGTCGGTGGTGCTCACGGCGCCCGATCGTACGCGCGGCGTCCGAGACTTCGGTCACAGCAGCGGGCCGACGTCGGTTGCGTTCACGTACTGTTCAACTCGTGCCGCAGCTCAGTTCGTGCCGCAGCGTCTCAGGGGGGCGACAACGATGAGGGCCGAGTCCTGAACGTCACGTTCTTCGGCGTGCGCGGTTCGACGCCGTGCTCGTGCGACTCGAACCGTCGCTACGGGGGCAACACCTCGTGCGTCGCGATCGAGTCGCCCGATGCCGCCCCGATCCTCCTCGACCTGGGGACCGGGCTGCGCTTCTTCGGGCTGACCCAGTCCCGTGACGGCAACTTCCGTGGCACGGCGCTGGTCAGCCACCTGCACTGGGACCACATCCAGGGCATCCCGTTCTTCGCGCCGATGCTCGCCCCCGGCGCACGCCTGGACGTGTATGCACCCGAGCAGGTGGGCCGTCCGCTCGAGGACGTCGTGCGCGACGTGATCCGTCCGCCGTGGTTCCCCGTCGAGATCGACGCCCTGCCCGGCGAGTTCAAGTTCCACGAGGTCTCACGAGGGGCCTTCGTGGTCGACGGCTACACCGTGACCGCAGCACCGGTCCCGCACTGCGGGCCGACCACCGGGTACCGCGTCGAGCGCGACGGCGTGTCGATCGCGTACGTCTGCGACCACCAGCAGCCGGGCATCGGTTCGACCGAGATCGCGGACGAGGTGCTCGAGCTCTGCGACGGCGTCGACCTGCTGATCCACGACGCGCAGTTCGACGACGACGAGTTCGCGCTGCGGCACGATTGGGGTCACTGCACGATCGACTACGCCGTCGAGGTGGCGGTTCGCTCCGGGGTCCGGCGACTCGCGCTGTTCCACCACGACCCCTCGCACGACGACGACCGCGTCGACCAGCTCGCGGCCCACGCCCGATCGCTCGCGATCCCGCGGGGCGTCGAAGAAGTGATCGCCGCGTCCGAGGGGCTCACCCTCTCGTTCGACGCGGCCGCCAACCGGTAGTCTGCGCCGCCGCGGGACGACACCTGCACGCAGATCCGGAGGACCACATGGCCGACAACGCGAGCTCCCACGACAACGGGACACCGCTGCACGACGCGGACATCGAGATCGATCCCGCGCTGTTCCGTCGGGTGATGGGCCACTATCCGACCGGCGTCACCGTCGTCGCGTCGCTCGACGGCGAGCGTCCCGTCGGGCTGGCGATCGGCTCGTTCTTCTCGGTCTCGCTCGAGCCGCCGCTCGTCGGGTTCTGCGTGGCGCGCACGTCGTCGACCTGGCCGCGCATCGAGGCCACCGGACACTTCGGCATCACGGTGCTCGCCGAGGACCAGCACGAGACGTCGGGGCGATTCGCGTCGAAGGTCGAGGACAAGTTCGAGGGCGAGACGTGGGAGCCCGCGCCGGTCACGGGATCCCCGCTGATCCAGGGCGGTCTGGAGCACATCGACTGCACGCTGCACGACGTGCTCGACGGCGGTGACCACGTCATCGTGCTCGGCCGGGTCCAGTTCCTCGACGTGAGTCGCGACGACACCGGGCCGCTGCTGTTCTACAAGGGCGGCTACGGGCGCCAAGAGGCCCTGTAGGTCCCGTCGGTCGGTAGGTCCGTCGGTCGGTAGGTCAGTCGGTCGGAAGGTCCCGCCGGTCGGACTTCCTCGTCGTTCCCGGCGGCGGGGGCGGGTCGGCGGTCACGACGGCCGGGTAGGTTCCAGGGATGGCCATCTACGCACTCGGCGACCAGGTCCCCGAGATCCATCCCGACGCCTACGTCCACCCCGAGGCCGTCATCATCGGCAGCGTCGTGATCGGCGCCGAGACGTCGGTGTGGCCCACTGCGGTGCTGCGCGGCGACGACGGGTTCATCTTCATCGGCGAGCGCTGCTCGGTACAGGACGGCGCGGTGCTGCACACGACAGCGGTGTTCCCGACGACGGTCGGCAACGACGTCACGATCGGGCACCTGGCGCACCTCGAGGGCTGCATCGTCGAGGACAAGGCCCTGATCGGTTCGGGTTCGATCGTGCTGCACAACGCTCGCGTCGGGGTCGAGGCGGTCGTCGGCGGCGGTGCGTTCGTGCGGAACAACCAAGAGGTCCCGCCGCTCGGCATGGCGCTCGGCGTGCCGGCCGTCATCAAGGAGAACGCAGTGCGCCCCGGCCACTTCGATCTGGGCGTCGAGTCGTACGTCAAGCGTGCGAGTCGTTACAAGGAGCGGCTGCGACGGATCGATTGAGCGGCTGCGACGGATCGATCGACCCGGACCGAGGGTGCTCAGGCGGTGGAGCCGAGCCAGCCGATCCAGCCGGACGCGTCGAGGTTCCGCGCGACCGTGAACGCGACGACCGCGACGGCGGCGACGCCGATGAGCCAGGTGGGCGGCTTCGGGAGACGGAAGTCGTCGCCGCGGATGGATCGGTAGAGCCAGACCGCCCACATCACGGCGATCACCGGGAGCGCGACGGCGGCCAGCACGTTGTGGTCGAGGGCGGCCGCCACGTCGCCGCGGAGCAGGGCGTTGGTGCACCGGAGCCCTCCGCAGAGCGGGCAGTCGATGCCCAGGAACGCCTGTGACCAGCAGATCGGCACCCCGGAGTCCTGCGGGTCGAGCGCCAGGATCACGCCGCAGCCCGCGGCCAGGCCGGCGCCGACCAGGGCGGGTGCCCACCAGCGCGGTCGACCGCTGTCGTCGCCGGTGTGGGCGCCGACGTCCGGGTTCGGGTCGGCCGCCGTGTCGGGGTGCGACGAACGCAGCTCGGGCATGGGCGTCAGGCTATCGCCGGGCCTGGTCGTCGGCGGGGGAGGGCTGCGACCCTTTTCACGGTCTCCGCCGTGTCAATCGCCCGGGGGAGTTGTTACTATCGGCGTAGGAGAAATCCACCGTTCCTTGCCTCTGGAGGCACATTTCATGTCGTTGGACCTCGACCTCTCCCGCTACAAGCTCGGCTGGAGCGACGCGGAGGACTACGTCTTCAAGCCGAAGCGCGGGCTCAGCACCGACATCATCCGTGAGATGTCGTGGATGAAGGGCGAGCCCGACTGGATGCTCGACTTCCGCCTCAAGGCGTACCGCTACTTCGAGAAGCGTCCCATGCCCAACTGGGGCGGCGACATGTCCGAGATCTACTTCGACGACATCTACTACTACATCAAGCCGACGGACTCTCAGGTCGACGACTGGGACGACCTGCCGGACGCGATCAAGAACACCTACGAGAAGCTCGGCATCCCCGAGGCGGAGCGCAAGTACCTCGCCGGCGTGACCGCCCAGTACGAGTCCGAGGTGGTGTTCCACCGCAACCGCGAGGATCTCGAGCGCCAGGGCGTCATCTTCTGCGACATGGACACCGCGCTGCGGGAGTACCCCGAGATCGTCAAGCAGTACTTCGGCACGGTGATCCCCCGCAACGACAACAAGTTCGCCGCGCTCAACTCGGCGGTCTGGTCCGGTGGCTCGTTCATCTACGTGCCGCCGGGTGTCGAGGTGGAGATGCCGCTGCAGGCGTACTTCCGCATCAACGCCGAGAACATGGGCCAGTTCGAGCGCACGCTGATCATCGCGGACGAGGGTTCGAAGGTGCACTACATCGAGGGCTGCTCGGCTCCGACGTACACGTCGGACTCGCTGCACTCCGCGGTGGTCGAGATCGTGGTGAAGCCCAGCGCCCGCGTGACCTACACGACCATCCAGAACTGGTCGAACAACGTCTTCAACCTGGTGACCAAGCGTGCCATGGTCGAGGCCGAGGGCCACATGGAGTGGATCGACGGCAACATCGGCTCTCGCCTCACCATGAAGTACCCGGGTGTGGTCATGGTCGGCCCGAAGGCCTCGGGTGAGGTGCTGTCGGTCGCGTATGCCGGCGCCGGTCAGCACCAGGACGCGGGCGCCAAGATGGTGCACGCCGCCCCGGAGACCACCTCGAAGATCGTCTCGAAGTCCATCTCGAAGGACGGCGGCAAGACCTCGTACCGAGGACTGGTCCGCGTCGAGGACGGTGCCTACGGCTGCAAGTCCCACGTGCAGTGCGATGCGCTCATCCTCGACGAGGACTCCGTGTCGGACACGTACCCGTACATGGAGATCGGCTCGCAGGACGCCGTGGTCGGCCACGAGGCGACCGTGTCCAAGGTCGCCGACGAGCAGCTCTTCTACCTGATGAGCCGCGGCCTCTCCGAGGAGCAGGCCATGTCGATGGTGGTCAACGGGTTCATCGAGCCCGTCACCCGCACCCTGCCCATGGAGTACGCGGTCGAGTGGTCCCGCCTGATCGAGCTCCAGATGGAGGGTTCGGTCGGCTGACCCGCCGGCTCAGGCCGCCAGGCTGTTCTTGGCTCAGGCCGCCAGGCTGTTCTTGGCTCAGGCCGCCAGGCCTTCCCTGGCTCAGGCCGCCAGGCCTTCCCTGGCTCAGGCCGCCAGGCCTTCCCTGGCTCAGGCCGCCAGGCCGGGCCGCACGTCGATGATGCGGAACCCGCCCACCCCGTCGTCCATCGCCTGCTCCAGCGCCCGGTCCGCCGAGGCGATGAGCAGCTCGGGTGACGCGGTGCCGTCCGCGACGACGATGCCGATCGTCATGGTGAGTGCGACCTCGATCTCGTCGGCCACGACGGGTTCGAGCGCGCTCGACAGCAGTCGATAGGCGACACCCGCCGCGTCCTGTTCGTCGCCGAGGTCCTCGGCGATCACCATGAACGTGTCGCCGTCGGTACGGCTCACGGAGTCGCTCGGCCGCAGCCGATGCGTCAGGCGCGCGGCATAGGTGTCGAGCAGTCGGGCCTCGACGGCCGGGCCGTGCTCCGCCAGGACCGCGCTCAGACCGAACAGGTCGCAGCGCATGACCGACAGCGGGTAGCCGGTGCGGCCCGAGCGCCGCAACGCCGAGGCGAGCAGCGCGTCGAAGCCGAGCTGGTTCGGGAGCCCGGTGGCGGCGTCCTCGGTCGCCACGCGGGTGAGCTCGACGACGTCGCGGCGTCGGCGACGCTCCGCACGTCGTTCCAGGGTCACGTCCGAGGCGACGGCCAGGACGAGCTCGCGGTCGCCCGCGGTCACACGCCCGAAGGTCACTACGACGGTCTGCACCGCGCCGGCGCCGGCGTCGAGTCGGAGCTCGCACCGCTCCACCTCGCTGACACCCTCGAGCAGGCGGACCAGCGACGCCATCACCTCGGCCTGGTCGCCCTCGGGGCACAGGCCAACCAGGTGCAGACCGACCAGCTCCTCGGGTCGGCGTTGCCACAGCGAGGCGAAGGTGAAGCTGGTCGACACGACGTGGCCCTCGGTGTCGAGCGTCGCGGTGGCCACACCTGCAGCGTCGAGCACGCGGCGGACCTGGGGATCCACCGGTGCGCGGTCGGCGTCGGGGACGCTGCTCCTGTGCGGTCGGGGATCGTGCGGCATGCCCTCAATTGTCGGCAGATCCTCAGCCTGCGTTGAGAACTCAGGACGTCCTGGCAGAATTACCCAATGCCGATGCGTGAGGAGTGCAAGTTCTTCGAGAGTCGCACCTACCCGAACGGCGAGGCCGTGAGGAAGTGCGACCTCGATCTCGCGCCCGAGGCGCCGTGGCGCTGCCCCGAGTCGTGCCCGGCCTTCCAGCCCCGCATGGCCGACGTGAACTGGTCCTACGGAACGCTCGTCACGCCGCCGACGCCGCCCGAGCCGGCCAGCCTCGGCACCGACGACTCGATCTCGGCGCTGCTGGACTCGGCCGAGGACATCGTCAACGCCGTGGTCGAGCAGACCCGCGCCGAGGTCGACCGCGAGCAGCAGCGCAGCGCGCCGTCGAAGCGGCCGTGGTCGTCGTGGTTCCGCCGCAAGCGTTGAGCCGAGTGTCGAGCCGACGTTGAGCGAACCGATCGCACGGCTGCGCAACGGCGATCCCGTCGGTGCGTGGGTGCTGAAGGCCAAGCCGTCCATCTGGGACATCGGCGCCGCGCTGGCCGAGGGCGTCGAGCTCGACTGGTGGCGGCTCGCGCCGTCCTACCGTGCCGAGCTGGTGCGACCCGGCCACCCGTGCGCCATGTGGGTGACCAGGGGCGACCCGGCGGTGGCGTCCGGCTTCTGGGCGATCGGCGAGGTGACGGGCCCACCCGTCGACGACATCGGCGACCCCGACGACGACCTCTGGCGTGACCGCCACGCCCAGCAGCAGTTGCGGCCCCGCATCCCCGTCGAGCTCACGGTGCTGGACGCACCGGTGACCGTCGAGGCCGTCCGCGCCGACCCGCGGCTCCATGCCGTCGAGATCCTCCGGGTGCCGCGCATCGGCAACCCTGCCGCGCTGACACCCGACGAGTGGCAGGCCCTCGTCGAGCTCACCGGCGGCTGAGACCCACCCTCGAAATGACACCTGTTTTCGGTGTGACCACACCGAAAACAGGTGTCATTTCGAGGGGTGAGGCGAGGGTCGTTCAGCTCGGCAGCACGACCGCGAGGGCGGCCATCGACATCGCACCGGCCGCGCCGGCGCTGAGGAACGGGCGCCACGTTGCTGCTCGCCTCGCGATGGTGGGCAGCGTCCCGAGCGCGACCCACAGCATCATGCCGCCGGCCATGGCGAGCACGAACGACACCGCACTGGCGGGCGCCGCCGCTGCACCCACTCCCGCCAACGCCGCACCGATCGGCTCGGGCAGCGTCGCAGCCGCCAGGATCGTGACGGTGCGGAACTGCTCGCGGTCCGCGGGTACGACGAACGCGAGCTTTTCGGGCAGGTTGTGTGCAGCGACCGCCACGATGACGGGTAGCGCTGCGACCACGCCGGTGCTGGTGAGCAACGCGCCCACGGCGAAGCCCTCGGGGAGGTCGTGCAGCACGATCGCGACACCGATCACCGGTGCGATGCCAGCGGCGAGGGTCGTGCGGTGCGCCAGGCGGGCGGTCAACCACACGACTCCCGCGCCGCCGGCGAGGCCGGCCACCGTCACCGGCCAGCCCAGGGTGGCGGCCGAGTCCGGCGCCACTTCGACCAGTGCCAGCCACAACATGACGCCGGCGGCCAGGCCCGGCGCGACGACCGAGCCCGACAGCGCGCCGCGGCCGAGCCGGGCGAGCGCGAACGCAACGAGGGTGGTGCCCACCGAGATGGCCGTCACGAGCAGGAAGCCGGTCATGCACTTTGGAATAGTTCTAATCTTGGATCTATTCCCAATCTGGAAGAATTCCTGTTCGATGGGGGTTTCCGAGCCATGGACCAGCTGATCGACCGACTTCGCTCGCGGGAGGGCTTCCGCCTGACGGCGCAGCGTCGAGCCGTGGCCGAAGCACTCTCGGGTGAGCACGTGCACCTCAGCGCCGAAGAGGTGCACGAGCGAGCGCAGCGGGTGCTTCCCGAGATCAGCCTGGCGACCGTCTACAACACGCTGCACGAGCTGGTCGCGCTCGGCGAGATCGAGGAGCACGGGTTCGACGGGCGCACCCGTCGTTACGACCCCAACGTGGGCGAGGCGCACCACCACCTGATCTGCGACGTCTGCGGCACCATCCGCGACGTGCCGCCTCGGCGCCCGGCCCCGAGCCCGGCCGACGCCGATGGCTTCGAGGTCCGCAGCACCGAGGTCACCTACCGCGGTCGCTGCGCGCGCTGTCGTGCCGCTGCCTGAACATCCGCCGCCTGATCGTCCGTCGCCTGATCATCCGCTGTCCGATCATCCGGACGTCGTCGTCAGCCGGCGAGCAGGCGTGCGGGTTCGGCGTAGTACTTGATCTCGATCACGTTGCCGCTCGGATCGGCGAGCTTGCCGCCCACCTTGCCGCTGAGCGCTGCCTCGTCGTGGGGCACCGGAGCCGAGAGCCATTCGACACCGGCGCGGTCCAGGCGGTCGACAGTCGCCGCGTACGTCGGTGCGTCGCGCAGCGCGACCCCGAAGTGCAGCACTCCCTGCTCGGCGGGTGACCGGACCTCGTCGGGGCGCAACTGCAGCGTGAGCTGCAGCCCGAAGAACCAGACGTCGAACCAGTCGTCGCGCTCGCGTCCGACCTGGCAGCCGAGGGACTCGACGTAGAAGTGGCGTGTGGCCTCGAGGTCGTGGACCGGAACCGAGAGGTGGAGCACGGGTGCCGTGGTGTCCATGCGGCGAGGGTACGAGTGGTCGCAGCGCCCGGCGAGCGAGTTCCGTCGCTGCCGGCTCGACCCGCCTGCGATGCTGGTCCGGTGCAGATCGAGACCTGGCGCGGCGACATCACGACGCTCGACGTCGACGTGATCGTCAACGCCGCGAACTCCCAGCTGCTGCCCGGCGGTGGGGTGTGCGGCGCGATCCACGCCGCCGCCGGGCCCGCCCTGGCGGAGGAGTGCCGGAGCGTCGCACCGGTCGCCACCGGTGACGCCGCGGCGACGGGTGGACACGACCTGGCGGCGCGTTGGGTCGTGCACGCGGTGGGGCCGATCTGGGGCGAGGCCTCTGACGACGAGTCGGCCGAGCTGCTGGCCTCGGCCTACCGCCGGTCGATCGAGGAGGCAGACGCCGTGGGTGCGACATCGATCGCGTTCCCTGCCATCTCGACGGGCATCTTCGGGTTCCCACCCCAGCTCGCCGCTCGCACCGCGGTCGACGCGCTGCGCGTCTGCCGGCCCACGTCGGTGCAACGCTGCGTGCTCGTCGCCTTCGACGACGCCACGCTTCGTCTGCTCGACGACGCGCTCGCCGCTGCCTGACCATCAGGCCCGGGTGCGCCAGACGTGGTCCACGTGACCGGTGACCCCGAGGCGGTCTGGAAATAGTCCTACCGCCATAGGGTAAATTGGTCGCATCACGCGGCTCCTCTGGAGCCCCCGTCCACGTCGACCCACGTGGACCCCGCCGGCTCGAGGAGCGACGTGGCATCTGAGACCTTCACCCCCGACCTCGCTCGGTCCCTCGACGGCCCCGAGTGGCTCCGAGCCCGCCGCGAGCGCGCCGCCGAGGCGGCCTCGGCGATCGACGCGCCGACGAGCGAGCTCGAGGAGTGGCGCTACAGCCGCATCGGCGACCTGCGCCTCGACCGGTACCGCCCGGTCGACCCGTCGACCGCGCCTGGCGCGGTGCCGGTTCCCGCCGCGGCCCTGGTCACCTCGCTCGGCGAGCTCGCCGGTGTGGTCGTGGTGCACAACGGTCGGGTCGTCGACGTGCAGCTCGGCGACGACGCGGTGGACGCAGGGGTTCACTTCGGTCCCGCCACCGACGACACCGACGGTGTGCTCGGAGCGAGCGACATCGAGCCGACCGACCTGTTCGCCGCCTACAACGACGCGTTCAGCGCGGATCCCGTGCTGCTGCAGGTGCCCCGTGGCCGCTCGATCGAACACCCCTTCGCCGTGGTGTCCTACATCGACGCCGACGGTGGTGTGATCTTCCCCCGCCTGTCGATCGTCGCCGGCGAGGACAGCGAGTTCGGCGTCATCGAGGCGTCGCTCTCCGCGGACGTCGAGGCGCTCGTCGTGCCGGTGACCGAGGTGTCGGTCGCCTCGGCCGCGCGGGTCCGGCACAGCGGTCTGCAGGACCTGGGTCCGCGGGTCTGGCAGGTCGGCTCGCTCCTCGGCGACGTGGGCCAGTCCGCCACGTTCAGCTCGGGCGTCGCGGCGCTCGGCGGGTCCTACGCCCGACTCCGACTCGACTGCCACCTCAGCGGTCGCGGGGCGACCGGCAACCTGGCGGCCGTGTACTTCGGTGACGGCGAGCAGATGCTCGACCTGCGCACCTTCCAGGAGCACCGCGCTGCCGACACGACCTCGAACCTGCTGTTCAAGGGCGCCGTCGCCGACCACTCGCACTCGGTCTACACCGGCCTGATCCGCATCCACCCTGAGGGGCGCGGCACCAACGCCTTCCAGACCAACCGCAACCTCAAGCTCTCCGACGACGCCTGGGCCGAGTCCGTGCCGAACCTCGAGATCGAGAACAACGACGTGCACTGCTCGCACGCCTCGACCGTCGGCCCCGTCGACGAGGACCAGCGCTTCTACCTCGAGAGCCGCGGCGTGCCCCGCACCGCAGCGGACCGGCTCATCGTCGCCGGCTTCTTCGACGAGGTGCTCGACGCGCTGCCCGTGCCGGAGCTCGCCCCGGCCGTGCGAGCCCGCATCGCGGACCTGCTCGACCGTCAGGTCAGCGTTGGTGCGCTGGGCTCGGCTGCCGAGGACGCCGGCGCGACGGCGGGTGCGCGATGACCGAGACCCGCACTCGCCTGTGCGCACTCGACGAGCTCGGTGACGGCGAGGCCCGACGCTTCGACGTCGACGGCCGGGTGCTCGCCGTCGTGCGCATCGGCGGCGACGTCTACGTCATCGGTGACCGCTGCAGCCACGGCGACTTCTCGCTCAGCGAGGGCGAGGTCGAAGCCGACGACTGCACGATCGAGTGCCCCAAGCACGGCAGCCTGTTCGACCTTCGCACCGGTGATGCGTTGACCCTGCCGGCGGTCAAGCCGGTGCCCAAGTACGAGGCGTCCGTCGTCGACGGCGACGTGGTGGTGGAGCTGACATGAGTGAACTGGTGATCGACGACCTCCGGGCGAGCATCGGAGGGACCGACATCCTCCACGGCGTGACCCTCACGGTCCGCTCGGGCGAGGTGCACGCGGTGATGGGCCCGAACGGGTCCGGCAAGTCGACGCTGTCGAACGTGCTGATGGGGCGACCCGGCTACGTGGTGACCGGCGGATCGGTGACCCTCGACGGCGTCGACGTGCTCGCGCTGTCGACCGCGGAGCGCTCCGAGGCGGGGCTCTACCTGGCGATGCAGTACCCGACCGAAGTGCCCGGCGTGCGACTGACCGACGTGCTCGAGGAGGCGTTCGTCGCGTCGGGCCGCGACCGCGGCGAGGTGGCGGCGCTGCTCGAGTCCGAGGCCGACCAGATCGGCTTCGAGCGCGAGTTCCTGGACCGGCCGCTGAACGTGGACCTCTCCGGTGGCGAGAAGAAGCGCAACGAGACGGTGCAGATGGCCGTGCTCGCCCCCCGTATCGCGATCCTCGACGAGATCGACTCGGGTCTCGACATCGATGCGCTGCGTGCGGTGTCGCGGCGCATCGAGGCGGCGACGAAGGACGGCTTCGGCGGCCGCGAGCCGCTCGGTGTGCTGGCGATCACGCACTACAACCGCCTGCTCGAGGAGCTGCACCCCGACGTGGTGCACATCTTCGCCAAGGGTCGAGTGCTCGAATCCGGCGGACCCGAGCTGGCGACCCGACTCGAGGAGACGGGCTACGCCGCGTGGGTCGGCGAGGAAGAGGTCGACGAGACGAAGGGCGACGCCCGCCCCGTCATCGACGACCCGTTCTTCTCCGACGGCATCCTCTGACGCCGTAGAGATATAGGGGTCGTCCGCGACACACGTTGTCGATGACGACCCCACTCCCAGCGGGCGGGATGCCAGCGGCGGTGGGAGTGGGGTCCTCGTCGACATTCCTTGTCGATGACGACCCGTATATCTCGGCAGGTCAGGCGGGGAAGAGCGTGCGGAACGCTTCGAGCTCGCGGATCGGGTCGCTGCCCATCGGCGCGTACATGAACTCGCTCACGCCGCTCGCCGAGGTGTCGTCGAGCCGCTGACGGAGCTGCTCCGCGCTGCCGGTCCAGGTGGTCGATCCGATGAGGTCTGGAGTGACCGACGCCCGATCGCGATCGGTCATGCCGACGAAGTGCTGCTCGTGGGTGAACAGGTGGCGCTCACGTTCGGGGAACGCCTCGACGGCGTCTCGCCAGTCCGGTCCGCCCTCGAACGCGTCGAGCAGCGACGGATCCGCCTCGTACATGCCGTGGAACACGACCGCTGCGCCGGGTCCGGCGGCGTCGAGCACACGCTCGGCGTCGAGTTCTTCGCCATCGTCGAGCAGAGTGCCGTACGCGAACAGTGCGGACCACTCCCAGCCCGGCTGTGCACCGAAGATCGACACGACGCCGTCCGCACCCACGTCCTGCGCCACGGCGAGGCCCTTCGGCCCGTTGGCGCCGACGAGGATCGGCGTGCTGATCGGTCGGTCCGCGACGTAACCGTCGGGGTGGATCATCCGCGCCGGGGCACCGTCGATCTCGACGGTCTCGCCGCGCAGCAGCCCGATCAGCTGGCGGAGGTAGGTCTCGGTCGCGGCCCAGGTCATCGGCTGCTGGCCCATGACGAACCGACCGGTGAAGCCGGTGCCGAGCGCGGCGGCGGCGCGTCCCGGTGCGAGCTGTTCGAGGGTGGCGATCGCGGAGGCGTTCACCATCGGATGGCGCAGCGACGGCACGAGCACCGCCGGGCCCAGGCCGATCGTCTCGGTCACGTCCGCGCAGCGGGCGAGCGACATCCAGCAGTCACCGAAGAGGGCCGGGGAGTCGTACACCCACAGCCGGGCGTAACCCAGCTCCTCGGCCAGCACGGCGAGCTCGGGAAGGTCGGGACGTGGGGCGAACGCGCAGCTCAGTTCCATCGGCGGCGAACCTAGCGGGCGCTGTCGTCTACCGTCGCCGGTCATGAGGGAGTGGAACCGGTCGCAACGGGTCGCGGTCGTCGCGGCATGGGGAGCGGCGCTCGTCGTGGTGTGGAACTGCATCGAGCGGTCGCCGTGGAACGACTACGGCTGGGTGAACTTCGCGCCCAACAGCGGTGCGGTCTTCGCGAGCGGCCCCTTGAACAACGTCTGGTTGCGCGTCGGCGTGCAGCTCCTGCTCGTCGTCGTGTGGCTCGCGCCCTCGCTCTGGTTGCTCGGTGATCGGTCGGAGGAGCCTGCCGACGACGAGTGAGGTATCGTTGCGGCCCGAACGATGGTTCGGAGGGACACCGTCATGACGTCGACCGCTCCCACCTCCCGGACGCGTCTGAGGACGGTGCTGTCGATCGCCCTGGCGGTCGTCGTCGGCACCGCGACCGGCCTGTCGCCGACGGCGGTCGCTGCCGCGTCGGGCCCGGCGCACACGAACGTCGAGCGGTCGAACGGAGGGGGTCCGCAGGGTGAGCTCCCGAAGTGGGAGCCGGGCACCGGGCCCGCGGCGTCGAGTGCCGGTGTCGCCGAGGTCCGCATCGCCGAGATCCGACCGGCGTTCCGGGGGCGCTCGTTCGACGCCGTAGGCCGGTACGAGCAGGTGCGGGGCACGATCGTCGGCGCTGTCGATCCCGAGGATCCCCGGAACGCTCCCATCGCCGACCTGTCGTACGCCCCGCGCAACGAGCGGGGCCACGTCGAGTACGAGGTCGAGTTCGTGCTGCTCCGCCCGGTCGATCCCTCGCGAGGCAACCACCGCCTGATCTACGAGCCGAGCAACCGCGGCAACATCGTCTCGCTGTTCTTCCTCAACAGCGCACCGCCGTCCAACGATCCGTCGCAGGCCGTCGATGCCGGCAACGGGTTCCTGATGCGCCAGGGGTACAGCGTCCTGTCGATCGCCTGGGACCCGACGGTCCCCGACGGCAACGACCAGCTGCAGGCGACGTATCCGGTGGCGCGGAACACGGACGGCTCGTCCATCGTCGGCCCGGCGCTCGAGGAGATCACCTACGACGGCGACGCCACGACGACCCACGAGTTGACCTTTCCCGCGGCGTCGCTCGACACGACGGCGGCGACGCTGACGGTGCGAGAGCGCTACGACGATCGACCGGTGACCGTGCCGCCGTCGCAGTGGGCGTACGGCGACTCCGGCACGTCGGTGCAACTGCTGCCCGCGGGCACCCCGTTCCGGCAGAGCGCGCTCTACGAGCTCACGTACCCGGCGAAGGACCCGGTCGTCGCAGGACTCGGCTTCGCCGCCATCCGTGACGTCGCCGACTTCGTGCGCAACGCCACCACCGATCACGTGGGCAACAGGAACCCGCTCGCCGGTCAGGCCCGACAGATCACCACGTTCTGCTATTCGCAACCGTGCCGCGCCATGCACGACTTCGTCCGCCTCGACTTCAACCGGACCGCGACGGGCGGCCGTGCCGTCGACGGGATCGAGAGCCTCGTGGCCGGCGCCTCCGGCGGCTTCTTCAACTACCGGTTCGCGCAACCCGGTCGCACCATGCGTCAGCACATCGGTCGCTGGTACCCGGAGCGTCACTTCCCGTTCGCGAACCAGGTCACCACCGACGCCGTGACCGGGCGCACCGACGGCGTGCTGCGACGCTGCGAGATCAGTCGCACCTGCCCGAAGATGCTCGAGATCAACACCGGGACCGAGTACTGGAACAAGGGCGCCTCGCTGCTGACGACCGACACCCGGGGCAACGACCTCGACCTCGCCGCCACACCGGACGTTCGCTACTACCTGCTCGCCAGCCTGCCGCACGCGCCCGAGATCGGCGCCGGCGTGTGTCGAGAGGACCAGAACCCGCTGCTGCCGGATCCCGCCGCTCGTGCACTGCTCGTCGCCCTCGACCGGTGGATCGCGGACGGCACGTCACCGCCGGCGAACCGGGTGCCCCGTCGTCGCGACGGGACGCTGGTGCCGGCTCTGCCCCGGTCGAGCGTCGGCTTCCCCGCCATCCCTGGTGTGCTCTACAACGGCCACACCACCACGGGCGACCTGTTCGACTTCGGTCCGCAGTTCGACCAGGGCATCCTGACCACACTGCCGCCGGTGGTGACCGAGGGTGCCTACCCGGTGTTCGTCCCGCGGACCGACACCGACGGCAACGACATCGCCGGCATCCGACTTCCGGAGATTGCCGTCCCCGTCGCCACGTACTCGGGCTGGAACGTCCGAGCATCCGAGTACGCGGGTGACGACCTGTGCAACGCGAGCGGCCAGAAGATCCCGCTCCCGGCGACCGCGGCCGATCGGATTGCATCGGGTGATCCGAGGCGATCGATCAAGGAGCGCTACGGCTCTCACGCTGGCTACGTCATCAGGGTGGCGGTGGCAGCGAACGACCTGGAGCGCGAACGGCTGCTGCTGCCGGAGGACACGCAGCGCTACGTCACCGAAGCCGTCCTCAGCCGCATCGCGAAGTAGGGCTCGCGGCGTGCCACACGGCGGCGGTCCGGGCGTGCCGGGGACTGCTATCGACGACGGGCCGCCTGCGGTGTCCGGCGACGGAGCAGCCAGAGGCTCGGAAGGGTCCAGATGGCCACCAATGCCAGCTGAGCGATGAGCCGAAGGCCGACGTTGGTGCGGAGCTCCCGGCCACCGTTGAGCACGACCCCGGTCTCGGAGCCGTAGGTGGTCGACAGCGAGTCCGCTCCCAGCTGCCGCCAGCCCTCGACCTCGATCCATCCCCAGAGCACCAGGGTCGCCACTCCGTACGCGACGACGATCACCAGTCGCTGCGCGAGATCGAAGGCGAAGCGTGGTGCCTCCGACGGCTCGTCGTCGGTGGAGGGCGTTCTGGTCACCCGGATCCCGTCGGCCAGCAGCGTCGGCGGATGAGCGATCCGTTCACTGCGTCGTGTCGAGCGCCGACCACCAGTCGGTCAGGAGCGCGCCCAGCAGCTCGGGTTGTTCGTGGGGGAGGGCGTGGCCGGCATCGGAGAGGACGGCGAGCGTCGCCCGGGGGTACTTGTCGACCAGTCCCATCGGCCCGCGATATCCGGTCGCCGAGTCGTGCCGACCGGCGACGATCAAGGTCGGGTGGTCGAACGGTGTGAGATCGGGGTCGGGGTCGAGCTCAGGAGCGTCCATCATCCGAGCGACCGCCGCTGCGTCGGCCCGCCCGATCGACGGTGCGACCGCAGCTCCGAACCGCTCGGCCGTGCGAGCGGTTCGGACCACGAAGTAGCCGCGGTACTCGTCCCGGAGCGCCGGGTCGACGAGGTCGAGCACTCCCGGTTCGGACCTGACGACCGTCCGGGGCTCGGGATGCCTGGCGTCGGGCACCAGCGGGCAGATCAACGCCAGACCGGCCACCTGCTGCGGGCGTCGTGCAGCGACCCCCCGAGCGAGATGACCACCGTAGGAGTGGCCGACCACGGCGAACGGCGACGCCCCGATCAGCTCGTCGACGAAGTCGTCGAGCAGGTCGACCAGGTCGTTCGTCGACGCGACCGAGGGGTGGACCGGTGAGTCACCCATCCCGGTCAGGTCAGGGAAGACCCATCGGCAACCCGGCTCCGGATCGAGCAGTGCTTCCAGCACCGAGGCGAGCTCGTGATGGGTCGAGTACGCGCCGTGCAACCCCAGGACGACCGGGCCGTCGCCGATGTCGCGTGCGCGCAGCGTCGCGCCTGCGTCGCTGGTGAACGTCGTCATCGACATCCCCAGAGTGTGACCCGCGAGGAGCCGGCCATGCGGCCGTACCGGCGATCGGGCTTCACCACACAACGGACACGAGGGCGACATAGCCTCGGCCATCGGCGACGACGAGGAGCACCGGATGGCACCCGACGAGACGACCGCGGCGGGCGACGGAGCATGGCCGGCGATGCCGCTCGCCGACTGGAGCGACACCCGCGACACGTTCCACCTGTACCTGCAGGTCATCGGCAAGATCCGCATCGCCTGTGACCCACCGACGAACCACTGGTGGAACTCGACGATGTACCTCACGTCGCGTGGACTCACGACGTCGCTCATGCCGCACCCGACCGGCCCTGCGTTCCAGATCGACCTCGACCTGGTCGACCACCAGCTGATCGTCGACACCGTCTCGGGTCGCCGCGGCACGCTCGCGCTCGAACCCCGGAGCGTCGCGGACTTCTACGTCGAGGTGCACCGGCTGCTCGACGAGCTCGGCGTCGCGACCGCGACCTGGCCCGTTCCCGTCGAACTGCCCGAAGCGATCCCGTTCCTCGAGGACCACGAGCACGCCAGCTACGACGCCGAGGCGGTGCACCGCTTCTGGCGAGCGCTCGTGTCGATGGACACCGTGTTCAAGCGCTTCCGCTCCGAGTTCGTCGGCAAGTCGAGCCCGGTGCACCTGTTCTTCGGGGCGATGGACCTGGCGGTCACCAGGTTCTCCGGGCGACGGGCTCCTGACTACACCGGCGTCGTGCCCAACTGCGGGCCGCACGTCATGCTCGAGGCCTACTCCCACGAGGTCAGCAGCTGTGGGTTCTGGCCGGGCGCTCCCGGTGACGAGGGCACCTTCTATGCCTACGCCTACCCCGAGCCCGACGGATTCCGTGGCGCAGCGGTCGAACCGCCGGCCGCTCGCTGGGACGACGCACTCGCCGAGTTCGTGCTGCCCTACGAATCGGTGCGCACCGCACCGGACCCCGACGCGGCGTTGCTGGCGTTCCTGCGCAGCACCTACGTCGCCGCGGCCGATGCCGCGCACTGGGACCGAGCAGCGCTCGAACGCTGAGCGTCGCTCGGTGCTGATGTCACCACACCCCTCCGGGTGCTGATGTCACCACACCCCTCCGGGTGACGCGCAGCTGTAACCGCTGCGAGTGATCATCAACGGGTGCCCGGACGAGAGCGGGCCGCACGAGAGGGGAACCAACATGTACCTGTTCGTTCGAACCAGCACGTGTCGGCCCGAGCGCATGGCCGACGCCACCGCCTTCGCCGTGGACATCACCACTCGGGCATCCACCCTGACAGGTCTGGACCTGGCCGCATGGCAGGTCACCTTCGGCGCGCCGGCCGGCACGTTCAGCTGGACCACCACGGTCGAGTCGCATGCCGAGCTGGGCGAGGCGACCGAGAAGCTGGCCGTCGATGTCGGCTACCTCGACTCGGTGCAGGGGGCCGGTGAGCTGTTCGCCGGGCCTCCCGAGGACTCCCTGATCGAGATCGTCGCCACGGTCGGCGAAGGAGGGCACCAGGGCAAGGTCGCCGACGTGATCACCGCCCGATGCGCCCCGGGCAAGATCTCCGAGGCGATGACCTGGGGTGTCGAGATGATGGAGTACGTCGGCAACGTGACCGGTCTCGACGGGCTGTTCACGCGCTCGTTGTACGGGCCGTGGGCCACCGTCAGCTGGATCACCCTGGCAGAGTCCTTCGAAGAGATCGACGCCGGGACCGCCGCGCTGAACGCGGCGACGGACTACGTGCCGAAGATCGACGCCGCGGGCGACCTCTTCCAGGTCGATTCGGGGCAGGCGCGCCTGAGTCGGCGCATCGCCTGACCGAGCTCTCGTCCGTCGGACCCCGAGGTCCCGCCCCACCCTGGGGTCCGACGGACGCTCACCTCCCCAGGGGTCCGGCGGACGTCCCCAGGGGTCCGGCGGACGACCCCCGGGGTCCGGCGGACGGCTCCCGGGGTCCGGTGGACGATCAGTGCGGCGGCCGCGACCGGCGCAGCAGACGGGACGCTCCGGACGACCACAGCGCCCAGAGCACCAGCACGGGCTGGAAGAACAGCCGCGCGAACCGCTTCGTGTCGGTGTCGAGCCCGAAGCCGTCCTTGCCCTCGGCGAACTGCGCGATGTTGCCCGGGAAGATCACGACGAAGAAGCCCGCAACGACCAGTCCGACGGCTGCTCGTCGGCGCCGTCCGGTGAACACCAGCGCTGCGCCGAGCACCAGCTCGACCACCCCGGAGACCACGACGACCACATCGGGGTCGGCGGGGAACCAGGACGGCACCTGCGCCCGGAACTCTTCGCGCTGCGCGGTCAGGTGACCCGTGCCGGCGAGCAGGAGCGCACCGCCGAGCGCGATCCTCGCGATCTGGCGGGTGCGGTCGGTCGTCGGATCGGCTGTCTCGTGGTCGTCGTCGGGCTCGGGCCGGTGCAGCCCTGATGTCTCGGTCATACCGGGTTCGTGCCCTCAACGGCCCGGAACGAGACATCGCCGTCGCCCAGCACCCCGATCGAGGCGAGCTGCTCGGTCACCCCGCGCAGTCCGTGCCGGGCCGCGATCGTGCCCGCCTCCCGCAGCAGCTGCAGCGCGACTGCGTCGACCAGGCCCGATCGTCGTGCCCGAGCCTGGGCGAGTGCGACCATCGCCGTCGCGCGGTGATAGGCCCAACCGAACGCCGTCGCAGTGCTCAGCGCGGCCGCGAGGTGCCGCTCGGCGGCGTCGTGCTCGCCGAGCAGCGAGGCGAGCCGACCGACATACGCGCTGATCGGGCCCTGGCTGGACGTCCCGTTGAAGGCGACCTCACCCGCGAAGGGTTCGAGCAGCTCGCGCAGCACCGCCGCGGCCCGTCGGTCGCCCAGCTCGATCGCCAGGGCCGAGTAGCCGATGATCGTGGTCGCCCACAGGTGATCGACCGCGACGTTCGGGAACCCGAGCGACCAGCCGCGGTCGAGCACCGCTCGCGCCTCGTCGAGCCGCCCGGCCGCAGCGCGGGCGACGGCGAGACCGAGGCGGTACTGCGTCGATTCCGGGTGGCGGGCCACCAGGGGTTCCAGCATCGGAATGAGCTCGTGGCGGCGTCCCGCGAAGGAACGGATCACGAACAGCTGTCGGGCGCAGACGGTGAAGGCATCGGGCTCGCCGATCCGGAGGCCCAGCGCCAGGGTCGCCTCGGCGCGGCGCTCCGCGTCCTCGAGCCGAGCCGCCATCGTCGACTCGAACGTGTCCAGGATGCCGAGCATCCACCGCATCCTCGGCTCGGGGACCTCGTCGACGATCGCGTGCAGCTCCGACATCGTCGACGAGGCCAGCTCGGCGTCGGCACACTCCAGTGCAACGACGTAGGCGGAGCGGCGGCTCCAGAACTGCAGCAGCCGGTCGTCGAGATCGTCGGCCGCCTCGACGGCGCGCCCGGTGAGGTCCCGTCGAACCGGCAACGTGCCACGCCCCCACATGGCCGAGGTGAGCGCGGGGATCATCTGCGGGAGCGCGGCGCGGTCGTCGCTGGCGTCGAGCAATGCGACGGCGGCCTCGGCCTCGCGTCGAGCCTCGTCGTGGCGCCCGATGTGGACCAGGTCCTGCGCGTGCACAGCGAGCAACTTGGCGTGCGTCGCCGGATCCAGCCGCTCCGCGACGCGCAGCGCCGCCTCGACCGTCTCCAGGTGCTCCGCATCGATGCCGGTGAGCCGCACGATGGCGTGATCCAGCGTGAGCGCGGCGCGCACCAGCACGTCGTCGGAACCGCATCGCCTCGCGAGCGACGCGGCGTCGAGCAGCGTCCGGTCCGCACGCGGGTCGCCGCTGCGGAGCCGCGCCTCGCCGAGCCGGCCGGTCAGGTCGGCGACCGCGGTCGGACGACCGAGCGACACCGCGTGGCCGAGCGCGGTCGAGTACCACGCAGCTGCTTCGGCCGGCGCGAGGTGACCGAGGAACCGGTCGCCGGCCGTCGAGGCCCAGTGCTGCGCGGCGGCGACGTCACCCGCCATCTCGGCATGGTGGGCCAGGGCGGCGACGGTGGTGATCGGGAGCTCGTCGGTCGTCTCCGTCGAGGTCGCTCGTTCGGCGGTCGCGAGCAGCGCGTTCGCAGCGCGCTCGTGCAGACGCCGTCGCCCGGGCACGCCGAGCTCGGCCGAGAGCGCACGGGCGACGAGGGCGTGGGTGAACCGCATCGAGCATGACGTCCGCTCGCCCTCGACGAGCAGCCCGGCGTCGACCGCGGCGTCGAGCACGTCGGCCAGGTCGTCGTCGGCCAGGTCGCACATGGCCAGCAGCACACGCTGGTCGAACTCGACGCCGAGCACGGACGCGGATCGCAGCACGGACTGCGCCACCGGGCCCAGGGAGAGGACTCTCGTCCGCACGACCTCGACCAGGTTGTCGGGCACGCCGGTGTCGTCGAGCGACGTGGTCGTCCGGAGCGTCCCACCCTCGATCGTGAGCACGCCGATCTCGGCCAGGTGTCGCGACAGGTGGGACGCGTACAGCGGGTTGCCGGCCGTCTGGTCGCGCATCGCGACCAGCAGGTCGTCGGAGGGCGGCACGTCGACGCCGGCAGCGGCGGAGACGACCGCGGTCAGACCGTCGTCCTCGAGCCCGTGCAGGCGCAGTCGAACAGCCTGGCCGCAGTCGAGATCCGTCAGCATCGCCCTCAGCTCGTCCGAGATGGTCACCCCGACGTCGCGGTACGAGACGACGAGCAGGACGGGCACGTCGGACAGCTCGGTGGCCAGGTGTCGCAGGAGCAGCAGCGACGTCGGCTCGGCCCAGTGGAGGTCGTCGAGCAGCAGCACGACGGCTCCGTTCGCGGCCATCCGACGGAGCAGGTCGGTGATCGCGGCGAAGAGCTGATGGCGCTCGATGGTGTCGTCGGCCGTGATCGGCGGTGGAACCCAGAGCCGACCGGCGAGCTGGGGTGCGACCCGCCGCAGCTCACCGCCGAACCGCTCGCAGTGCGCCCGCAGCAGCGGTGTCGGGGCGTGCTCGACGATCGACTCGACGACGCTGCGCAACGGCTGGAGCGGCACGTCGCACCCGTCCTCGCAGCGCCCGTAGAGCATCGTCGTGCGGTTGCGCCCCTCGTGGGCACGAGCGAACGTCGCGAGCACGGTCGTCTTGCCGATCCCCGCTTCGCCGCTCAGCACGACCGAGCGGAGACGTCCCCGTCGTGCGAGGCCGAGCTCGTGCGAGAGCGTGGCGAGCTCGCGGTAGCGGCCCACGGATCGCGCCGCGACGCGCAACGTGCCCGGGATCGGGACCTGGATCGGGGTGGGCTCGTCGGACCGCTCCGGCGGCGTCGAGCGATCGGTGGTCGAGACGTCCGCGTTGACGCCGTCGACGTGACCGGCGGCGATGCGCTGCTCGATGGAGCGAACCGTGGCGGACGGGTCGAGACCCGTCTGCTCGAGCAGGCTGCGGTACTGCTGGAAGCGCCGCAGCGCCTCGCTGCGGCGACCCTCGTCGGCGAGCGCCTCCATCAGCAGGCCCCATGGGCGGTCTCGCAGGGGGTGCGACGCCAGGTACGACTCGGCCTCGGCGACGACCTCGCCCGCCCGGCCACGGCGCAGCAGGCACTCGAGGCGCTCCTCGATGGCGAGGCAGCGCAGCTCGTCGAGTCGGGTCGCGTCGGCCTCGGCCCACGCCTCGTGACGGAACTCGTCGAGCACGTCGCCGTGCCAGAGGGCGAGCGCCGCGTCGAGCTCGGCGAGCCGGTCCTCGACGTCGCGGTCGGCGAGCACCATGGCGGCGAACCAGGCGGCGTCGACCGGGCATCCGATGCGGTAGCCGACGGCATCGGTCTCGATCACCTGATCGCCGAGGCGCCGCCGCAGGCGCGAGACCGTGGTGCGCAGTGCCCCGGTGCTCAGCCCGAGCAGCTCGCAGAGGTGCTCGCTGCGCAACGTGGTCCCCGCGCCCATGGCGAGCAGCGCGAGCAGTCGTCGTTGGCTCGCGCTGGGCAGTGTGACGGACTCCCCGTCGCTGGCCACGAAGCGCACGGCTCCGAGGACCTGGACGAACGGCGGGTCGTGCATCACGACCCCCGGTTGGCGGCGAGCAGTACTCGCATGCGACTGACGTTACCTGCGTCCGCACGTAGTGGTGCCGTGAGATCCGGCACGTCGTGACGCGGTGCTGTAACGGCGGGGGCGCACGCTGCCAGTTGCGTCGGGTGCCTCTCGCACCGGACGGCATCGAGAGAGGAGCCGATGATGCTGGCGAAAGTCGTGCACGGCACCATCGACGCGCACCGTGTGGACCATGCGGCCCGCGCGGTCCGGGACCGGCTCGCCCCCGGCTTCGCGGAGCAGCCGGGCGCCCTCCGGGGCTACTGGATGGCGGACCGGTTCTCGGGGCAGGTGCTCATCGTCACGCTCTGGGCCGACAGCGACGCGCTCGACGGGGCTCGGCGACACGACGGCGAGACACGCGCCCGGGCTGCCGAGGACATCGGGCTGTGCGTGCACGCCGTCGAGACCATGGCGGTCGTCGGCCTCGGTGACGCCGGCGACGAGGTCGAGGTCGGACCCGTCTGGCGTTGGGCCCGTGCGACCTGGATCAGCGGCGATCCCGCGCACGCCGGGGCGCTGGCCGAGGTGCACCGCTCGACGCTTCCGTTCCAAGCGCGCGACGCCGGCTTCAAGGGCAGCTTCTGGCTCGCCGACGAGTCGATCCGCAGCGGTGTCGCCCTCAGCTTCTGGGATGGTCCCGACGCGCTCACGGGCAGTGAGCACACGAGCCGTTCCCGGCGGCGCCGGCTGCAGCGACGGTTCGGCTTCACGGTCGAGCGGATCCACAGCTACGAGGGCATCGGTGTCGCCGCATCGCGTCAACCGGCGCGCCCTCGGGTGACCGCCACGCCGGTGCGGCGCACGGTCGGCGACCTGGGCAACGCGGCGCGCGCCGGCCTGCGTCCGAGCTGAGTCCCGGCGACCGGCGCGATTCGGGGACGCTTCCGAAGAAGCGCCCCCGACGTCCCGCAACTCGCTCGGCGGCTTCCACCGCGCTCAGCCCATGGTCATCGGATCCAGAGGCAGGGTTCGCCGCCCACCGGCGCGCCTCCCTCCATGAACTTGCTGCAGATCCGCGTGCCGCTGGGGAACGAGCGGTTCAACGTGAAGCTGAACCACGCTCGCCCCATGGCACAGTTGGCGCGCGACTGGTAGCCAAGTCCTGTCACAGCGCCCGCTGGGGAGATCGAGTAGATCCATGCGCTCGACCGGCAGATGGAGCCGTTCTTGCCTCGCGATGCGGTGACGTAGTTGACGTAGCGCCCGCTCCCACCTACGTAGGTGCAGACGTATCCGCCCGAGGCACTCGAACAACCCTGGGCATCGGCGGACGCGGCGCTCTGATTCGCCACCTGGCTGCCGACGATGATGGCGGCGACGACCGCAAGGACGGCGAGCCAGCGTGACGGCTTCCGTGTCCGCCCTCCGCTCTTGCTGGCGGCGGCCCGTCGCTGGACCGTTCGGTGTGCCTCCGATTCCTGCACTGCAACCATGACGCATCTCCCTCTCTCGTACTTCACGGAGCGCCGACCGGTGGACACCGGGTCGGCAACCACCACTCTTTGCGACTCGGGGCCTCGAGCCCATGGGGACGACTCCCCGAGCGCACGTTCGATGAGACTCGAGCAGCGCCGATCGGAAGCCAGAGGACGTGGGTGCAACTTCCGGCCGATCGCTATTCCCACACCGGGTCCGTCGTGAACGGGCGACAATGGGGCGGTGACATCGACCGCGACCCGCCGGGTGCCGATCGAGCTGATCCCGCACCTGCGACGGGTGCGTGACCACGTCGATCGCCACTTCGCCGAACCGATCGAGCTCGACCAGCTCGCCGAGCTCGCGGGGATCTCGCGGCACCACCTGGTGCGCTCGTTCGGTTCGGTCTACGGCGAGCCGCCGATGCGCTACGCCACCCGACGTCGCATCGAGCGGGCCCAGGACCTGCTGCGTTCGGCCAACCTGACCGTCACCGAGGTCTGCATGCTCGTGGGCTACTCGAGCCTCGGTTCGTTCTCGTCGCGCTTCCGCGAGCTCACCGGTGAGTCGCCGGTGGAGTACCGCGACCGGTTCGCCCGGGACGGGGCGCCGCGGATCCCGGGCTGCTTCCTGTTCATGCGGGGCGTGTCGGTGCTCGACCACCGTCCTCCGTCGACCTCGGACGGATCGAGCAATCCTGGAGAAGCGTCATGAGCCGACGGTCCGTACCGTCGACCGCATGATCACCAACGTCTCCCTCATCAGCATCTTCTGCACCGACCTCGACGAGACCCGCGACTTCTACGTCGACGTGCTCGGCTTCAAACCGGGCGAGGACATCAGCTTCGGCGACTACCGGTGGGTGACCGTCATCCACCCCAACCAGCCGGAGCTCTCGCTGCACATCACCACCCCGGGCGCCCCCCTCGACGACGGGCTGACCGAGGCGATCCAGCGGTCGCTGGCCGCGGGTTCCATGACCGGCATCGGTGTCACCGTCGACGACTGCCGGGCGACCTTCGAGGAGCTGTCGGCCAAGGGCGTCACGTTCATCCAGGAGCCCGCCGACCGTCCCTACGGCACCGAGGCGATCCTGCGGGACAACGCGGGCAACTGGCTCGTGATGGTCGAGAACAAGGAGTACACGCCCGAGGACTTCGAGGGCTTCGACTTCGACGAGTGAGCCGCGCCTGATCGGGGCCCCGGGCCGGTTAGGTTCGTCGTCATGGCACGACCGACCGCCCTGGGCCCCGACGAGCTGGCCGAGGCGCTGCGCGGGCTGCCGGGCTGGGAGCTCGACGACGGCAGCCTCCACCGGGACTTCCGATTCGCGGACTTCGCCGAGGCCTTCGGCTTCATGGCGGCGGTCGCGACCGTGGCCGCGCAGATGGACCACCACCCGAACTGGTCGAACGTCTACTCGTCGGTGACCGTCCACCTGAGCACCCACGACGTCGGGGGCATCACCGAGCTCGACGCGCGCCTCGCGACGCGGATGAACGAGCTCGCCGGCCCCTGACGACACGCGACACCGACAGGACCCGTGCCGGCGCCGAACACCCGTGGCGCCCCGGTGACCACAGAGGGTGAATGGGGTTCAGACTCATTGTCGGGCCCCGGCACCGGTGCGTAACCTCGGCGCCATGTTGCGTTCAGCTGGGTGGGGGAAGGGCCGCTCGCGCGTCGTCGCGGGCGTGGCCGCCGTGGCCGTGTCGATCGGGTTGGCGGCGGCGTGCACACCTCCGCCGTCGGACCCGGGGAGCCCGCCGACGACGGTGGTGCCGCTCCCGGAACCGCCGGGCAGCTTCTCGGTCCTGACCTACAACGTCGCCGGCCTGCCCCAGGGCATCTCCGGTTCGGACCCCGAGCGCAACCTGCCGCTGGTCAGCCCGTTGCTCAACGCCTACGACGTCGTGCTGACCCAGGAGGACTTCGACTGGTGGGTGCCCGCCGCCGGTCTGCTCGACTTCGCGAACTACCACACTCGACTGCGTGCCCAGGCCGAGCATCCGTACCGCAGCGATCGGCACCCGGGTCCCGAGGCGGTCGGCGTCGACGCGTCCTCGCGTGGCCTGCTCGTCGGCGACGGCATCGGCATCATGTCGCGCTACCCGCTGACCAACGAGACCCACCACGCGTGGAAGGGCTGCTTCGGCGGAGTGCTGCCCGACGGCGGTGCCGCGGACTGCCTGGCGATGAAGGGCTTCCGGATGATGACGATGACCCTCGGCGACGGCCGCGAGGTCGACGTCTACAGCCTGCACGCCGAGGCGGGCGGCACGCCCCAGGACCAGTGGCTCCAGGAGCGCGACTACGAGGAGCTGGCGGCGTTCATCGTCGCCCGTGGCGGCGACCGGGCGATCGTGCTCGGCGGCGACACCAACCTGCACACGAGCGACCACCCCGACGGCTCCGCCGGTGCCGACACCGAGATCTGGGACCGCTTCCTCGCCGCGACCGGGCTGACCGACGTCTGCCTCGAGCTGAGCTGCGACGAGACCGGCAGCATCGACAAGTTCGCCTACCGGAGCGGCTCGACGGTGGCGCTGCAGGCGACGTCGATCGACTTCCCCCGCAGCCGGTTCAGCGTCGGTGGCGAGGCGTTGAGCGACCACCCGCCCGTCGTCGCACAGTTCGACTGGGACGTCCCGCCGAGCTGAGCAGCACGAATCCCGTCTCGGATTCGCGGTGATCACCCCGAATCCGAGACGGAATTCGGGGTGCAGCGAGATCCGGGTGCAGGTGCAGCGCGCCCCGGGTGTCGCGGGACTCGGGTGGAGCGAGCGTCAGGCGGAGGCGGGTGCGCCGGCCTCGGCGATGCCCTGCGCGAGCGTGTTCCAGCTCAGCGTGGCGCACTTGATGCGCACCGGGAACTTCACCACGCCGCGCAGCGCCTCGAGGTCACCCAGGGGCAGCGTGCCGGCCTCGTCGTCGTTAGTGCCGACGTCGCCGCCCTCGAGGCCCTCCTCGTGGATCGACATCATCGCCTTGAACGACTTGGTCAGGTCCTCGATCTCGCCGACGGTGCGGCCCTTGACCGCCGCGGACATCATCGATGCCGACGACTGCGAGATGGAGCAGCCCTGCCCGCCGATGCGGATGTCGGTCACGACGGCCTCGGCGCCCTTCGCCGGGTCGTCGATGTCGAGGTAGATCACGATCTCGTCACCGCACAGCGGGTTGAAGCCCTCGACGCGGGTCGCCGGGGGTGCCGTCAGCTCGCCACGGTTCCGGGGGCTCCGGTAGTGGTCGAGGATGATCTCGCGGTAGAGGTCTTCAAGGCCCGACATTCGGTGCCCTCCCTTGCAGTGCAGCAGTGAACTCTAGACGGTGGCTCAGAAGGCGAAGAAGTCGCCGGCGGACTCGAGCGCATCGCCGAGCACGTCGATGTCGGCCTCGTCGTTGTAGACGTACCACGACGCCCGTGCCGTCGCTCCGACACCCAGCACCCGCATGAGCGGCTTGGCGCAGTGATGGCCGGGCCGGACGCACACACCGTGCTGGTCGAGCACCTGCGACAGGTCGTGGGGGTGCAGATCGCCGAATGCGAAGCTCATCACGCCGCCGCGTTCCGCCGGTTCGGCCGGGCCGTAGATCGTGATCCTGTCCCCGAATCGGTCGGTGAGCGAGCGCAGCGCGTAGGCGGTGAGCGCGACCTCGTGGCGACGCACGACGTCCATGCCGAGCGCGCCGAGGTAGTCGACCGCCGCACCGAGGCCGATCGCCTCGGCGATGGGCGGGGTGCCGGCCTCGAACTTGTGCGGCACGTCGGCGGGTACGAAGCCGTCGAGGGTGACGTCGAGGATCATGCCGCCGCCGCCGAGGAACGGCGGCATCGCCTCGAGCAGCTCCATCCGTGCCCACAGCACGCCGATGCCGGTCGGACCGAGCATCTTGTGGCCCGAGAACGCCAGGAAGTCGGCGCCGAGTGCGTGCACGTCGGTCGCGACGTGCGGCACGTACTGGCAGGCGTCGACGCAGACCAGCGCGCCCGCGGCGTGCGCCCGGTCGGCCAGCTCCTGCACGGGCGTGATGGTGCCGACGACGTTGGACATGGCCGACACGGCGAGCAGCTTCACGCCGTCGAGCAGGCGGTCGAGGTCGGACAGGTCGAGGCGGCCGTCCGCGGTGAGGGGCACCCAGCGGATCTCGATGCCGCGCTCGGCGGCGAGCTGCTGCCACGGGACGATGTTGGCGTGGTGCTCGAGCTGGGTGAGCAGGATCGCGTCACCGGCGGCGAGGTTGGCGGCGCCCCAGCTGCGAGCGACCAGGTTGATCGACTCGGTGGCGTTCTTGGTGAACACGATCTCGTTCGGGTCGCCTGCACCGATGAACCGGGCGACCGAGGTCCGGGCGGACTCGAGCGCGTTCGTCGCCTCCTCGGCGAGGGTGTACGCGGCGCGGTGCACGTTGGCGTGCGTGGTCTCGTAGTAGTGGTCCATCGCCCGGATCACCTGGATCGGCTTCTGCGACGACGCCGCCGAGTCGAGGAACACCAGGCGCTGATCGCGGATCCGACGATCGAGGATCGGGAAGTCGGCCTTGATCCCGGCGACGTCGAGGTCGTCGGTCGGCTCGGTGGTCGTGTCGGGGGTCGTGTCGGGGGTCGGGTCGGTCACCGCCATGCGTCGAACCCCTCGCCCTCGAGCCGCTCTGCCAGTTCCGGTCCGCCGGAGTCGACGATGCGCCCGTCGACGAGGATGTGCACGCGGTCCGGGGTGAGGTGGTCGAGCAGCCGCTGGTAGTGGGTGATGACGAGCACACCCAGGTCGGTGCGCTCGGCGCGCACCTCGTTGACGCCGTTGGCCACGACTCGCAGCGCGTCGATGTCGAGACCCGAGTCGGTCTCGTCGAGGATGGCGAGCTCCGGCTCGAGGATGGCCATCTGGAGGATCTCGTTGCGCTTCTTCTCGCCGCCCGAGAAGCCCTCGTTGAGGAAGCGATCGGCGAACGCCGGATCCATGTCGAGGCGCTTCATCCAGTCCATCATCGCCAGGCGGATCTCGAGCACCGACAGGTCGATGCCCTTGCGCTCCGACAGGGCCTGGCGCAGGAACTGCCGCACCGAGATCCCGGGGATCTCCTGGGGATACTGGAAGGCGAGGAAGATGCCGGCCTTGCCGCGGATGTCGGCGGTCCACTCGGTGATGTCCTCGCCCTTGTAGGTGACCGTGCCGCCGGTCGTCACGTACTCGGGGGAGCCCATGAGGGTGCTCGCGAGGGTCGACTTGCCCGAGCCGTTCGGGCCCATGAGCGCGTGCACCTCGCCGGGGCGCACGGTCAGCGAGACGCCACGCAGGATCTCGGCGTCGGGCTGGGCGGCGGGAGCGACACGCAGATCCTCGATCTGGAAGAGCGGGGTCGGATCTGCGTCGGTGGCGATCGTCGGGGTGGGGGTCGGGTCGGCGGCGGCCATGGCGACCAGCTTATTTCCACTACCTGGGTAGTGGAAATAGCTCCGAGCGGCCGTCGGTCACGTCCGGTGGACGGCACTCGGGGTTGACCCCGACTATTCCTACTTGTTCAATGGGAAACCTCGTCTTCCGGTCGGCCCGGGGGAGCTGACCGGTGCGGAGGCCCGTGTGGAACGTCTGATCGTGTTCGTCGCCGCGGGCTTCGTGGCACAGCTGATCGACGGCTCGCTCGGCATGGGCTTCGGTGTGATCGGAACCTCGGTGCTGGTGGCAGCGGGGGCGTCGGCCGCCGCTGCCTCGGCGGTGATCCACGCGGCGAAGGTCGGCACCGCCATGGTCTCGGGGGCCAGCCACTGGCGTTTCGGCAACGTGCACTGGCGCACCGTCGGGTTGCTCGGGGTGCCCGGAGCGGTGGGCGCCTACGCCGGAGCGACGTTCCTCTCGTCGGTCGACGGCGACGCCTTCGCCCCGATCACGGCAGCGATCCTGTTCGTGCTGGGCGGCTACATGCTCGCCCGGTTCGCGTTCGGGGTCACCCGCAGCGCCGCGGACCCGTCACACCTGCGGCCCCGCTTCCTGGTGCCCCTCGGTGCCGTCGGCGGTGTCGTCGACGCGATCGGCGGCGGGGGATGGGGGCCGGTGACCACGCCGACGCTGATGACCGTCGGCAAGATGGAGCCCCGGCGGGCGATCGGCTCGGTCTCGCTGTCGGAGCTGCTCGTCGCCCTCGCCGCCAGCGTCGGGTTCCTGACCCACCTCGGTGCGGACGAGGTCGACTGGGCCCAGGTCGGTGCGCTGCTCGCCGGAGCGGTCGTCGTCGCCCCGTTCGCCGCGTGGGTCGTCAAGGTCCTCGCGCCTCGGGTGCTCGGCACCGTGGTCGGCGGACTGATCGTGGTGCTCAACGCCCGGACGATCCTGCTGGCCATCGACACTCCCGGCCCGGTCAGGCTCGTGGTGCTCGTCGGCCTGTTCGCCGGATCGGTGGCACTGGTGGTGCGCAGCGTCCGTCTCGCTGCGGAGGAGTCGAAGACGCTCGCGCTGCTCGAACAGCGCAGGGCCGAGGTGGGAGTCGACCCGGATCGCTCACCAACCGCGGTCGATCCACTCCTGTAGCTGAGGGGACTCGGCGCCGATCGTGGTGTCGTCGCCGTGGCCCGGCATGACGATCGTGTCGGCCGACAGGGGAGCGAACAGCCGTCGCTCGAGCGACGTGATGATCGCCGCGAAGTCGCCACCCTCGAAGGTCGTGTTGCCCGGCCCTCCGGGGAAGAGCGTGTCGCCGCTGAAGAGCAGCGGCTTGCCCTCGACCGAGAAGCACATCGACCCGGGCGTGTGGCCGGGGGTGTGGATCGTGCGGAGCCGGAGACGTCCGACCGGGATCACCGAATCGTCCTCGATGATCTCGTCGTAGCTGTCGAGCATCGCGGCGTCCTGCGACGTGACCCCCACGGAGTAGCCCGCGTCGCGCAGCTCGGGCACGGCCTGGATGTGGTCCCAGTGGCCGTGGGTCTCGAGCACCCGACGCACGCCGAGCGCCCGGGCCAGGTCGAGCAGCCGCTCGTGCTCGTTCGCCGCGTCGATGAGCACTGCGTCACCGGTGTGGCGGCAGCGCAGCACGAACACGTTGTTGTCCATCGGGCCGACGACGACCTTGTGGATCTCCAGGTCGGTGTCGGCGTGGTGCAGCGTCGAGGTCGCGTCGGCCATGGGACCAGTCTCGCGTCCGTGTGCAGCCGTGCGCAGCCGTGACTGCGACCGACCCGGCCCGGGTGCAGCGGTGCCAGGTCAGAGAGAGCTGACGGTGACCGGCAGGTTCGAGTCGGGAGGCGACGTGGCGGTGGCGTCGTTGCCGAGCGGTCCCGAGGGGTTGGCGCCCCCGCAGCGGTCCTCGAGGTGCTCGGGTCGGTTCGCTGCCGGTCGGTGATGGCGGGCGATCGCCGCTCCGAGATCGTGCAGGCGTGTCCGCAGGGAGTCGGGGGCGAGCACCTCGACCTCGGCGCCGAGTGCGATCAGCTGCGAGCAGGCCACCTCGTCGCTCTCGATCTCGAGCTCGGCCGTGCGCCATCCGTCGGCGTCGGGCTCGCCGGCCGCGGCGAGGGCGCGCTCGGCGGCCGCGGGGCTGGTGACGCTCCCGAGGCGACGCTGTGCGGAGGGCGAGAGCCGCACGCGGCAGCGTGCGCGCAGGACGCTGCGGTCGAACTCCTCGGAGGAGTCGGCCCACCACGACGCCAGGTCGAAGTCGGCCGGGCGTGTCGCCGCGTCGTCGCGCACCTCGCACCGCTCGATGCGGCCGACCCGGTAGGTGCGGACCGAGCCGCGGTGCGCGGCGACCAGGTACCAGGTGCCGGCCTTGAGCACGAGTCCCAGCGGGTCGACGCGACGCTGCACGCTGCGGTCGCTGCGCCGGTAGGTGAGGTCGAGACGTTGCCCCGACCACACCGCCCGGGCGACCTCGGCGAGGTGCTCGGTCGGGTCCGGCCGGTGGAACCAGCCGGGGAGGTCCAGGTGCAGGCGCTCCTCGATGCGCGCCGCTCGGGCGGCGAGCTCGGGCGGCAGGGCGGCGCGCACCTTCAGCTGCGCCGACAGCGCGACGGCGCCGAGGCCCAGCTCCGACGCGGCCGACGGCACACCGGTCAGGGCGAGCGCCGCGGCCTCGTCCCCGGTGAGCGCTTCGACCCGGCTGGACCATCCGGGCAGGATGCGGATCCCGCCGCCCGGTCCGGACTCGGTCCACAGCGGGACACCCGTCGCCTGCAGGGCCGAGATGTCCCGGTAGACGGTGCGGACCGAGACCTCGAGCTCGTCCGCGAGCTGCGCCGCGGTCCAGCGGTCGCGGCTGCGGCACAACATCAGCAGCGCCATCAGGCGTGTGGCTCGCATGCCGTGACCCTATTCGGCCATACCTGACAGGTTCTGTCAGTGATGCTCCGGCACCGTGCCTGCATGAACGACGAACCGACCCGCTGGTCCACCTTCGAGTCCGCAGCACCCGACCTGGCCGCCTCGGTGCTGGCCAGGTTCCAGGTCACCAAGCACCACGTGCTCGCGACGCTGCGCAAGGACGGCGCACCCCGTGTGAGCGGGACCGAGGTGCCGCTCGTCGAGGGCGACCTGTACCTCGGCTCCATGCCCGGCGCTCGCAAGGCCCGTGACCTGCAGCGCGACGGTCGATTCGCGCTGCACTCCAACCCGGGTGACAGCTCGATGGACGGAGGTGACGCGAAGCTCAGCGGGACCGCCGACGAGATCGTCGATCAGGACGAGGTGGCACGCATGGGTGAGCTCGTGGGCGCGCCGCCCGGACCGTTCCACCTGTTCCTGTTGTCGTTCGACCTGGTGGTGCTGTCCGAGCTCGACCAGTCCCACGAGGGCATGGTGATCACCTCGTGGCGTCCGGGTCGCGGAGTGCTCGTCGAGGAGCGCTGACCGCGTCAGCGGGTGGGGCGATCGACGGGGATCCTGGAGTCGATGCGGCCGCCCTCGAACACGTCGATGCGGTCGGCGACGTGCCGCGCGTGGTCGATCTCGGTGGTCGAGAGCACGACGGCGCGGCGCTGGTCGCTGACCGCTTCGCGCAGCAACCCGACGGTCGTCTCGCGTTGGGCCGGATCGAGCCCGCGGAACGGGTCGACGAGCAGCAGCAGCGGCACACCGCGTTCGACCGCCCTGGTGATGTGTCGCATCCGGCGTCGCGCCGAGTCGCTGCCGATCAGCTCGCGTGGGTCGGCGACCAGCAGGTCGCCCCGGACGCGGTGGTCCTCGCCGTGCAGCGCGCGTACGAGGCCGGCGGTCGCGCTCGGGTCTTGTCCGAGCAGCGCCACCACGGTGCCGAAGTGCACGTCGAGGTCCACCCCGTCGATCGTCGGGCGATCGGGGAGCCTGCGTCGCAGGTCCCGCGCATGCACGGCCAGCCTCTCCTCCATTCCGGAGAGGTTAGATCAAAGCCGACGAAATAAGTCGGGATTCGGGGGAAGTGTGGTCGGTCGGCCGTCGTCAGCGGCCCAGCTCCACGCTCGACACGTCGAAGCCCAACGACATCGCGACCGGGATCTGTGCGGGGTCGAAGGTGAGGAAGGTGAGCGGCCGCGGGAGACGGTCGGCCGCGGCCAGGTGCAGTGCGTCGGTGGTGCGAACGGGCTGCGTGCGTCCGATCTCGGCCGCCCGGTCCAGGCACCGCTGGTCGACCGGGACGACGTTGATGCGCTCCCAGTCGTCTCGGATCGAACGGCGCAGCTCGTCCGCCCGGATCGGGTCGTCGCCGAGCCGGTCGACCAACATGAGCGCCTCGGACAGTGCGAGCGCGCTCGCGCACCACTGGGGGTCCGCCGCCATCGTGTCGTGCACGACCGCACGGGCCGGTCCTTCGAGGAACCGACCCAGCAGCGCCGTCGTGTCCAGGAACACCGTCATCGGCCGCCGATCTCCCTGACCAGTTGGGCTGTGCTGACCCCCGCAGTGCTGCTCATCGGCCGCGGATCTCTCTCACCAGCTGGTCGAGTCTGGTGCCGGCCCACATGGGCATCGTGAAGGTGGTCTCGGGCCGGTCGCTGCGTCGTGCGAGCACGAGTTGGCCGCGGGCCGCCAGGTCCTCGAGCGTCAGGGTGCCGTCGACCGGTTCGAGCGGGCCGAGCTGGGCGACGGGTGTGCCGTCGACGGTGACGATGATGCGCTCGCCGGACCCGGCACGCCGGATCGCCGCCGGGAGCTCCCTACGGAGGTCTCTCACCCCGATCTCTGTCACACCGTCCAGGATAACTGGACGGTGTGACGGGTGTACAGCGGTGTACACCCCGCAAGTTGTCCAGTTGTTCGGGACGGTCTAGACAACTCTGCGTTCGAGTCACCCACACCCACAGGGAGCACATCGTGAACTTCGCCTTCAGCGAGGACCAGGAAGCACTGCGCAAGGTCGTCAAGGACTTCCTGAACGCCAAGTCCAGCGAAGAGACCGTCCGTGAGCTCATGGACACCGAGTCCGGCTACGACACCGCGGTCTGGACCCAGATGGCCGAGCAGATGGGCCTCCAGGGCCTGGTCATCCCCGAGGAGTTCGGTGGCTCCGGCTACTCCTTCGTCGAGCTCATCGTCGTGCTCGAGGAGATGGGCCGTCGCCTGCTCTGCGCCCCGTACTTCTCGACCGTCGTGCTCGCCGGCCAGACGCTGCTGCACTCGGGCGACGACGCTGCCAAGGCCGAGTACCTGCCGGGCATCGCCTCGGGTGAGACCATCGCCACCCTCGCCTACACCGAGCCGAACGGCCGCTGGGATGCCGAGGCCGTGACCGCGACCGCCACGAAGGACGGCGACGCCTGGAAGATCGACGGCGAGAAGCTCTACGTCCTCGACGGCCACACCGCGAACCTCATCATCACCGCCGCCCGCACCGAGGCCGGTATCAGCCTCTTCGCCGTCGACGGCGACGCCGCCGGTCTGACCCGCACCGCGCTGTCCACCATGGACCAGACCCGCAAGCAGGCCCGCCTGGTCTACGAGGGCGTGCCCGCGACGCTCATCGGCACCGACGGTGGCGGCTGGGACGTCCTGTCGACCGTGCTCGACCTGGCCGCGGTGGCCCTCGCCGCCGAGCAGGTCGGCGGCGGCCAGGAAGTGCTCGAGTCGGCGGTCCAGTACGCGAAGGACCGCGTGCAGTTCGGACGCCCGATCGGCTCCTTCCAGGCCATCAAGCACAAGTGCGCCGACATGCTGCTCGAGGTCGAGTCCGCCAAGTCCGCCGCGTACTACGCCGGCTGGTGCGCCTCCGAGCTGAACGACGAGCTGCCGTCGGTCGCCTCGCTGGCCAAGGCGTACTGCTCCGAGGCGTACTTCCACGCCGCGGCCGAGAACATCCAGATCCACGGTGGCATCGGCTTCACCTGGGAGCACCCGGCACACCTGTACTTCAAGCGTGCGAAGAGCTCCGAGCTGCTCTTCGGTGATCCGACCTACCACCGCGAGCTGCTCGCCCAGCGCATCGGCATCTGAGCGACAGCAGGGACACCCGATCCGGCTGCGTCCGGATCGAGCGCACCGGCGTGGATCTCCGTCCTTCGGGGCGGGGTCCACGCCGGTTCCGCGTCCGGCGGGCCGTGGCCGTCGGTCAGGCGTCGGTCGCCCGTCGGGCGAGCAACCCGACCAGCGCCGGGTCGGCACCCAGGTGCTCCAGGAGCTCGATGTGCACGCCGGGATGCCGTTCGCGTGCCTCGTCGGTGATGCGTGGAAGGTCGACCGCCACGTGGTTCCCCGGTGCGAGGAAGTGGGGGAGCAGCCGGACCGCCGTCGCACCCCCCGCCACCGCGGCGTCGACCGCCGTGGCGATGTCCGGCTCGGTGATCTCGAGGTACGCGGGTCGCACCCGTGGGGTCGGACCCTCGGAGCCGACGTGCTCGCGGTCGAGCTCCTGCTGGACCGCGACACACAGACGCTCGTGCTCGACACCCGCCGCCGGGTTCCGTGAGCCGTGCGCCACCAGCAGCACCACCGTTGCGCCCTCGTCGACCGGTGCGGCACCGTTCTGGCGGTCGCCGGTGGGAGGGTGGGCCATGGTCCGACGCTACGGTCCGGACCCGTGACTGACAATCCGCCCCAGATCGGCGTCGGCCCGCACCCGCGCCCCTGGCCCGAGGGCAACCACCTCGACCCGGAGCTGCTCGCGGAGGGTGACCGTCGCAACGTGGCGGACCGGTACCGCTACTGGACCGTCGAGGCGATCGTCGCGGACCTCGACCGGCACCGGTTCCCGCTCGAGGTCGCGATCGAGAACTGGGAGCACGACTTCAACATCGGCACCGTGGTGCGCAACGCCAACGCGTTCGGTGTGCGGCGGGTGCACATCGTCGGGCGTCGCCGCTGGAACCGTCGCGGCGCGATGGTCACCGACCGGTACCTCGAGGTCGTGCACCAGCCGACGATCGACGGGCTCGTCGACCACGCCGCCGATGAAGGGCTCGAGCTCGTCGGCATCGACAACCTCGACGGCTCGGTCCCCATCGAGCACACCGCGCTGCCGCCGCGGGCGTTGATGATCTTCGGCCAGGAGGGTCCCGGGTTGTCCGTCGAGGCCCGTGCCGCGGCGACGATGGTCTGCTCCATCTCGATGTTCGGCTCCACACGATCGATCAACGCGGGTGTCGCGTCGGGCATCGCGATGCACGCCTGGATCCGCGAGCACCACGTGGCGTCGGACACCGGGGGGTGAATACCCCTCTGGGGTATAGCGTCCACCGCGGTATGATGACGGACATGCACGGCTACGACGAGGAGAAGGACGCCTACCTGAAGCGTCTGCGGCGCATCGAGGGTCAGGTGCGCGGGCTGCAGCGGATGATCGACGAGGACACCTACTGCATCGACGTCCTCACGCAGATCTCGGCGGTCACCCGTGCGCTGCAGGGTGTGGCGCTCGGCTTGATGGAGGACCACCTGGGCCACTGCGTCGCCGACGCGATCGCCGAGGGCGGCGACGACGCCGACGAGAAGCTCGCCGAGGCGACCGCCGCGATCCGCCGTCTGGTGAGGTCCTGAACCCTCGCGAAGTAGTCTGCGGCGACCGTCGGCGACTGCACGAGGATGGATCTGATGGCTGACCAGTACACCGCGGGCCTGCTCGCGCTCCGTGGCGACGCCCTGCCGCGGCGGCGCCGGCTCCGACCGGCGCGGCTCGCGCTCGGTCTGCTCGCGATCCTCTCGATGTTCCTGTTCGCCGCGTGCGAGCCCGCGCCGCCCGCGTTCCCCGAGGCACCCTTCGACTCCGGCTCCGGCCGACGCCTCATCTACTCCGTCGAGCAGCAGCGGGTCTGGTGGGTCGACGAGCACGAGGTCGTGGTCAACAGCTACCTGGTGTCGGGTCGTGCGAACACGCCCCGGCCCGGCACCTACCAGGTGTTCTCCAAGAGCCGTCACACGACGTCGCTCAACGGGGCGTCCCGCATGGAGTTCATGGTCCGCTTCACCTGGGGAAACTCCGCGGCCATCGGATTCCACTCGATCCCCGTCGATCGCCGCGGTCGTCCGCTGCAGAGCGAGGCCGAGCTCGGCCAGTACCGCTCGGCCGGCTGCATCCGCCAGCGCTACGCCGACGCCGCCGGGCTCTACGACTTCGCGCACGTCGGCACCACGGTCGTGGTCGTCAAGTGAGCGACGCCCACGTCGACGATCCACGGACCGACGAGATGGCCCAGCACCTGGGCTCGCTGTTCGACCTGACCGGTCAGGTCGCCGTCGTCACCGGCGCCTCGTCCGGCCTGGGTGACCGCTTCGCCCGGG
>JAEWED010000026.1 GCA_023389745.1 Actinomycetes bacterium
CCCGTGGCCAACGAGCCCCCTCGCGTCGCCTTCGACGAGATGGCCGCCGACGAGCCGGCGGCCGCCGCCACGGCCGTCAGCGACACCGCGACCCGGCCGGCGATCGACCTGGCCGACCCTGGCGCTGCGGACGAGCACGGCGCCGCGGACGAGCACGGCACCGAGGAGGACCGCGCCGCGGCGGCCTTCCCCGACCGGTTCCCGATCGACGACCTGCTCGGTGGAGACGCCGCGGACGCCGACGACACCTGGGGCTCGCCCGAGGCCGCCTCGTTCGCCGGCGCGTCGTTCGCCAGCGCGTCGTTCGCCAGCGCGTCGTTCGACGGTGGCGCCTTCGACGAAGCGTCCGACGACGAGCAGTCCATCGGCGGGGCGGCGTTCGGGGGGCTGCCGCCGCTCGAGCGTGTGCCGCTCGGCGAGGAGTCGACGTCGGGCCCCGATGCCTGGGACGACCTGCTGCCGGCCGCCGACCTGACCGACGACGAGCCGGCCGGCCCAACCGAGGGCTCGGAGGAGTCCGACGACTCGACCGACGAGGTGCTGCGCCAGATGTCGAAGCTGAGCCCGCAGGCCGCCGAGGCCATCGCCGCGGCGTTGAGCTCGGTGCCGGCGAGCGCCCCGGCACCGGAGGCTTCCACGTCGCGTGGCGACGCCGATGGCGACGGTGACGGGCCGGTCACGTTCTCCGGGATGTTCTGATGACGGTGCGCGACGACGTGTGGAACCGGGAGCTCTCCGAGCCGCTTCCGTCGGAACCACAGACGTCGTACTTGCCGGTACCGTGGACGGCGAGTGTGGCCGGCGGTGCGAGTCCGGTGCTGCTCGGAGGAGTAGGGGACGTGGTGCCAGCAGACGATCATGCCGCCGCTGTGGACGAGCCGAAGCCCGACGCGCTCACGCAGGGCTGGGTCCGCCCGCCCGGCGGTGAACGCACCGAGGCGCTGTTCGTGCTCGCCGGTTCCAGCATGGGGATCGGTCGCACCGAACGGGTCACGTCGCCGGTGTGGCTCGACCTGAACCAGCTCGTCCACCTCGACGCCATCGGCGATCCGGTCGACGGGCTGGTCGAGATCGAGATCACGATGGACGACGACTCGGTCATCGGCGCCGGCTGGAGCGAGGAGTTCTGCGACGCCGTCGTGCTCACGCTGACCGTGCTGGCCGATCGCCGCGCCGGCACTGCCCCGCAGCCCGACGCCGGCGAGCCCGCCGCTGGACCAGCCGCTGCTGAGTCGACCCCAGCTGAGTCGACCCCAGCTGAGCCGACCCCAGCTGAATCCGCCGTCGCTCCGTCGACCGTCGATGAGCCCTCGGCCGATCGGCCCGGTCCCGACGTCACCTTCGAGGACGTCTCGCCCGACCCTGCGACGTCCGCGGCGTCGGAGGAGTCGTCGAGCTCGTTCTCGGTGTCGCCCCCGCCGGCCGTCTCGTCGACGCCGCCCGCGCCCTCGGACGACTCCGCGCCGTCCGACGAGACCGCTGGGGTGCCGCTGGGCCGCTCCGCGACGCTCGAGCTCGAGGACGTCGTCTACCTCGGTGGCTACCCGGGACAGTCGAAGCGCAGGAAGAAGTGCACCGCGACGATGAGCCGCACCGGCCTCGAGCTGTCGGGCCCGGGCGATCTCTCGTTCCGGATATCGTGGGAGTCCGTCAAGACCGTCGAGGTCCAGAACTCCGATGAGGCACGCTTCCGGATGAACACCAAGATCCACCGCGACGCATCAGCGCTCGTCGTCGAGTGCGACCAGGGCGTCACCATCCTGCTCGAGGCCCGTGACTGCCCGACGATCGCCCTGCGATCAGCGATCGGGCAGCTCATGACGGACCTGCCCGTCGTCGTCGTGTGATCCGCTCCGACGTCGAGCACGTCGCGCTCGTCGGGCTCTCGGGATCGGGCAAGTCGACCGCCGCGCCGCTCATCGCCTCGCGCACCGGGCTCGCCGTCGTCGACCTGGACCGCGTCGTCGCCGAGCAGATCGGCCGTCCGATCGCCGAGCTGTTCGCCGAGCCCGAGGGCGAGGCCAGGTTCCGGACCCTCGAGACCGAAGCGCTGCTCGACGCGCTCGCCGGACCCCCGGCGGTCATCGCCACGGGCGGGGGAGTGGTCCTCGACGCGGCCAACCGCTCGTCGCTGCGCAGCGGCGCACACGTCGTCTGGCTGCGGGCGCACCCGTCGCGGCTGGCCGCCCGACTCGCCGACACCACCGAAGCCCGACCGCTGCTCGACGGTGACGTCGAGTTCGCCCTCCAGCGGCTCTCCGAGGAGCGCGCCGCGCTCTACGACGAGGTCGCGGATGTCGTCATCGACGTCGACGGCGTGGACCCCCTCAGCGTGGCAGAGGAGATCGTCGCGGGTCTCGGGACGGCACGACCGTGATCACCGTCGACGTCGAGCTGGGCGACGACCGCTCGTACCCCGTGCTCGTCGGTGAGGAAGCCCGACACGAGCTCGCCGGTGTGCTGCCCCCGCGCAGCCGTCGTGTCGCGATCGTGACCCAGGAGGGCATCCCCGTCGACATCGACCCCGGCCGGGAGCACCGCCGATTCGTCATCGGCCAGGGCGAGTCCCACAAGTCGCTGTCGACCATCGAGTCGCTCTGCTCGCAGTTCGCCGAGTGGGGCCTGACGAGGACCGACTGCGTCGTCGGTCTGGGCGGCGGCATGGTCACCGACGTGGCGGGCTTCGCCGCGGCGGTCTACCACCGGGGCCTGCCCGTGGTGCACGTGGCCACCTCGCTGCTCGGTCAGATCGACGCCGCAATCGGCGGCAAGACCGGCGTGAACCTGCCCGAGGGCAAGAACCTCGTCGGCGCGTACTGGCAGCCGAGTGCGGTGATCTGCGACACGTCCACCCTGGCGACGTTGCCGCCACGCGAGTGGCGCTGCGGGCTCGGCGAGCTCGCGAAGTACCACTGGCTCGGCGGCGGTCGGCTCGACGAGCTCAACCTCGACGAGCGGGTCGCCCGCTGCGTCGAGATCAAGGCCGAGGTCGTCGCATCGGACGAGCGCGAGTCCGGCCGACGGGCGCTGTTGAACTACGGCCACACGCTCGCCCACGCGATCGAGGTCGCAGGCGACCACGAGCTGCGCCACGGCGAGGCGGTGGCGGTCGGGCTGATCTACGCGGCCGAGCTGGCCCGGGCGATGGGACGCATCGATGACGACGCCGTCGCGGAGCACCGTCGGGTGGTGTCGAGCTACGACCTGCCCACCTCGCTGCCCGCCGGGCTCGACGACGACGAGCTGATGGGGCTCATGGCACGCGACAAGAAGGTGCTCGATGCCGGCCTGACCTTCGTGCTGGACGGTCCCGTCGGCGTCGAGGTCGTCACCGGTGTCGATCCCGACCTGGTGCGCGCCACCCTCGGAGCAGTTCGATGAGTGGAGCGGTTCGATGAGTGGCACGTCGATCCTGCTGCTCTCCGGCCCGAACCTGAACCTGCTCGGGGAGCGGGAGCCGGCCGTCTACGGCTCCGCCACGCTCGAGGACCACGTCGCCGCGGCGACCGAACGTGCCCGGCAGCACGACCTGGGGGTCGAGCACCTTCAGTCGAACCGTGAGTCCGACCTCGTCGAGGCCGTGCACCGCGCCCGAGGGCACCATGCCGCGATCGTCATCAACGCCGGCGCGTTCACGCACTACTCGTGGGCGTTGCACGACGCACTCGCCGCCTATGACGGCCCGGTGGTCGAGCTGCACCTGTCGAACCCCTCGGCGCGCGAGTCGTGGCGCCACACCTCGGTCGTGACCCCGGTGGCCGACGCGTTGATCCAGGGGCTCGGCGGCGCCGGGTACCCGATGGCGGTGGACGCGGTCGCCCACCTGCTGGGCCGTCCGACAGGGTGACCGACTCCCCGACGCACTCGCGGGGGCGGGTGCTCGTGGCGCTGTTCGGCACAGCGATCATGACGGTGGGCCTCTTCGGCACCGCCTTGAACGTGGTGATCCGCTACTCGGTCGTCCAGGAGGCGGGCTACCGCTTCATCGCCACCGCGGCGATCGGCGAGCTCGTGGGCCTCGGTGTCGCGCTGATGACCACGGTCGGCGCCGTGTTGGTGTGGTTCGCCCCGCGGCCCTGGCGGATGGGGGCGGCACTCGCGCTCGTGCCGTGGATCGCCGTGATCGGGATCTCTTGGCCGACGCTGTCCGGGCTCGTCTCGCCGGAGCGCGCCGACGGCGGCAGCGAGTTCACGGTCGTCGTGCAGAACCTCTGGTTCGAGAACGTCGAGCCCGCCGAGGGCGTCGACGCGCTGCTCGGGCGCGACGCGGACGTGCTCGTGATCGTCGAGTACACCCCGGTGCACGCAGCGGCGTTCGACGCGGCAGGGGTCGAGGACCGCTACCCGTACCGGTGGGAGCAAGCGGTGCCCGACGGTCCCGGTCTCGCGATCTTCTCGACGTTGCCGTTCTCGGAGCCGACGCTGCTGCCGATGACGCTCACCGGTGTGCACACCGAGCTCGACGTCGAGGGCCACGAGGTCGCGCTGTTCGCGGTGCACCCCGTGTCGCCGAGCGACCTCTACAGCCTGCCGATGTGGCAGCGGGACCTCCGCGTGCTCGCCTCGGCCGTCGGCGAGGCCGGCCCGGCGACGGTGGTGGCGGGGGATCTGAACTCCGGCAACGGGCATCGGCGTTTCCGTGAGCTGCTGCGCGCCGGTGACCTGCGCGACGCCCAGGACGCCGGTGGTGGCGGCTTCGTGGCCACCTGGCCGATCGGAAGTCGCATCCCCGCCGTGCTGCGTCTGGACCACATCCTCGTGGGGCCCGACATCGGCATCGCCGACGTGCACGTCCTGGGTCCGCTCGGCGCGGATCATCGGGGGATCGAAGCTCGGCTCCGGGTTCCGCGGTCGTAGTCTGTTCGCCATGGCAGTGACCGAACGACTGACACCCGAGCACACCCCCGACGAGCTGCCGCCCATGGACGTCGCCGGGCGAGCCGACCGACTCCGGGCGACCTTCGACGACGCGCGGGTCGACGCGCTGGTCGTCGCCAACCTGACCAACGTGCGCTACCTCACAGGGTTCACGGGCTCCGCGGCCGTCGTCCTGGTCACCCCCGACGAGCTCGTCTTCGTCACCGATGGTCGTTACCGGGACCAGTCCGCCGACCAGCTCGCCGCCGCGGGTGTGAAGGCCCGCATCGAGGTCGTGGCCGCGGACCCCGACGGTGTCGTCGCCGACGCCGCGGTCGCAGCCGGCACCGGCCGACTCGGCCTCGAGTCCCAGACCGTCACCTGGGCGCAGCAGCGCCGCTGGGCCGGCGAGCTGTTCAGCGGCGGTGAGCTCGTGCCGACCGCCGGACTGGTCGAGGAGCTGCGGCTGGTCAAGGACCCCGGCGAGGCCGCCCGGATCCGCTCGGCCTGCGCCATCGCCGACGCGGCGCTGGCCGAGGTGCGCGACCGTCTGCTCGACGGCCCGACCGAGGTCGAGTTCGGGCTGCTGCTCGACGCCACGATGCGCCGCATGGGTGCCGCGGACGTCAGCTTCGAGACGATCGTCGCCGCCGGGCCGAACGGCGCGAAGCCGCACCACCACCCGTCGCCGCGGCGCATCGCCGAGGGCGACCTGGTCGTGATCGACTTCGGTGCCCTGGTCGACGGCTACCACTCCGACATGACCCGCACCGTCGCCGTCGGCGAGGTCGACGAGCAGCGACGCCGCATGCTCAGCGTCGTGCTCGAATCCCAGGACGCCGGTGTCCGTGCGGTGGCGGCCGGCGCGACGGCCTCCGAGGTCGACGCCGTGTGCCGCTCGGTGATCGACGAGGCCGGGTGGGGCGACGCCTTCCTGCACTCCACGGGCCACGGTGTCGGTCTCGACATCCACGAGGAGCCTCGGGTGTCGTCACGCTCGACTGCTACCCTCGTCGCCGGCCACGTCGTGACCGTCGAACCGGGCGTCTACCTCCCCGAGGTGGGAGGGGTGCGGATCGAAGACACCGTGTTGGTCACCGAGGACGGTTGCGACCGTCTCACCCTTGCCCCCAAGGACCCGTACCTCGGCTGAGTGTCGACCCGGCACCTGCCCCTCCACGAACGGACCCCTCCATGGCCCAGATCTCCACCGCAGACTTCAAGAACGGCATGACGGTCGACCTCGACGACGGTCTGTTCCAGATCGTCGAGTTCCAGCACGTCAAGCCGGGCAAGGGCGGGGCGTTCGTCCGCACGACCATCCGCAACGTCCGCAACGGCGGCGTCGTCGAGCGCACCTTCCGCGCCGGCGAGAAGATGGAGCGGGCCATCATCGACAAGCGCGAGATGCAGCTGCTCTACCGCGACGGCGACGACTACGTCTTCATGGACAACTCGACGTACGACCAGATGAACGTGCCGAGCGCGACGCTGGGCGACGCTGCGAACTACATGGTCGACTCCTCGACCGCGCAGCTCATGATGTACGGCGACGAGATCATCGGCGTCGAGCTGCCGGCCTCGGTCGAGCTCGACATCGCCGAGACCGAGCCGGGCGTCCAGGGCGACCGCGTCTCGGGTGCCAAGAAGCCGGCGACGCTGGTGACGGGTCTCGTCATCCAGGTCCCGCTGTTCATCAACCCGGGCGAGAAGGTCAAGGTCGACACCCGCTCCGGCGAGTTCATGTCACGGGCATGAGCCCGTCCGACTCGTCAGAGCAGCCCGATCCGTCGGACCAGGTCGCCCAGGGGGCTGAGCCCTTCCAGCAGGAGTCGCTGTTCGACGCCGACGCGCCGGACGCGGTCGTCAGTCGCTCGGTGCTCGACACCGTGCTCGACCCGGAGACCGTCGTCGAGCAGATCGACGTCGAGCCGCCACCAGCGCTGCGGCCCGTCGCAGGCGGTCGCCACGAGGCCCGCGAGCGCGCGGTGCACCTGCTCTACGAAGCTGCGGCGAAGGAGCTGCCCATCGACGAGGTCCTCTCGTCGCAGGTGCTCGCAGCGGACGAGTACACCGAGTCGCTGGTGCGCGGCGTCGCCGACCACGTCGCCGAGCTCGACGAGGTGATCTCGAGCCTCGCCCGCGGTTGGACGATCGCCCGCATGCCGACCCTCGACGTCGTCGTGCTGCGCCTGGCCTGCTTCGAGCTGGCCCACCGTCCCGACGTGCCCAGGGGAGTGGTGCTCTCCGAGGCCGTCGACCTGGCGGGCCGGTACGGCACCGACGAGTCCTCGCGATTCGTCAACGGCCTGCTCGCCGCGGCGGCCGACCAGCTCCGCCCCGCCTGAGGTCCTCACCAGCGCTGCTGCTCATGGTCGGGATCACCGACCAGGGCTCGCCGACTGAACCGGCCAGGCGTCGCGTCCCGCTCGGCGGTACCGCAGCCGCTCGACCCCTTGAGCGCACAGAGGTCGTTGGTAGCGTCGCCGGTCGCGACACGGTGCTCGCTGGTCGAGGATCCACGGAGGCGCTGGTGAACGACGTCGAGGAGATCAAGCGGCTCAAGGCCCGCTACTTCCGGACCATGGACACCAAGCAGTGGGCCGCCATGCGTCAGGTGTTCACCGACGACGTGGTGATCGACACCAGCGAGGCCGGAGGTGACGTCGTCCGAGGCGCTGACGACTTCATCGCGTTCCTGCAGACCGTGCTGGGCGAGGCGGTCACGGTGCACCAGGGCCACATGCCCGAGATCGAGCTCACGTCCGACACCACGGCGGTCGGCGTCTGGGCGCTGCACGACATCGTGATCTGGGGGACCTCGCGTCTCGAGGGGTACGGCCACTACCACGAGACGTACGAGAAGACGCCCGACGGTTGGCGGATCGCGACGTTGCGGCTGACCCGCCTGCATGTGGACATGGTGACCCAAGAGGTCGACTGATGCCGGTCGCCGTGGTGACCGGTGCGGCGTCGGGACTCGGCGCAGCGCTGGCCGACCAGTGCGCGGCGAGGGGCATGGACGTGGCCCTCCTGGACCTCGACGGTGAACGGGCCGCCGCCGAGGCGACCCGGGTCTCCGAGACGCACGGGGTCGACACCCTCGCACTGACGGTCGACGTCGCGGACGAGGCGAGCGTCGTCGGTGCGGCCGCCGCCGTCGACGAGCGCTTCGGCGGTGCAGACCTCGTCGTGTCGAACGTCGGCGTGCAGCTCTTCGGCTCGATCGACGCGTTCACCGACGACGAGTGGCGCTGGGTGCTCGACGTCAACGTGATCGGTTCGGCGCGGACCGCCCGAGCGTTCCTCCCACTGCTGCGCCGAGCCCGGGCGGGTCGCCTGGCCTTCACCACGTCGTCATCGATCCTCGACCCGGCCGCCCGGCTGGGCGCCTACCAGGCCAGCAAGTTCGCCGTCTGGGGTCTCGCCGAGACACTCCGCGTCGAGCTCGCCGAGGACGGCATCACCGTGTCGGTCCTGTTTCCGTCGGGGATGATCACCCGCCACCTCGAATCGAGCGAAGCCGCGCAGCCCGCCCGCCTGCGCCGACCGATCGCCAACGACGGCGACTTCGACGCCATGATCGCCAGCAACCCGACGATGGCGTCGATGCTGGCGACGGCCGAGGACGCGGCGAGCGGCGTGATCGACGCCGT
>JAEWED010000029.1 GCA_023389745.1 Actinomycetes bacterium
GGGGTGACCACCGCGACGGCCGGTGCGGTCGCTCTGGTGCCACCGGTTACCCGCGGGTAGCTTTCGCGGCCATGCAGGAGATCCTCGAGGCCATCCAGACCGGCGCGTCCGGCGACGACATCGCGAACCTCACCATCCCCGAGTCGACTCGGGCAGCCCACGTGCTGCGCTCCGAGGCCGACATGTGGGAGGGCGTCGAGTCCTGGGACAAGGACCCGCGCAAGAGCCTCCACGTCGGCGATCTGCCGCTGCCGGAGCTCGCTCCCGACGAGGTCGTCATCGCCGTCATGGCGAGCTCGATCAACTTCAACACGGTGTGGACCTCGATCTTCGAGCCGCTGCCGACCTTCGGCTTCCTCGACCGCCTCGGCAAGGAGTCGGTCTGGGGCGCCCGCCACGCGCAGGACTTCCACATCGTCGGCTCCGACGCCTCGGGCGTCGTGCTGCGCACCGGCTCCGCGGTCCGGAACTGGAAGCCGGGTGACCGCATCGTCGCCCACTGCAACCACGTCGACGACCAGGACCCGTCGGCCCACAACGACTCGATGCTCGCCGCGAACCAGCGCATCTGGGGCTTCGAGACCAACTACGGCGGGCTCGCCGATCTGTCGATCGTCAAGGCCAACCAGCTGATGCCCAAGCCGGCACACCTGACCTGGGAGGAGTCGGCGGTCAACGGCCTGTGCGCGTCGACCAGCTACCGCATGCTCGTCGGCGATCACGCCGGCCGCATGAAGCAGGGCGACAACGTCTTCGTCTGGGGTGCGACGGGCGGCATCGGCGCCTACGCCACCCAGCTCGTCCTCAACGGCGGCGGCACCCCGATCGGCGTGGTCTCCTCGGAGTCCCGGGTGAAGCTGCTCAACGAGATGGGCTGCGAGGCCGTCATCGACCGCAAGGCCGAGGGCTACAACTTCTGGAAGGACGAGCACACCCAGGACGAGGCCGAGTGGCGTCGTCTCGGCAAGAAGGTGCGCTCCCTGGTCGGCGAGGACCCCGACATCGTCTTCGAGCACCCCGGTCGCTCGACGATGGGCGCCTCGGTGTTCATCACCAAGAAGGGCGGCAAGATCGTCACCTGCGCCGCGACCTCCGGCTACATGATCGAGTACGACAACCGCCACCTGTGGATGAAGCTCAAGAGCATCATCAGCTCGCACTTCGCGAACTACCAGGAGGCGTGGGAGATGAACCGCCTCATCGACAAGGGCGCCATCCAGCCCGTCATGTCCGAGGTCTACGCACTCGACCAGGTCGGCGAGGCCGCGCTAAAGGTCCACCACAACGAGGCCGAGGGCAAGATCGGTGTGCTCTGCCTGGCACCCGAGGCCGGCCAGGGCGTCACCGATCCCGAGAAGCGCGAGCGCATCGGCGAGGACAAGATCACCCTGTACCAGCGCCACGCCCGTGGCGAGCTCTGACCGAGAGGCATCTGACATGAGCGAGAACCCTGACGCCACCTCCGGCCTGCTGACCGAGATCGACCACGTCGCCATCGCGGTCAAGGACCTCGACGCGGCGATCGACTACTACCAGCGTGCCTTCGGCGCGACGGTCGCCCACCGAGAGGTCGTCGACTCCGACGGCGTCGACGAGGCGCTGATCAAGGTCGCCGACAGCTACATCCAGCTGACCGCGGCGACCCGTCCGGACTCGCCGATCGCGAAGTCGATCGAGAAGCGCGGCGAGGGCCTGCACCACATCGGCTACCGGGTCGACGACTGCCAGGCAGCGCTCGACGCGATGGTGGCCGCCGGAGCGACGCCGATCGACAAGGCGCCCCGCCCCGGGTCCCGCGGCACGACCGTCGCGTTCATCCACCCGAAGGGTTCGCAGGGCACCCTGATCGAGCTCGTCCAGGAGTAACCCCTCCCCACTCCTCTCGAAATCCGTCTCGGAATCGGTGCTCCGGCACCCATTCCGAGACGGATTTCCGCGTTGTCGGGACGGCGGTTGTCGGGACGGCGGTCGCCGGGGTCAGGCGGGGTTGATCGAGGGTCGGGTGCGACGCCACGCGGGTCGGGCCAGCACGACCAGCAGCACGAGTCCGACGATCTCCAGCAGATGGTGCGACTCGGCCAACGCGGACTCCCTGCCCGACGCGACGTCGAGCACGGCGGTCAGGACCATCGTCGCGGCGAGCGCAGCGGCGAACGGCAGCAGCCCCGCAGCGCGCTCGGGGCGCCACGCGGCGTAGAGCAGCCCGACGGCGAGCGCGACGTCCCAGCTGCCGAGCTCCCGGGCGATGTGGACCGAAGCGCCGAGGCTGTCGCCGAGCAGCAGTGCCGGAAGGGCGAGCAGCAGCTGCGAGAACGCCACCGCGAACAACGCGTAGCGGGCCCACTCGGGTCGCGACCGCTTGGGGGTCTCGACCCGGGCGAGCACCGCGCCCACCAGGTCGGGCACGTCGTCCGCCGTGCGCAGCCGCGAGGCGCGATGCAGCTGCGTCGACCCGAGGGCGAACGCGGCACAGGTCGGGCAGTCCACCAGGTGCGCGTCGAGGGTCGCCTCGTCCATGCCCATCTCCTCGCCGTCGAGCCGGGCGGAGATGGCGTCGCGATACGGAGAGCACGTCATGTGAGGGGAGTCGTCGCACACGACGCTGCGGTTCCCCGACCTTGGTCCACGGCCTGCTCGCCGCTCGGATCCTGAACAGGGTCCTAGGTCCCGTTCATGGCGCAACATGTGTCACCGCCACGCAACTGGATCGCCCGACGGCACCGCGACGACACTTGCCCGGTGGATGACCTGACCAGGCTGGCGCTCGATGCCGGCGACGGAGATCGGCAGGCGCTCGCCTCGTTCGTGAGGTCGAGCCAGGCCGAGGTGTGGCGCATGTGCGCGCACCTGGTCGACCGTCAGTCCGCGGACGATCTCACCCAGGAGGTCTACCTGCGGGCCGTGCCGGCCCTGGCGCGCTTCCGCGGTGATTCGAGCGCCCGGACGTGGCTGCTCACCATCACCCGGCGGACCTGCGTGGACGCCATCCGCCGCAACGTGCGCCAGCGTCGTCTGGTCGACCGGCTGCGGACCCACTCCCACGAGGACGACGTCGTGGCACCCGATCCGGCCGACGAGGACGTCCGCGATCTCGACGACCTGGTCGCCGGACTCGACCACGATCGCCGCATGGCGTTCGTCATGACCCAGGTGATCGGTCTGTCCTACGGCGAGGCCGCCGAGGTCTGCGACGTGCCGATCGGCACGATCCGATCACGTGTGTCCCGGGCCCGCGCCGACCTGCTCGACGCCCTCGGCGAGAACGGACGGGGCGCCGTCGCCGAGTAGTCGGCAGGGGGTGCAGGCGGTCGCAGAGGTCAGACGGGGGCCTGCAGCTCGAGTCTCGGCTGGTGATCGACCGGCTGACGGTCGCGCAGGTCCGACAGCAGGTCGTCGCGCAGCGCCCGGACCGCCGGGTCGTCCCAGCGGTTCACCTGCTGCAGCGGGTCCTCGGCGAGGCAGTACAGCTCGCCCTCGGTGCCGTCGTGCACCGCGCCGGGCAGGTACGCCGTGCAGACCCAGCCGTCGCGGGTGATCGTGCGCAGGTACATGCCCACGCCGAACAGCTCGCTGTCCCACGCCGTGAGCTGCGCCTCGATGCCACGTGCCGCGGCGTCGGCGTCGTCGACGGGCAGCGCGCTGCCCTGCATCCACTCGGCGGCCTCGAGCCCGGCGATCTCGCAGAACGTCGGTGCCAGGTCGATGAGCCCGACGGGTGCCGACACGACCGCGGGCGCACGCTGCGCCGCGGGGGCGGGCCGCCAGATCAACGGCAGTCGCATGAGGGAGTCGGTGTGGTACGGCCCCTTGAACAAGAGGCCGAAGTCGCCCTGGAACTCACCGTGGTCGGTGGTGAACACGATGTCGACGTCGTCGGTCCAGCCCTTCGCCTCGATCGCCGAGAGCACCCGGCCGAGTGCCTCGTCGATGAGCTCGACCTCGATCGCGTTCAGCGCGTTCACCTCACGCACCTGGTCCGCGGTCAACGACGCCGGCACCCAGTGCGTCGGCGCCTCGTAGTTCGACACGAGCGCGCCGTCGTACCAGAGCCGCCACTGCCGGGGCTTGGCGTCGAGCAGGCGCTCGCGCTCACCGGCGGACTCGGGGTAGCCGGCGGGCAGCGGGACCTCACGCCAGTCGATGCGACCGATCTCGGAGGCGGGCGGGTCCCACGGGTGGTGGGGGTCCGGGAAGCTCATCCAGCAGAACCAGTCGTCGTCGGTGTCGAGGCCGTCGAGCCAGTCGATCGTGCGCTGTGCCACCCAGTCGGTGTGGTACCAGTCCCGCGGGATCTGGTTGTGCTTCACCTGGGGTGCGCCGGTGTCGCCGAAGCCGGCCGCGTTGACCTCGAGGTCGCCGTCGAGCACCTGGTAGTAGTCCTGGATCGACTCCGGGTGGTTCGCCGCGAGCCACTGCGCGTAGTGCAGCCAACCCGCGGCGCCGTGCGTCGCGAACTGCAGGTGCTCGAAGCCCCGGTGCGGTCCCGGCAGGCCGTCGAACTGGGTGGCGGTGATCGTCTCGGTCCCGAGGCTCGCGAGCCGGTTCTCGTTGAACCGGAGCATCGGGTCGAGGAACGGCTCGAAGTGCGCCTTGCCGATCAGCGCGGTCCGGTAGCCGGATCGGTGCAGCAGCGTCGCGACCGACGGCGCGTCGACGGGCAGGGGCACGCCGTTCATCCACACGCCGTGGGTGGCCTGGTGCTGGCCGGTGATCATCGTCGAGCGCGACGGCATGCACACCACCGACTGGGGCACCGCCCGCTCGTAGCGGATGCCCTGCGCAGCGAGCCCGTCGATCACCGGCGTGCGGGCGATCGCGCCGCCGTTGCAGCCGAGGGTGTCGTAGCGCTGCTGGTCCGTCGTGACGAAGAGGATCTTGCGGCCCATCAGTGCTCGCCTCCGCTCAGTGGTTCGGGTGCTGGTTCGGTTGCTGGTTCGGTCGCGGGTGTGGTGGCTTCGACGAGGTCGCGCAGCCCTTCGAGCGCCGCGCCCGAGGCGCCGCCGAGCACGAGCGCCATGACGTCGGGCAGGGCGTCGGTGCCGTACACGAGCAGCGACGTGCCGTCGCCGAGGTCGATGGCGTCGATGGTGCCGAGGTGCTCCTTGAAGAACCCGCCGGAGATCCGGTACTGGAACCGGTGCTCGAGCGGATCGTTGGTCACGATGCGCTCGGTGAGCTGCATCCCGGACCCGAGGGTCACCGTGCGGAACGGGCCGTCGTCGTCCTCGCCGAGCTCGCAGGCCTCGATGCCGGGGAACCACTGGTGGATGGTGCCGGGGTCGCCGAGCACGGTCCACACCTGCGCCGCGGTTCGAGCCACCCGTGTCTGACGTCGGAGCGTTGCCACCCCGAGATGGTGGCATGAATACGCAGTCGAAGTGCAGATTCCTTTGACGTGCGCGTGATGCCCGCCCGGATCCGAGACCCAACCGATAGGTTTGACCGAACGATCGTCGGATGAATGAGGGACACATGAGCGCACTAGGACAGCGGGCAGCACAGGCCCAGGACGGCATCTCCGAGCTGGAATCCGCCCTCGAGAAGACCCAGCGTGCGCTCGACACCGCCCAGAAGGTCGACGTCGCAGCCGCCAAGGCGAAGCGTCGGTCGGGCAAGTTCTTCAAGCTGATGCTGGTGCTCACCCTGGTGGGCATCGCAGTCGTCGTGGCGAAGAAGGTCCTCGGCGGCTCGTCAGATCCAGAGGGGTCCCCCGATCCCTATGGGACCTCATCGACCGACAAGTAGGGGACCGGCGACGCCGGTTCACCCCGACCGCCAGGACGGGCCATGACCGCAACCACCGGCTCGGCCGGGAGGCAACGAGAGCGAGTGAGCCGCGACCCGGGAGTGCCTGAACACCTCGTCGTGTGGCCCGAGGGCGTGCCCCACAGCGGGCGCGTTCCCGACCGCGGCGATGCCGTCCGGGTGCTCGACCACCAGATCGGCTCGTCGTTCTCGCTCGCGGAGCTCGTCACCGAGGTGCGCCGCGACCACCCGGAAGCCGTCGTGGCCGCGGTCTACCGGTCGCCCAACGCGACGACCGAGACCACCGACTGGATCGAGCTCAGCCGCATCGCCGCCGGCGGTGACGAGGGCGACGCCCGTCGCGTCTTCACCGGAGACACCACTCCGACCTCGCTGCGGGCACTTCGGACCTGGGTCGGCGCCCACGCACCGACCACACCGCGAACGCTCGACGACCTCGTCCTGGCGACCAGCGAGCTCGCGACCAACGTCGAGCGCCACGCCCGGGGCTGGGTCACCATCGACCTGGTCGACGTCGGCGGCCGGGTCCTCGTCGCCGTCACCGATCCTGCGGTCGACCGCTTCCCGCGCCCACGAGCCGTCGCCTCGGACCAGGTCTCCGGACGTGGCCTCATGGTCGTCGCCGCCGTGTCGACGGCGTGGGGCGTGGTGGCCCGACCGGCGTCGAAGACCGTCTGGGCGGTGCTCCCGAACTGATGTCGACCAGCCAGGATCGGACCAACATGGGCGCCCGCTATCGTGACTCCATCGGGGAATCCAACTCGGAAGCTGATGGAGGTTCGGAGATGTCCGTCGACGACGTGTTCGGTGTCACCGTGGAGGGTTCGGTCATCTCGTTGACCGGCGATCTCGACGCACACACCGCGCCCCAACTCGACGAGGCGGTGGATGCCGCCCTCGCAGCAGGCGACGGCGACCTCGTCCTCGAGATGGAGTCCGTCGGCTTCGTCGACTCCAGCGGTCTCCGGTCGATGATCCGGGCGCGCAACGACGGCGGCCCCGAGCGGAAGGTCGTGATCCGCCGTCCGAGCCCCGCCACCCTGCGTCTGCTGGAAGTGACGGGCATGACCGAGCACTTCGTGATCGAAGGCGCTTCGTGAGCGACGCTCCTGGAATGGATCAGGCCGACAGCGGCGAGTACGTCCGCCTCGACGTCCCGGCGACCACCGAGCAGCTCCGGCTCGTCCGGTTGGTCGTCGTCGGTCTGGCCACCTCGCACGGCGCCGACGTCGACGACCTCGAGGACCTGCGGATCGCCACCGGCGAGATCTGCGCCCACCTGGTCACCCACGCCGCCCCCCACGCCAGGCTCGCGGTCGTCGCATCGATCGACGACGCCGAGCCGTCGCTCGTCCGCGTCAGAGCGACCATCGAGGGAGCCACCACCCCCGGGTCGATCGAGGAGCTCGACGAGCTGAGCGAGATGGTGCTCGCGACCACCACCCGCTCGTTCGGCGTCGAGGCGTCGGCGCAGTCGAACCTCGCCTGGTTCGAGCGCGCCGTGCACGTGCCCTCGGAACCTCTCGGTGGCCGTCGACCCGATGCCTGAACCTCGCGACGCCAAGGCGGACGCCGAGAACCTGGCCCTCTTCGAGCAGTACAAGGCCACCGGCGCGGTCCGGCTCCGCAACGAGCTCGTCGTGCGCCACCGCACGGTCGCCGAAGCCGTCGCGCGCCGGTTCTCCGGTCGGGGCGAGCCGCTCGAGGACCTCACGCAGGTCGCTCACTTCGCGCTGATCCGCGCGGTGGAGCGCTACGACCCCGAGCGCGGCGTGCCCTTCGTCGGCTTCGCGGTGCCGACGATCCTCGGGGAGCTCAAGCGCCACTTCCGTGATCGCACCTGGAGCGGCACGGTGTCACGCTCGGTCAAGGAGCTGTTGCCGCGGGTCCGCGCCGCGACGGAGTCCATCGAGATGGAGACCGGTGCCAGCGCGACGCCGGCGCAGGTCGCCGAGCACCTCGGTGTCGACATCGAGCAGGTGATCGAGGCGCTCGACGCCGGCCGGTCGTACAAGGCGAGCTCGCTGTCGACCCCCGGTCCGAGCGGTGGCACCCCGATGGGCGACCGGATCGTCGCCCGTGAGGACGGCATCGGCGCCTCGGTGGACCGCGTCCTCGTCGAGTCGCTGCTCGAGCAGCTCGACGACCGCGGTCGACGCATCGTCGAGCTGCGCTTCTACGGCGAGATGAGCCAGGACGCGATCGCCCAGGAGCTCGGCATCTCGCAGATGCACGTCTCCCGGCTGCTGCGGCGAGCCCTCGAGCAGCTCTCCGAGATCGCACGTCAGGCCGAGGAGCCGGACTGATCCCGACGTCCGTGGCGCGGCCCGACCCGGCCCGTCGCGCTGCATCGCCATCGCCGCATCGACGCGGCGATCGGGCAGACTGATCAGGTGACACCCACCGAAGCACTCGAGGCCGTGCGTGCTGCGGCGCTGCGGCTCCCGGAGGCCAGCGAGCGGCTCAGCCACGGGGCCCCGACCTTCTTCGTGCGGAACAAGACGTCGTACGTGATGTTCCACGACGACCACCACGGCGACGGGCGGCTCGCCATCTGGTGCGCCGCGCCGCCGGGTGTCCAGACGCTGATGGTGGACGAGGACCCGGTGAGGTTCTTCGTGCCCGCCTACGTCGGCCACCGAGGCTGGCTCGGTGTGCGCCTCGACGTCGACGCGGATCGGGACGAGGTCGATCGGATCATCGAGGACGCCTACCGAACCGTGGCGCCCAAGCGTCTGGTCGCCGCGCTCGACGACCAGACGCCATGACGGCCGACTCGGTCGATCAGTCCTTGTGGAGCTTGTCCTTGACGGCGTCCACCGCTCCCTCGACCTTGTCCTTGATCGCGCCGGACGCTCGGTCGACCCTGCCCTCGTTCTTGAGGTCGTCGTCGTCGGTCAGGCTGCCGGCGGCTTCCTTGATCCGACCCTTCGCATCATCGGTGTTCGGCATGTTCACTCCTCGGTCGTGTTCGACCAGTCCGGTTCCCGACGCCGCCGCGGGGCCAAACCCGCCGAGGGGTCGCCGCGTGAGTCGTCGCTCAGGCGAGACCGGTCCCCCGGAACGATCGCCACAACGGTCACGATGAGGGCGCAGCTGCCGACGGAGAGACGATGAGCGAGACCAACGAGCGCGAGGAGCGCGACCGCCAGGAGCGACACAAGCTGGAGCGCGAACGCCGTGTCTCGGACCTCGAGGTCGCCGAGGCGAAGCTGCGGAGCTGGTCGCTCGCGAAGCGGGGCGACAGCATCATCGAGTTCGTCGAGCTGCTGATCTACGCCGGCGTGTCGGTGGTGCTGGTCATCGGTGCGCTCGCACTGCTCGGCGACTCGGCGAAGACGTTCCTCGAGACGCTCGACCAGGGCGTGCTGCGGGCCGCGACGCAGATGCTGAGCGTGCTGCTCCTGGTCTTCGTCTTCGTCGAGCTGCTCGGAGCCGTGCGCACGACGATCCGCGAGCGCCGACTGGTCGCCGAGCCGTTCCTGCTCGTCGGCATCATCGCGGCGATCAAGGAGATCGTCCTGGTCGCCGGCACCCAACGCAGCGACGAGGTCACCCCGCAGCTCTTCCGCGACGCGATGGTCGAGGTCGGTGTCCTGTCGCTCGTCGTGCTCGTCCTCGCGATCGCGACCCTGCTCCTGCGGTCGAAGGCGCCCGCCGACCGGGGTCGCCCGCCGGTGCTCGACGACCGCACCGCCGATCGCGTGCTGGCCCGCGACACCGAACAGGCCTGACCCGGGTGGACGTGCCGACGACCGCTCCCTGGCCGACCACCTACTCCACCGGCGGGCTTGTCGCGTCGGTCGACCACCTCGCCTCGGCAGCGGGCGCACAGCTGCTCGCCGCGGGCGGCAGCGCGGCCGACGCCGCGATCGCCGCCTCGGCGGTGCTCGCGGTGACCAGCCCGCACTACTGCGGCATCGGCGGTGATCTGTTCGCGCTCGTGCACGACGGCACCGGCCCACCCGAGGTGCTCGATGCCGCGGGACGCGCCGGTTCTGGCGCAGACCCCCGACGCCTGCGCGACGCGGGCCACACGTCGATCCCGGTGCGGGGCGACGTCGCCGCGGCACCCGTGCCCGGCTGCGTCGACGGCTGGGTCGAGCTGCACGCCCGCTTCGGCCGTCGCCCGTTCGCCGAGGTGCTGGCACCCGCCGTGCGCCTCGCCGCCGACGGGTTCCCGACCGCGCCGATCCTGTCGTTCATGCTGCACACCCTCGAGGTGACCGACGGCTGTGACGAGCTGACCTCGGTCCGCCCCGAACCGGGCGAGCGTCTGGTGCGACCCGAGCTCGCGGCGACGCTCGCTGCGATCGCGGAGCAGGGTCGTGACGGCTTCTACGGCGGACGTTTCGGCCGAGTGCTGGTCGAGCTCGGTGCCGGTGAGTACACCGACGAGGACCTGGCCGAGTCACAGGCCCGATGGGTCGAACCGCTCGGACTGCGTGTGTGGGGCCACGACCTGTGGACCCCACCGCCGACATCGCAGGGCTATCTGGCGATCACCTCGGCGCGCATCGCCGAGCTGTGCGGCCTCGCCCCCGACGGGCACCTCGATCCGTCCGACCCGGCCTGGGTGCACCTGCTCGTCGAGGCGTCGCGACTCGCCGGCCACGACCGCGAGGACGTGCTCCACGACCGGGCCGACGGCGCGGCGCTGCTCGACGACCGGCGGCTGCGAGCGCGCGCGGACCGCTTCGATCCCGACGGCTTGTCGGCGGCCCGAGGTCCCGACGCGGGTGGCGGCACGATGTACCTGTGCGCGGTGGACGCCTCGGGAATGGGCGTCAGCCTGATCCAGTCGAACGCCAAGGACTTCGGGTGCCACGTGGCGGTGCCGGGCACGGGCGTGCTGCTGCACAACCGCGGCATCGGATTCACCCTCGAGCCCGGGCACCCCGCCGAGTACGGGCCGCGACGCCGTCCGCCGCACACGCTCGCACCTGCGCTGATCACCCGGCCCGACGGCACGCTGCGCGCCGTGCTCGGCACCATGGGCGGCGACTCCCAACCGCAGGTGGTGCTCCAGATGGCGGCTCGCCTGATCGTCGAGGGACAGGAGGCAGGTGACGTGATCGACGCGCCGCGCTTCGTGCTGGCCCCCGGGGCCGGTTCCGAGGGGACCGGGTTCGACACCTGGGCCGACGTCGCCGAGCAGGTCGTCCGTGTCGAGGCGCACGCACCGCAGGCGTGGAGCTCCGGGCTGCAGCGCCTCGGTCACTCGGTCGAGGTCGCCGGCGTCGACCCCGCAGGGTTCGGCCACGCCCAGCTCATCGAGGTGCGCGACGACGGTGTGCTCGCCGGCGCTGCGGATCCGCGCTCGATGTCGGGCGCCGCGGTCGCCACGCCGTAGCGGTCGGCGCCACGCCGCGGCGCAGCTCAGACCAGTCGGGTCAGCGTGACCGGCATGTGCCGGTAGCCCGCGTGCTTGTTGGACCGGGTCCGCTCGATCGGCCCGGCGAGCTCGATCGACGCGACCGAGTCGAGCAGCTGTTCGAGCACCAGGCGGATCTCCACCCGTGCCAGGTTCGATCCCAGACAGAAGTGGCTGCCGATCCCGAAGCTCAGCTGCGGGTTCGGCGAGCGGTGGATGTCGAAACGTCGGGGCTCGTCGAAGACCCGCTCGTCGAAGTTCGCCGCCTGCCACCACAGCACGACCTTGTCGCCGGCGCGGATGGTCGTGCCGTGCAGCTCGACGTCCTCGGTCGCGGTGCGCCGGTTGTAGATCGTCGCCGACGTCCAGCGCAGGATCTCCTCGATCGCGGAGGGCAGCAGCGACCGGTCGGCCCGCAGCGCCTCCCAGTCGTCGGGGCGGTCCATGAGGGCGAGCACTCCACCGGCGATCGAGTTGCGGGTGGTCTCGCTCCCCGCGGCCACCAGCAACGAGAAGAACATCTGCTGCTCGAGCTCGCTCAGCGGCCCGCCCGGTCCCGCCTCGGGTGGCAGCTCCGCGGTGGCGATGATCGACGAGATGTCGTCGCCGGGGCAACGACGTTTCTCGGCGAAGAGGCCGGCGAGTACTCGAAGAGCTTGGCGCTGGCCTGCTGGGTCCGTTCCGAGAACTCGCCGGGGTTGCGGTCGTCGTAGTCCAGCGTCGTGTCGGCCCACTCGAGGAAGAAGTGTCGATCGTCCTGCGACACACCGAGCAACGACGCGATCGCCTGCAGCGGCAGCTCGGCCGCGATGTCGACGAGGAAGTCGATCGAGCCGCGGGCGAGCGCGTCGTCGACGATCACCGCGCAGCGCTGTGCGAGCAGCGACTCGATCTCGCGCAGGCGCTTCGGACTGACTGACGGCGTGACCAGGCGACGGACCGCGTGGTGCCGGGCACCGTCGGTCATGTTGAGCAGCACACCCGCGGCGAAGCCTCGTGGCAGGTCCTCGATCAGGGTGCCGCCGCCCTCCCTGGGACCGCCGCCCTCGGACGAGAACAGCTCCGGGTGCTTGGCCGCCCACTCGACGTCCGCGTGTCGGGTCAGGCTCCAGAACCCCTCGCCGTCGGGGGTGTGCTCCGTGGGTCGGTTCCAGTGCACCGGTGCCTGGTCGCGCAGCAGTTGGTACGCCTCCCACGGCGGCCCGTCAGCGAACAGCTCCAGGTCCGTCAGGTCGACGTCGTCCAGCGACAGCACTCGGTTCCCCTCCCGGCAGACAGCGGCGCCGCACGTCCCCGGTGCCGCGCCGTGGCCGCCATCGTGGCACAGCGAGGCGCGGTCCCCGTCGCCCGGTCGGACTCGAGTCGCCGGTGTCCGACCCGCGCCGAAGGACCCGACACACGTACGCTGAGCAGATGACGCTCGGAGGGGAGGTGTCGTCGGCCCGGAAGCGGCGCGTTCGACGCGCGCTGGGTTCGACCCGATGGACGTCGTCCGGGCTCGTCGCGAGCGTGGTGGCGGTGGCCGCCATCGCGACCGCGTGTGGTGACCCGAACGACGACCCGGGCGGAGGTGGCAGCGCCGCGGCTGACGACAGCGCCGCCTACCCGTTCGACGTCGGCTACGTCCCCGAGGGGTATCGGCTCTCCGCGATCGGCACCGGCAACGACGAGCCCGAGTGGGACCCCGAGATGGGTTCCGACCAGCCCTACACCGTCATCGACGTGGACGGCACCACGGTGATCGCCCGCGTCAGCCCGTGGGAGCCGATGGAGAGCGAGTTCCAGTGGGCGTCGTCATCAGGGGACCACTCGCCCGAGCTGTTCGCACTCGACGACGGTCGCAGCGCTGCATTCGGTGACGCCCGGGACGCGATGACGGGCGCCGAGGTGACCACGTGGAACGACCTCGTCGTCGAGGTCGACCGGGGCACCGCACTGGTGGTCGCCGGTGATCTGCCGAGGGACACGCTCGTCGAGGTCGCCGAGGCGATCGACCCGGCGATCGAGCCCACCGCGGCGCCCGTCGTCGTCGACGTGCCCGACTCGTGGACGGTGCTCGGTTCCGTGCAGCTCGACGGCGTGGTGGCGATGGCCACCGAGGTGCGGCCACGGACACCCATGGTCCCGGGTCCCGCTGGCGCGTACGCCATCGGCTATGACCGGCCGCTCCTGCCCGGCAGCGACGGCGGTCTGGCCGACACCCTCGCGGTGATGACGCTGCCCGGCGGCAGCATCGACCTGGACGCGCTCACGGTGACGCGGCCCCACGGCGGGGAACTGGTCGATGTGGCCACCGTCGACGTCGGCGGGCGACCCGGCTACTTCACCGACTCCTACGCCCGGTTCGGCGGGCGCGTCCGCTCACTCGCCACGAGTGGTGAGGACGGTGCGCTGATCGTGGTGACCGCCTCGACCGCGTCGCTCCTCGACGCCGACGAACTGGGCCGTGTCGCCGAGTCGGTCCGCCGCATCGACGACGACGGGTGGGACCGCGCGATCGCCGACGCGTTCGGCGGTCCGGGTCTGCAGCCCGACGCCGGCGAGGTCGCCGTCGCGACGGGATCGTTCGGTGAGGTCGACTGGTTGCTGCAGACCAGCACCTACGAGGTCAGCGAGGGCATCGTCGGCGCCACCCCCGGAACGTTCGTGAACGTCGACGAGTGCCTCAAGCTCTCGACCCGTCAGCGACTCTGCACCCCGGCAGGCTTCGGAGGCTCCGGGGGTTCCATCGCGATCTGGAACACCACTTCCCCGGGGTTCGACGAGATGGGCGTTCCACCGTTCGTGATGATCACCACGGCCGACCCCGCCGCGGTCGTCGCTCGTCTCAGCACCGGCGGGGAGCTCCACGAGGTCGAGTTGCACCCCGTCCCGGGAGGCGCCGAGTGGAACGTCGCCGCGGGGATCGCCGCGATCGACGTGCCGCCGGGGATCATCCCGACCTGTCACCCGAACCCGTCGGAGCTGCCCGAACCTCCCGCCGGCATCTCGACCGGGCGGATCGACCTGCTCGACGAGCAGGGTGCCGTGATCGGCTGCATCGGGATGTGAGCGCACCGTCCCGCTGAGGCCCTGGGGGCCGTTCGCTGAAGTAATGTCGCATCTTGGTGTGCCGGGAAGACTGGTCGGCGTGGTCCGTCCGCGTCCCTTGGAGCCGTCCTGCTCGTCGTCACCGTGGTGTTCCTGGCACTTGCGACTCTCGTGGCCGTGGCTGCCCCGCGTCTCGGACCGCGTGTGTTCCTGCTCGGCGCCGTCGCACCGGGTGTGGCACTGGCGTGGGCGTGGAGCACCTCGGCAGCACTGGGCGCCGGCGAGGCACGCAGTGAGTCGTGGTCGTGGGTCCCGCAGCTGGGACTGGAGCTGGGGTTCCGGTTCGACGGACTGACGTTCGTCATGTGGGCGCTGATCGCCGGGATCGGTGTGCTCGTCTTCGTCTACGCCGCGTCGTACATGTCGCCCGGTCCCGGGCTCGGTCGGTTCGCCGCCACGATGCTGCTCTTCGGGGTGGCGATGCTCGGCGTCGTCTCCTCGGACAACCTGTTGGCGTTGTTCGTGTTCTGGGAGCTGACGTCGGTGGCGTCGTACCTGCTGATCGGCACGAACGACGAGGACGCCGCAGCGCGGTCGGGCGCGTTGCAGGCGCTGTTGATCACCGGGGCGGGCGGCCTCGCGATGTTGGGCGGGTTCGTGCTGCTCGGACAGGCGGCGGGCACCTACTCGCTGTCCGCGTTGCTCGCCGACCCGCCGCGGGGCACCGCGGTCGACGTGGCGATCGTGATGGTCCTCGTCGGTGCGCTGACGAAGTCGGCCCAGGTGCCGTTCCACTCCTGGTTGCCCCGTGCGATGAGCGCCCCGACGCCGGTGAGCGCCTACTTGCACTCGGCGACCATGGTCAACGCGGGTGTGTACCTCGTCGCACGTCTGTCACCGGCGTTCGCGGAGGTGGCACCGTGGCGCCCGATCGTGATCGGCTGCGGCACGGCGACCGTGCTCGTCGGGGGCTACCGGGCGTTGCGGCAGTTCGATCTGAAGCTGGTCCTGGCCTACAGCACGATCAGCCAGCTGGGTCTGATGATGGTGCTCTTCGGTGTGGGGACCGAGGCGACGACGTTCGCCGGGGTGACGTTGCTCGTCGCCCACGGCGTGTTCAAGGCGGCGTTGTTCATGGTCGTCGGCGTGATCGACCACCAGACCCGCACCCGGGACCTTCGCGTGCTCGGCGGCGTGGCTCGGGCCTGGCCGGCGGTGACGGTGGTGGCCGGGTCGGCGGCGGCGTCGATGGCGGGCCTCCCGCCGACGCTCGGGTTCATCGCGAAGGAGGAGGCGCTGGCGTCGCTGGTCGACCTCGACGCGGCGTGGGCGCTGCCGGTCCTGGTGGCGGTCGTGGTCGGCTCGATGCTGACGGTGGCCTACAGCGCCCGGTTCGTGTGGGGAGCGTGTGGTCCGCGGCTCGTCCCGACGGTCCGCGACCAGGACTACCGGGAGCCGTCGGCCGCGGTGCCGACGGTGTGGTTCGTCGCGCCGGCGGCGATCCTCGCCGGAGCAGGCCTGCTGCTGGGGGTGGCCCCGGGCCTCGTCGGCGGTGCGGTCGAGCAGGCGGTGGAGTCGCTGTGGCCGCCGAGTGGCCACCATCTGGCCCTCTGGCACGGCGTCACCGCCGCCCTCGGCCTGTCGGTGATCGTCATCGCCGGTGGCGCGGCGCTGTTCTGGCAGCGCCATCGCCTTGAGCAGTGGCAGAACGGCCTGCCGGCGCTGCCGAGTGCGCAGGGCGGCTACGAACGGTCGTTGAAGGGGGTGTTGCACGGCGCGGACGTCGTCACCGGCGTGGTGCAGAACGGGTCGTTGCCCGTGTACCTGGGCGTGATCCTCTCGACCTTCGCGCTCGCTGCGGGGGTGCCGCTGCTGGCGGGGGTCGAGGTTCCCCCGTTGCGCCTGGCGGCGTCACCGTTGCAGCTGCTCGTCGGCGTGCTCATCGTCGCTGCCGCGTGCGCCGCTGCGCTCGCTCGGCGACGGTTCGCGGCGGTGGTGCTGGTCGGGGTCGTGGGCTACGGGATGGCTGCTCTGTACCTGATCCAGGGCGCTCCGGACCTGGCGATCACGCAGCTGTTGATCGAGACGCTCGGCATCGTGGTGTTCGTGCTGGTGGTGCGCCACCTGCCGGCGCGCTTCGACCCTGTGCGGCTGCGAGGTTCGCAGCTCCCACGTGTGGCCGTCGCGGTGGTCTCGGCGCTCGTCGTCTTCGCCGTGACGTTGGCCGTGTCGGGCCGTTCGGAGCGCACCGTCGCCGACGGCTACCTGGCGCGCTCCTCCCCCGAGGGCGGTGGCAACAACGTCGTCAACGTGATCATCGTGGACTTCCGCGCGTTCGACACCCTGGGTGAGATCACGGTGCTGGTCGTCGCCGCCCTGGGCGTGGCGAGCCTGATCGGGGCCAGGCGCAGGTCGGCGCCTTCCGGAGCCGACGAGGACCGGAGTCCGACCTCGGGTGAACCCGTGGGGGAGGCAGCACCGTGAATCGACGGTCGTTGATCCTCTCCGCGTGTGTCCGCGCCGAGTTCCACACGCTGCTGGTGGTGTCGGTGTACCTGCTCCTCGCGGGGCACAACCAGCCGGGCGGTGGTTTCGCCGGAGGGCTCGTCGCGGGCGCCGCCGCGACGCTGCGATTCGCCGCGGACGGGAGCGACGCGGTGCGTCGTTCCTTCCCGTTCGAGCCGTTCCGGGTGTTGGGCGCCGGGCTGGGCGCCGCCCTGGTGGCAGCGATCGCGCCGCTGGCGTTCGGAGCCGCGCTCTTCGAGAGCGCCTCGACGGAGTTGCACCTCCCGCTGTTCGGCACGGCCAAGGTGTCATCGGTGCTCGTGTTCGACACGGGCGTGTACCTGGTCGTCATCGGTGCGGTGCTGTTGCTGCTGGAGCAGTTCGGCGGCATCGCCGCGTCGCCGTCGCCTGAAGACGGGGAGCCACGTTGATCGTGCTGCCCGCGCTCGTCGCCTCGGCCCTCTTCGGCCTGGGGGTCTACCTGCTGCTGCAGCGCACGCTCACGCGCATCATCATCGGTCTCGCGCTGCTCGCCCACGCGGCGAACCTGCTCGTGGTGATCGCCGGCGGCGGCCCGGGAGTCGCGCCGTTCGTCGACCGCATCACCGGCGCCGAGGTCGCCGCCGACCCGTTGCCCCAGGCGCTGGCGCTCACCGCGATCGTGATCGCGTTCGCCGTCACCTCGTTCCTGCTCGCCCTCGCCTCCCGCAGCTGGACCCAACGCGGCGACGACGACGTCGAGGACGACCTCGAGGACCGACGGATCGCACAGCTGGGAGGCGACCAGGCCGAGCGGTGGTGGAGGAGGCTGCGATGAACGCCCTGGTGCCCCTCCCCGTCGTGGCGGTGCTCGTCGCCGCCGCCCTCTCGCTCCTCGCCGCCGGCCACCGCCGGGTGCAGCGAGTGCTGTCGATCACCGGTGTCGCCGCGGCGCTCGCCGCGTCGGCGGTGCTCCTCGTCGCCGTCGAACGAGAGGGTGTGCAGTCGGTCCAACTGGGTGGGTGGCCCGCGCCGCTGGGCATCACGATCGTCGTCGACCTGTTCAGCGCGCTGATGCTGGTCGTGAGCCTGGCGACGGTGCTCGCGGTCCTGGTGTTCGCTATCGGTCAGCAGGGCGTCGACCGGAGCCCGGTCTTCCATCCGGTCTACCTGGCGATGACCGCCGGCGTGGCGCTGTCGTTCCTCACCGGCGACCTGTTCAACCTGTTCGTCGCCTTCGAGATCACCCTGGTGTCGAGCTACGTGCTGATCACCCTCGGCGGGCGACGCGACCAGGTCCGCTCCGCCACCACCTATGTGGTGGTCAACCTGCTGGCCTCGATCCTGTTCGTGGTGGGGGTCGCCTGGGTCTACGCCGCGACCGGCACCGTGAACCTGGCCGACCTGGCGACGAGGATGGACGCGGTCCCGGAGTCGGTGCGGACCACCCTGTCGATGGTGTTCCTGGTCGTGTTCGGCATCAAGGCGGCGATCTTCCCGCTGTTCTTCTGGCTCCCGGACTCGTACCCCACCGCGAAGCTGCCGATCACCGCCGTGTTCGCAGGACTGCTCACCAAGGTCGGTGTGTACGCGCTGATCCGCGTGCAGACGCTCGTGTTCCCCGGTGATGGCCCCTCGACGGTGTTCCTCGTGATCGCCGGTCTGACGATGGTCGTCGGTGTGCTCGGCGCGATCGCGCAGAACGACATGAAGCGGATCCTGAGCTTCCACATCGTGAGCCAGATCGGCTACATGCTGCTCGGGCTCGGCCTCTTCACCGTGGCCGGGCTGGCCGGGGCGATCCTGTTCATCGTGCACCAGATCCCGGTGAAGGCAGCGCTGTTCCTCAGCGCGGGGCTCGTCGAGGAGGCGACCGGTGCGACGGAGCTGAACCGGGTCGGCGGGCTGATCCGCCGCATGCCGGTCGCCGCCGCGCTGTTCGCGCTCGCTGCGCTGAGCCTGGCGGGCATCCCTCCGCTGTCGGGGTTCGTCGGGAAGCTGGCCCTCGTCGATGCCGGGTTCGCAGCCGGGACCGACGCGGTCGTCGTCATCAGCCTCGTGGTGAGCCTGCTCACCCTGTTCTCGATGACCAAGATCTGGAACGGCGTGTTCTGGGGCACACCCGAGCAGCCGACCGAACCCCTCGCCGCCGGCGACGGTCGGCTGCGGTCGCCCGTGTTGATGCAGACGTCGACGATCGCGCTCGTCGTGCTCACCCTCGCGATCGCCGTGTTCGCCGGGCCGCTCTACGAGCTCAGCGAACGCGCGGCGGCCGGCCTGCTCGACCCCGCCCCGTACGTGCAGGCGGTCCTGCCATGACCCGCCTGCTCACCGCCGCCTGGCTGACGTTCGTCTGGGTGATGCTCTGGGGGTCGCCGAGCCCGGCGAACCTGGCGGGCGGTGTCGCCGTCGCGGCGCTCGTCACCTGGGGCTTCCCGGTCGGTCGATCGGGCAGGCCGGACATCCACCCGATCGCCATCGCACGGTTCGGGGCGTGGTTCGTCGGCGCGCTCGTCGTCGCCACCTGCCGGGTCGCTCTGCTGGCCGTGAGGCCCCGGCTCCACCTGGACCAGAGCGTCGTCCCGGTGCAGCTGCGAGCGACGTCGGTGCTGGTCACCGCGTTCGTCGCCAACTCGATCAGCCTCACGCCGGGCACCTTGACCGTCGAGGTCGTGCCCGACGACGAGGCGGACGACGCCGGGCCCCGCTCACTGCTGATCCACAGCCTCGACACCAGCGATGCCGCTGCGGTGCGGCGCGACTGCGCCGCCATCGAATCCCTCGTGGTCGCCGCGTTCGGGACCGACGACGATCGGCGACGACTCGCGGACGCCGCACCGACCGGCGAGGACCGGACCCGATGATCGCCGTCACGACCGTCTGCTTCGTGCTGATCGGACTCGCCGCGGTGCTCGCGTCGGTGCGACTCGTGATCGGACCGACGATCGCCGATCGGGTCGTGGCGGCCGACCTGCTGCTCACGTTCGTCGTGATGTCAGCCGGGGTCGCCGCGGTGCGCACCGGCAGCGGGACCTACCTGCGCGTCATGCTGGTCGTCGCGGTGGTCGGGTTCCTCGGCACGACGATGGCGGCGAAGTTCATCGAGGAGCGCGGCACATGACCCCGATCGAGATCGTCGCCGCAGTCCTGCTGCTCGCCGGCTGTTCGCTGGCGCTGTTCGGTGCGCTCGGTGTGCTGCGCTTCCCCGGGCTGTTCGCACGCATGCATGCGGCGACGAAACCACCGACGCTCGGACTCGTGCTCGTCGCCGCGGGTGTCGCCGCGGTCGCCGCCGACCTGGCCGACGCCGCGTTCGTCGTGCTCGTCGTCGCCCTGCAGTTCCTCACCGCGCCGGTCGGAGCGCACCTGCTCGCCCGAGCAGTGCGGCGCCGCGCCGAGGACGTCGCCGACTGAGCGTCGTCCCGGACCGGGATCTCCGACATCTTGTGTGAAGAACGATCCGGCCGGCTTCGGTGCAGTGCCTGCGTCTGAGTGGGGGAAGCGCATGAAGCGTGCAGCCATCGGTGCGTTCGTGATGGCGATGGCGGTGGTGCTGCGTCCTCGACGCTGAGTCCGTCCACTCCGGTGCGTTGGCTCCGGAAGCGCCGGATCCCGTGTTGTGGCAGGGTGCTCGCATGCAGGTCCACCTGGTCGACGGCACCTACGAGCTCTTCCGCTACTTCTACTCACCCGGTGGTGGGCACACGAACGCCGCGGGGGAGCAGGTCGGCGCGGTGCGCGGCGTGATGCGCTCGATGGTCGGCATGCTCGACGACGGTGCCACGCACCTGGGCGTCGCGACGGACCACGTCATCACGTCGTTCCGCAACGACCTGTGGCCCGGCTACAAGACCGGCGAGGGCGTCGACCCCGAGCTGTACGCACAGTTCCCGTGGCTCGAGGACGCGTTGCGTGCACTCGGGGTGACCGTGTGGGCGATGGTCGAGGTCGAGGCCGACGACGCCCTCGGTGCCGCGGCGCTGGTCGCCTCGGCCGACGACTCGGTCGAGCGGGCGATCATCTGCACCCCCGACAAGGACCTGGCGCAGTGCGTCGGTCCCAAGGTCGTGCAGTTCGACCGCCGCGCGGGGCAGTTCCGCGACCGCGAGGCGGTGATCGAGAAGTACGGGGTGCCGCCCGAGTCGATCCCGGACTGGCTGGCGCTCGTGGGCGACACCGCCGACGGCTTCCCCGGCCTCGCCGGGTGGGGCGCCAAGACCGCAGCAGCGGTGCTGCGGTCCTACGTGCACGTCGAGGCGATCCCCCACGCCCCCGGCCAGTGGGACGTCACCGGCGTGCGCGGCGCCGCGAAGCTCGCCGCGACCCTGGCCGAGCACTACGACGAGGCGCTGCTCTTCAAGCGGCTCGCGACCCTCGACACGTCGGTCGACGTCGGTCGCGTCGAGGAGTGGCGATGGACGGGCCCGACCGACGAGCTCGCGCAGTGGTGCGACCGCCTGGACTGTCCCGACGTGCTCCGCAAGGCCGAGAAGCTCGCGGCCGCAGTGACCTGATCCGCGGTCGGCAGGTGGGCCGGCCGGTCAGGCGCCGGTGACCTCGTCGAAGATCTGG
>JAEWED010000134.1 GCA_023389745.1 Actinomycetes bacterium
GTACACCAGCAGCGGTCCGCCGGGCCGGGTCGACGGCGACCGCGGACCGAAGGCCGGCTGGAACCTCGAGGTGACCGAGTCCGTCGGCTCGGCGCCCGGCGGGTAGCCCTCGCTCGCCTGGGCGCGCCGGGCGGCGACCACCGCCGCCAGCGTGCGGAGCCAGGCGGCGAGCAGGTCGGTGCTCGGGCGCCGCCTGCGGCGCAGTGCACTGAGCACGTTGGCCCGTACCGCCCACCAGACTCGTTCGCGGACGGCTCGCCGCACGCGGCGACGCAGCACCGGGTCGGCGTTGCGCCACGCGGTGAGCAACCAGTTCCGGTAGTTCAGCAGGAAGAAGCCGGTCGCCCTCGCGCCGCCGGAGCCGCCGAAGCTGTGGCGGATCACGGCCCCCGGTGCGGTCACGGTGCGCCAGCCGTGGCGGGCGGCTCGCCACGACAGGTCGCTGTCCTCGTAGTAGGCGAAGAACACGGGGTCGAAGCAGCCGATCTGGCGCAGCATGTCGGCACGCAGCAGCACTCCCCCGCCGCTGAAGCCGGTGACCTCGGCCGGTCCCGCCGACAGCTCGGGCACGACCTCCGGGTCGACCGGCGCCCCGAAGTGCCGGTCGAAGTACTCGGCCTCGTCGGTCCGGTCGGTGCCGAGCCCGTTGAGCAGCTCGACCCGTGCGTCGCCGGGTGTCACGGTCACCGACGCGGGGCGGTCCCCCAGCTGCACCGTCGCTGCCTCAGCGGTGGTCGACACCCGCAGGGTGCCGTGACCGGTGGCGACGACGGTGACCGGGCGGGTGTCGTCACCCATGGGGACCAGCGCGTCGGCGCTGCCCTGAAGGCGGTGCACCAGTTCCATCGGCCACTCGGTGCGACCCACGGAGTCGACCCCGTCGAAGCGTGTCCGGTCGAGTGCGTCGACGCCGCCGACGAGCAACCGGTCGATCGTCGCGGCCCCGTCGACGTCGAGCTGCACCCGGCAGAACGACGGCTCGAGCACGAGCCGGGCGGCGACGGCGCCGACGTCGGGCGACTCGTCCGCAGCGTCGAGCAGTGCGGCCAGCCAGCCCGGCTCGGGCACGGCGTCGTTGTTGACGAGCGCGACGTGGTCGACGTCGTCGAGGTCGCGCATCGCACGGTTGCAGCCCTCGGCGAACCCGAGGTTCCGGTCGTTCTCGACGAAGGTGACGTCGGGGTACCCCGCCTTCAGCCGCTCGAGGGACCCGTCGACCGAGGCGTTGTCGACGACGACCACCTCGACGGTGGCGTCGGCGTCGGTCGCGGCGAGGGCGTCCAGGCAGCGTCGGGTGAACCAGTGGGAGTTCCAGTTGAGCACCACCACCCGGACACGGGGTCGGGCACGGGACGCGTCGGACACGCCGTGAGACTACCCACCGGCCCCTGGCTCACTTCACGGGCGAACCCGTGGGTGACACGTCGAGCTGACCGAAGGAGTAGCTGTGCGTCGACACCCCGCCGCGATGGACGACGACCTTCAGGTGGTATGCGCCGGGCGCGGTCGGGCGACCGTCCCAGCGGAACCGGTTGAGGCCGGCCTGCACCGGGATGCCCCGAGCGAGCACCACCTGGGCGGAGTCGTTGGGGTCGAGGTTCGGGTCCGCGATGATGTCGGCCGTCGTCCCGGGTGCCCATGCGTCGTCGATGAACACCACGTCGTACGCGCGCTGGCCGGGAACGACGAACTCGTTGCGGAGCACCTGCACCTGGTCGATCTGCCACGAGCGGTAGCCCGGGTCCTCGTGCGGGTGGAAGTCGAGCCCGCGGATCCAGGTCGCTCCTCCGGTGCCCCAACCGATCGGCTGGGGGTTGTCCGCGGGGTCGAGGATCAGCGACGGCGGCCAGGTCTTCATCTCGACGTAGTAGGTCGCCGTGCCGGTGCGCAGGACGAGGTCGTCGGAGACCTGGTAGCGCGCTCCGTTGTTCGGGTGCCACACGAGCCGTCCGACGAGTCCGCCGCCGGGCGCGTCCTCGAGACCCCAGGGCCCCTCGTAGGTGATGGTGATCGCGACCTTGTGGAAGAGGGCTCCGTCGATCGGCGTGTTGACCGGCAGCGAGACGACCGGGTCGTTCCACCGGCCGGCGCTCCAGCCGTGCAACCTGCCGTTCTGGAACGCCGATGCTGCGTTCACCACCCACGCGTCGCTCGGCTGGTTCATGTCCCACGCGTCTCGACGGATCGTCGCGGCCCAGTCGTAGCCCGAGCCCTCTGCGGGCGACAGCGTCCGGGGCGACGGCCTCGACGTGACGGGCATGCTCACCGGGGACGACACGGGAGATCGCACGCCGTTGCGCACGGTGTAGAAGCGCCCCGTCTGCCCGAGTCGGACCACGTTGCCGGGCACCGCGATGGAACGAGGACCGTTCACCTCGGCCACGAACGACGCGCTCTCCCCAGCGACGCGCCGAGTCGCTGGCGAGGACAGGTTGGCGTCGTTGGAGGGGTTGCCGTCGAAGTCGATCCACAGGTCCGCAGGGCCCCCTGTCGCCGGGATCGACAGCGTGGGCCACGTCGTCGCCGTCGCGATGCCCACGTCGTCCACCGTGAGCGCCGGCAGGTTGCCGGCCTCGAAGCTGGTGATCATCCACAGCAGCTCGATGTTGCCGCCCCACGGGGTTCCTCGAACCGGTGGAAGGCTCGAGTTCGGCAGGCCGTCGAGGTCGCCGGCCCCGCCCATGTCCAGGTCGTAGGAGTGCCAACCGGCCTTGATGTGGAAGTACTTCAGCCCGTCGGCGCACGAGTTGCAGCGGCGGAAGTAGATCGCGGCGTTGCTGTCGCGGTCGGAGTGCATGCGGATCGTCATGCGGCGGTACTTGTCGGCGTCGAGGGGACGCGTCCGAGGATCCCTGATCGCGGTGGTGGGATAGGAGCCTGGGTCCGAGCGCAGGAGATATGCCTGCTGCACACCGAGTAGGTGCAGGCGCCCGTTGGTCAGGCTGGCGGCGCCCTGTTGGATCATGTGCCGCGGGGTCGTGTCGAAGTCCGCCGCGTTCGAGAAGTCCATCGGGTCGTGCCACGCCGTGCGGAAGTACTCCTCGGGGGCGGTGATGGTCGAGCGGTCGACCACCGGAGCCGACGCCTGTGCCGTGGCCGAGGGTGCGGTCACCAGGTGCGACAGGGCGAGCGCTGCGGCGAACAGCGCCGCGAGCGCACGGAGCACCGGGCGGCGCGTGCGATCGGTCGTCCTGTCGGCACCTCGTCGGTGGGTGTCCATCGACGAGTCATCGGCGGCCGCCGTCTGCGACCTGAGCCCCCCGACCGGGTCGTTCAACGGAAGGTCCCGGTGAGCGTGTCCGTGATCGTTCCCGCGCTGTCGATCCATGACGGCGGCCGGTACCCCGACGACACCGCGTTCACACTTCGAGTGCTGTTGCGACCACGCTGAGCGGTGAGTGCCCGCACCCAGCCATCGGTGTCGTCGGGGGCGACCAGCTCGGCGTGCCCGGCCGCCGCCTCGGGCAGCGCGCCGCCGTTCGAGGCGACGACGGGGGCGCCGTAGGACAGCGCCTCGATCACCGGCAGGCCGAACCCCTCGGTGATCGACGGGACCGCCACGACCGTCGCCGAGCGGTAGAGCGCGGCGAGCGTCGCGTCGTCGCAGTGCTGCCACCAGTGCAGCGTGCGGCCGGCCTGCGGGTGCGACCCGAGCCGGGCGAGGACCTCGTCGTTGTGCCAGCCGGGCCGCCCGATGACCACCAGGTGCAGGTCCGAGCCGAGACGCTGCCATCGATCGAACGCGTCCAGCAGGACCGCGTGGTTCTTGCGGGGCTCCACGGTGCCGACCACGAGCACGTAGTCGTGGCCGTCCAGCTCGGCGGGCAGCGACGCCGGGTCGCCGGTGCTCCCGGGCAGGTCCGCCCCGAGGGTCACGACGACCGCGTCGGGGACCGTCAGGCCCTGCGATCGGTTCCAGTCGGCCAGGTCCGCCGCGGTGTGCTCGGAGATGGCGAAGACCACCTCGGCGTGTGCCATCTGGGCGCGCAGGGTGCGGTCGGAGACCTCGACGAGGGTCGGCTCGAACCACTCGGGGTGCCGCTGGGGCAACAGGTCGTAGACCAGCACCGCGACGTGCACTCCACGGTCGCGCAGCTGTGCCAGCAGCGCCGCACGCTCGACCCAGAGGTTGTTCCAGACGGTGTCCATCTCGAGCAGCACCGAGCCCGGCGGCGGGTGGTACACGAGCGGGACCAGGTGCCGGTCCCGTGTCGAGGCCTGCATCCGGCGGCGAGCGTGACGGGCGACGGACTCCAGGCCGGTGCGACGCAGCAGGTCGACGGCCCGCCCTCGCGCACCCCCGCCCACCGCCGCGTTCCCACCCTCCGGCGAGTCCCCAGCCCCCGGCGAGTCCCCGCCCACGAATTCCGTCTCGGAATCGGCCTGCGGAGGCCGATTCCGAGACGGAATTCCAGCAGCGGCGGCGGCAGCGGCGCCGCCGCCGGCTGGTGCGGCGAGGTCGGCATCGGGGGCGAGCCGCGCGAGCTCGTCGGGGGTCAGGCGTCGGAACGCTCGTGCCGACTCGAGCCAGACGACCGGCACGACGTCGAGACGCGGGTCGGTGCCGAGCTCGGCGACGAGTCGGCACACCACCCGTTGGATGCCCGCCCGCCACTGCGTGTCGACGGTGTCGGTGACGTCGACGACGACGGTGAGCGGCGCGGCGCCGCTCACAGGGCGGTCAGGCACGCGGCGGTCAGGCCGCGGGTGCCTGCAGCGGCGCAGGCTGGCAGTGACCCTCGAGCTCGACGACCTGGATCTGGTCCCGGTTCTCCCAGGTGATCTGGTTGGACGGGTCCTTGCGCAGCTTGAACTCGCGGAACTCCATGTCGGCGGCGTCGAAGGTCAGGTACCGCCCGACCAGGCTGTTGCCGAGGCCCAGGATGAGCTTCAGCGTCTCGACGGCCTGGATGCTGCCGACGATGCCGGGCAGCACGCCGAGCACTCCGGCCTCGGAGCAGCTGGGTGCCATCTCCGGCGGCGGCGGCTCGGGGAGCATGTCGCGGTAGGTGGGCCCGTGCTTGGGGTCGAACACGGTGACCTGGCCTTCGAAGCGGAAGATCGAGCCGTGCACGACCGGGATGCCGAGCTTCACCGAGGCGTCGTTGAGCATGTAGCGCACCGGGAAGTTGTCGGCGCCGTCGACGACCACGTCGTAGTCGCCGATGACCGACTCCATGTTCGACGCGTCGAGGCGGACGTCGTGGGTGATGACGTTCACGTCGGGGTTGAGCAGCGTCAGGGTCTTCTTGGCCGAGTCGACCTTGCGGTCACCGATGCGGTCCATGTTGTGCAGGATCTGGCGCTGCAGGTTGGACTCGTCGACGACGTCCATGTCGACGATGCCGATCGTGCCGACACCGGCGGCAGCCAGGTACAGCGCGGCCGGCGAACCGAGGCCACCGGCACCGAGCAGGAGCACCTTGGCGCCGAGCAGCTTCTGCTGGCCCTCTTCGCCGACCTCGGGCAGGAGCAGGTGACGGCTGTAGCGGTTGCGCTGCTCGGGGGTGAGGACGTTCGGGCGCTTCCAGTCGCGGCCCTCGTCCTTCCACTTGTTGAAGCCGCCGGCCATGGACACGACGTCGGTGTAGCCGAGCTCGCCGAGCGTCTTCGCGGCGAACGCGGAGCGGACACCGCCTGCGCACATGACGATGACCGGCGCGGACTTGTCGGTCAGGCGGCTCTCGACCTGGCTCTCGAGATGGCCCCGGGGGATGAACACCGAGCCCGGGACGGCGCCCTGCTCGAACTCGTCGGCCTCTCGCACGTCGAGCAGGATCGAACCTGCGGCGCGCTGCTCCTCGGCGGTGGCCGTGTCGACCTCTCGGATGCCGGTCTTCGTGGAGTTCAGGAGTTCTCTGAAGTTGCTCATTCGTATGTGCCTCGTGGGGGCTGGCTCATGGGGTGGGGCTGGGCCGGGCGGTTCGCGGACGGTTCCGACAAACCCTACCGAAGTGGTCAACTATCCGACAGCCCGAACTGTTCCCCCGGTCCCGTGTTCGCGTCGCACCCCGTCCTCGTACAAGATGTGGGGATGGAAACGTCATCGCGTCCGTGGGGGACGTACACCGTGCTGTCGGACGAGGCGGACCACAAGGTGAAGCGCATCGAGGTGCTGCCGGGTTCACGGCTGAGCTATCAGCAGCACGCCAAGCGGGCCGAGCACTGGTTCTTCATCAGCGGGCGCGGCAACGTCGTGCTCGACGGCATCGACGTTCCGGTCGAGGCGGGCACGGCGGTCGACATCGAGCTGCAGATGCCCCACCGGGTCGAGAACACCCACGACTCCGAGACACTGGTGTTCATCGAGGTGCAGCACGGCACGTACTTCGGCGAGGACGACATCGTGCGCCTCGAGGACGACTTCGGCCGCGCCTGAGCGCGACCGGGCCCACCACACCGGGGAGCCCACCCCTCCGGGGCGCGATCCCCGCTGACGACGGAGCAACCGCTCCGTACCGTCCGGCGGATGGCCATCCGTCAGCGTTCCGCCCATCGCTCGATCGCCCTCGCCGGCTCGCGGCGCGCCGACAGGCGTCGACGGTGCAGGCTCGTCGCGGTGCTGCTGGTGGTGTCCGGCGTGGTCCCGGCCTGCCTGCCCGACCCCGTGCCGTGGATGCCGTCCGAGGAGGACACCGGACCGGACTCAGGTCCGGACCCCGGCACGTGTGAGGATCGCAGCGACTGCGGTCAGGTCGTGAAGTAGGCGGCCTCGCCGGGCTCTCACCGCCCCTCGGCGACCTGCTCGATCAGCTCGACCGCAGCGGTCACCTCGGCCAGCGCGGCGATCTCCGCTCGCACCCGCTCGCACCCCTCCGGTGGACTGGCGAGCACCGTCGAGAGCGCCGAGCAGAGGTCGCCGGCCAGTCCCTCGCCCGTCGTCACGGCCACGCCGCACCGCGCCGCCTGCACCCGGGCCGCGATCTGTGGCTGGTCGGCGAACATCGGCACCGCCACGATCGGCACCCCGGCCGAGAGCGCGCCCAGGGTGGTGCCAGCACCTGCGTGGCACACGACCACCCGACAACGGGCCATCACCGCCGCCTGGTCGACCCACTCGACCAGCTCGACGCCTGTCGGGCGCGGGCCGAACCGGGCCAGGTCGACGCCACGACCCACGGCGACGACCGCTCCCAGCCCGAGCTGCAGCGCAGCATCGATCGATGCGCGCACCAGGTCCTCGAAGAACGGCATGCCAGAAGACTCGGTGCCGAAGCTGACGTAGACGACGTCGTCGGCCGTCTCACGGCTGCCGAGGCGCGGATCCCTGATGCGGAGTGCGTCCGCCAGAGCGTCGGCAGGCCCCTCGAACGACTCGGGGAAGTAGCCCACGAGCCGAGCCCGGGTCAGGCGGTCGCCGTCGCGGTCGTCGTCCAGACCGTGCTCGGCCCGCAGCTCCACCAGACCCGAGGCCATGTGGCGGTCGAAGCCCGCGAGGCTCGTCATCGTCGGCGTGACGCGCATCCACGGCACGTCCAGCACCTCGCTACCGATGCTGCCGGCGCACTCCCCGGCGTCGCTCACCACGACGTCGGGTCGCCACGCACGCATCGCATCGAGCAGGCCGGGAAGCGCCGCGGTGGTGTTGATCCGGCCGAAGATCTCGCGGCCGATCAGCGCCTCGATCTCTGACTCGGGGACCTCGGCCATGCGTTCGAAGACCGCGACCCGTTGCGGGTCGTCGAGTCGCAGTCCGCCGAAGGGCAGACACTCGAACCCGAGGTCGAGGACCTTGGTCGAGACCTCCTCCGGTGCCGCCACCGCCACCGCGTGGCCGGCCTCGCGCGCCGCCTCGACCACCGGCACGAGCGGCATCAGGTGACCGGTGCCCGAGGTGGTCGTGAAGAGCACTCGTTGCGATGACATGTTCTCCACTGTGTCACCCCGGCGACCTCCGGGGACGGGTCCCCGCTGACACCTCTTCTCGCCCTCCCTACGGTCGCCGTCGACGCACTCGCGTCGGGGTCCACGAACGAGCAGGAGGCACGCCATGACCCTCACGGATCACCCGTCCACCGACACCGCCGATGCACCCGCAGCATCGAACGATGGAGCAGACGAGACGTCGCAGCCCGATGCTCCGCCGACGATCGTGGTGCGCCCCTGGCACGACCCGGCGTTGGCGCAGCGGGGACACACCCCTCGATCGGAGTACGTCGAGCGGTTCTGGCTCGGCGTGATCGGCCCGTCCGCGGTGATGCTGCTGCGGCGACTCGCCCGCGGCCTCGACGAGCACCCGGACGGCTTCGCGATCGCCCTGCCCGACACGGCTCGTGCGATCGGGCTGGGTGGCGGCACCGGGCGCTCGTCGCCGGTCAACCGCACGATCGACCGGTGCTGCATGTTCGGCGTCATGCGCCGACTCGACGACGGCTCGATCGCGGTGCGCACGCACCTGCCCGGCTTGAACGCCCGGCAGCTCGCCCGGCTGCCGCTCGCGGTGCGCACCAGCCACGACGCCTGGCTCGGCCTGCCGAGCGCGGCCTGACGCAGCGCTCCGACGGGTGCACCTCGAGCGGCGCCGCCCGTTCCCGGGCGGCGCGCTCGTCAGGCCTCGACCACCTCGAGCTCGTCGGCGTCGTCGAGCTCGTCGGGTTCGGTGAGCTCGTTCCACGACTCGAGCAGCGTCAGCAGCGTCCGCACCGCGAACCCGGTGCCTCCCTTGGGGTACTCGCCGTCGGGAGCCGCGGCAAACGCCGGCCCTGCGATGTCGAGGTGCACCCACGGCGTGCCGTCGGTGATGAACTTCTCGAGGAACAGCCCGGCGGTCAGCGCGCCGCCGTAGCGACCGGCGCCGATGTTCTTGAGGTCCGCGATCGGCGAGTCGAGATCGGCGGCGTAGTCGTCGGGCAGCGGCAGGGGCCACACGCGCTCGCCGGCCAGGTCGGCCGCGGCGAGGACGGTGTCGCTGAAGTCGTCGTCGTTGCCCATCAGTCCGGCGATCTTGTTGCCGAGCGCCACCATGCATGCGCCGGTGAGCGTCGCCAGGTCGATGACGGCGTCGGGCTCCTCCTCGCACGCCAGGATCAACGCCTCGGCCAGCACCAGACGGCCTTCGGCGTCGGTGTTGAGCACCTCGACGGTCGTGCCGTTGCGGGCGGTGTAGATGTCGCCGGGACGCTGCGCAGCGCCGCCGGTCATGTTGTCGGTCAACGGCGTGAACCCGACGACGCGCACGGGCACGTCGAGCGCGGGCAGCGCGCACATCGTGGCCACGACGGCCGCGGCGCCGGCCATGTCGCACTTCATGTCCATCATCGAGTCGGCCGGCTTGATCGACAGGCCACCGGAGTCGAACGTGATGCCCTTGCCGACGAGCGCGATCGTGTCGACCGCGTCCGCCTCGGGGGCACCATCGCCGGCCGGCTCGTCGACGTCCGCGGTGCCCGACGGCTCATAGGTGAGCTTCAGCAGGCGGGGCTCCTCGACCGAGCCCTGGTTCACGGCGAGCAGACCACCGAGACGTTCCTCGGCGATGGCGTCGGCGTCGAGCACCTCGACGGTGATGCCTGCGGCTTCGCCGCGCTCCACGACACGCTCCGCGAAGACCGTCGGGGTGAGCGTGCCACCCGGGTTGTTCACCAGGTCGCGGGCGAAGTAGACCGCGGCGGCGGTCTCTCGGCCGCGGCGGGCGGCCTCCTGCACGGCTCGCACCTGGTCGCCGACGGCGATCGTCGCCGAGGACGTGCGGGGCTTCGCGTCGCCGGACTTGAAGTCGTCGAAGCGGTACGCCCCGAGCTGCAGTCCTTCCGCGACGGCACGGACGCCCTCTTCCGGATCGACGTCGAGGTCGTCGGGGTACTGGACCGCGATGCGTGGGTGGCGCAGCACCGCACGGGCCAGGGCTGCCGACGCCCGGCGCAGCGCGTTCGCGTCGACCTCGCCGTGCGCACCGGCACCGACGAGCACCCGGGCCGCTCCCCCGTCGTGCAGCACCAACGTCTCACCGACCTTGCCGCCGAAGCCGGCCCGGTCGAGCACGGCCTTGGTCATGCCCGGGACCTTGCGGATCCGGTCGGAGAACACGAGCTCGGCGACCGCGGTGGCGCCGGCCGGTGCGGTCTTCGAGATCTTGATGGCGGGTGCGTCGGTCACGGTGGGCTCCGGTGCTGAATGGGTTGGTGCTGGATGGGTGGATGCAGGTGGGTTGGTGCAGGTGGGTTGGTGCAGGGTTCGGTCGGGACGGGCGGCCGGCGAGCGCTCAGGAACGGCTGGTGAGCGCCTCGCCCTCCTGCCAGCGGGCCAGGGTCCACAGCAGGTCGGACAGGCGGTTCAGGTAGGCGACGACCCGGGAGCCGTCGACCACGGCCGAGAGGCAGTGGCGCTCGGCGCGACGCACGACGGTGCGTGCCAGGTCGAGGAACGCCGAGACCGGCTCCTGGCCGGGCACGACGAACTCGGCCGGCAGCTCGAAGCGCGACGAGATCGAGTCGATGGTCGTCTCGAGGTGCTCGACCATCTCGTCGGTCACCCTCGACACGCCGTCGGTCAGCTTGTGGCGGTTCGACTCGTCGGTGGCCAGGTCGGCCATCAGCACCCACAGGTCGCGTTCGATCGCCACGAGCAGCTCGTCGAGCTCGCCGCCCCGGGTCGTGTGCGCACGGGCCACGCCGATCGCGGCCTGTGCCTCGTCGACCTCGCCGTAGGCCATGGGTCCGGGATCGTCCTTGCGGACCCGACCCCCGTAGAGCAGACCGGTCGTGCCGTCGTCGCCCTTGCGTGTGTAGACCTTCATCGGGTGCCGACACTACCGGCGACGGCCATCGCGTCGGCGCCGTCAGCAGCAGCGCTCGGACGGAGCGAGAATCGGCCCAGCGGCGACCGAGTCAGGGCAAGCTGGTCAGATGTTGCACAGACGATCAGATGTCGATGAGCTCCGCGATGCCGTGGATCGGCTGTCCTCGGAGATCGGCAGGTACGAGTTCCCCCGCGAGACCACCGATCGTCGGATGGTCTACGAGATCGTGTCCCAGGAGATCGAGCTCGACGGGAACGCGCACCAGAACCTCGCCACCTTCTGCCAGACGTGGGAGACCGAGGAGGCGCAGAAGCTGATGGCGCTGTCGATCAACAAGAACCTGATCGACAAGGACGAGTACCCGACCGCCGCCGAGATCGAGCGCCGCTGCGTGCACATGCTGGCCGACCTCTGGAATGCGCCCCGCTCGCAGGGCGCGGTGGGCACCTCGGCGATCGGCTCCTCCGAGGCCTGCATGCTCGCCGGCATGGCCATGCACCGCCGGTGGCGCAACCGGCGCCGGGCCGAGGGCAAGCCGACCGACGCACCGAACCTGGTGTGCGGTCCGGTGCAGGTCGTCTGGCACAAGTTCGCCCGCTACTGGGACATCGAGCTGCGGGAGGTCGGGATGGCCCCGGGCCGCTACGGCCTCGATCCCGCGTCGATGCTCGACCAGATCGACGAGAACACCATCGGCGTGGTCCCCACGCTGGGCGTCACCTACACCGGGATCTACGAGCCGGTCGCGGAGCTCGCCGCCGCCCTCGACGACCTGCAGGAGCGCACCGGTCTCGACGTCGACATCCACGTCGACGGCGCGAGCGGCGGCTTCACCGCGCCGTTTTGCGCACCCGACCTGGTGTGGGACTTCCGGCTGCCACGCGTGAAGTCCATCAGCGCGTCGGGCCACAAGTTCGGGCTGGCGCCGCTCGGTGTCGGGTGGGTCCTGTTCCGGGACGAGACCGAGCTGCCCGAGGAGCTGGTGTTCCACGTCACCTACCTCGGCGGCGACATGCCCACCTTCCAGATCAACTTCTCGCGTCCCGCCGGGCAGATCATCGCCCAGTACGCGGGATTCCTCCGGCTCGGCCGCCACGGCTACTCGGTCGCGCACGGAGCGTCGTACGCGACGGCTGCGTACCTGGCCGCGCAGCTGCCGTCGGTCGGCCCCTTCGAGCTGATCTACGACGGCGACCCGGCGACCGGCATCCCGGCGGTCACCTGGAAGCTCGCCGACGACGCGGACGTCACGTGGTCGCTCTACGAGCTGGCCGACCGGCTGCGCACGAGGGGCTGGCAGGTGCCGGCGTATCCGCTGACCGGCGACCTGTCCGGTCAGATCGTGCAGCGTGCCCTGATCCGCCTGGAGATCACCAAGGACGAGATCGGCTCGCTGCTGGCCGACATGGAGGACGCCGTCGCGTTCCTGGCGCGCCACCCGGTCACGGTGCCGATGGATCAGGACGAGGGCACCTCGTTCTCGCACTGAGGAGGCGGCCCGTCACGGACCGGCCGGCCCCGGATACGGGATCGAGCCGTCGACCGGCGCGCAACTAGTCTCTGGGGACCATGGCGACCTCCACGTTCCTCGACGCGATCCGCTCCCGAGTGGTCATCTACGACGGTGCTGCCGGCACCTGGCTGCAGCAGCAGGACCTGCAGATGGAGGACTACGGAACCCCCGAGCTCGAGGGCTGCCCCGAGATCCTCAACGAGACCCGTCCCGAGCTGATCCGCCAGATGCACTCGGAGTACTTCGAGGCCGGCGCCGACATCGTCGAGACCAACAGCTTCGGCGGCATGCGCGCCACGCTCGACGAGTACGGCCTGGGCGACCGCACCGAGGAGCTCAACGAGATGGCGGCGCGCATCGCACGTGAGGCCGCCGAGCAGTACTCGACCCCGGAACGCCCCCGCATGGTCGCCGGCTCCATCGGCCCGGGCACCCGCTTCGCATCCCTCGGTCACGTCAGCTACGTCGAGCTGCGCGACCAGATCGCCGAGCAGGCCCGTGGCCTGCTGCGCGGCGGCGTCGACGTCCTGCTGATCGAGACCCAGTTCGACCTGCTCGGCATCAAGGCCTCGATGAACGGCTGCCGCGACGCGATGGCCGAGGTCGGCATCGAGGTGCCGCTGCAGGTGCAGGTGACCATCGAGCTCACCGGCCGCATGCTGCCCGGCACCGAGATCGGCGCGGCGCTCGTCGCGCTCGACCCGATGCGTCCCGACGTCATCGGCATCAACTGCGCCACCGGCCCCGAGGAGATGAGCGAGCACGTGCGGCACCTGTCGCAGCACTCGCGCATCCCGGTGTCGGTGCTGCCCAACGCCGGACTGCCCTCGGTCGTCGACGGCGCCATGCACTACGACCTCACCCCCGAGCAGTTCGTCGAGCACCAGGTCCGGTTCGTGCGCGACTTCGGCATCTCGATCGTCGGCGGCTGCTGCGGCACCACACCCGAGTACATCCGTCAGCTCGCAGTGGCCCTCGACGGTGTCGAGAAGCCCGACCGGCGCCCGGACTTCGAGCACGGCGTCGCGTCGATCTACTCCCCCGTCATCCTCGACTCCGACGAGGCCGACGGTGCGTCGAACCTGATCATGATCGGCGAGCGCACCAACGCGAACGGCTCCAAGAAGTTCCGTGAGGCCATGCTCGAAGCCGACTGGGACACCTGCGTCGCGATGGCTAAGGACCAGGTGAAGGAGGGCTCGCACGTCATCGACGTGTGCGTCGACTACGTGGGCCGCGACGGCACCGTCGACATGGACGAGATCGCCCAGCGGTTCGCGACGCAGTCGTCGGTGCCGCTCGTGCTCGACTCGACCGAACCCGAGGTGCTCGAGTCCGGCCTGCGCTGGCTCGGAGGCCGGGCGATGCTCAACTCCGCCAACCTCGAGGACGGCGACGGTGAGGGCTCGCGCGGCGATCGCGTGTTCCGCCTCGCCAAGGAGTTCGGTGCCGCGGTCATCTGCCTGCTCATCGACGAGGAGGGCCAGGCACGCGACGTCGAGTGGAAGATGCGGGTCGCTCACCGGATCCACGATCTGGCCGTGAACCGCTACGGGCTCGAGGCCGAGGACCTGGTCTTCGACGCGCTCACCTTCCCGCTGTCGACCGGCGACGAGGACCTCCGCAAGGACGCGATCAACACGATCGAGGCGATCCGCCGCATCAAGACCGAGATCCCCGGCGCCAAGACGACCCTCGGACTGTCCAACGTCAGCTTCGGTCTGAAGCCTGCTGCCCGGCACGTGCTCAACAGCGTCTTCCTGCACGAGTGCCAGCAGGCGGGGCTCGACTCCGCCATCGTGCACGTCGCGAAGATCCTCCCGCTGAGCCGCATCCCCGACGAGCAGCGCGACGTCTGCCTCGACCTGATCTGGGACCGTCGTGGCACCGCGGGGCTGCTCTCGAACGGCGACGAGAGCTACGACCCGCTGCACAAGCTGCTCGAGATCTTCGCCGATGTGCAGGCGGCCGAGGTCGTGGTCGAGGACCGCTCCGACTGGCCGATCGAGCAGCGCCTCAGCCAGCGCATCATCGACGGCGACCGTGACGGCCTGATCCCCGACCTCGACGTCGCGCTGGCCGACGGCCACACGCCGCTCGCGATCATCAACGACATCCTCCTCGCCGGCATGAAGGTCGTCGGCGAGCTGTTCGCCAGCGGCGAGATGCAGCTGCCGTTCGTGCTGCAGTCCGCCGAGACGATGAAGTCCGCGGTGGCCTACCTCGAGCCGATGATGGACCGCGTCGAGGGCGAGTCCGGCAAGGGCCGCATCGTGCTGGCGACCGTCAAGGGCGACGTGCACGACATCGGCAAGAACCTGGTCGACATCATCCTCACGAACAACGGCTACGAGGTGCACAACCTCGGCATCAAGATCTCGATCAACGAGATGATCGACAAGGCCGTCGAGGTCAAGGCCGACGCGATCGGCATGTCCGGGCTGCTCGTGAAGTCGACGCTGATCATGCGCGACAACCTCGAGGAGCTGAACCAGCGCGGCCTGAAGGACATCCCCGTGCTGCTCGGCGGCGCCGCGTTGACCCGCACCTACGTCGAGCGCGACCTGCGCGAGGTCTACGAGGGTCGTCTCTTCTACGGCAAGGACGCCTTCGAGGGCCTCCGGGTGATGGACCGCCTGGGCGAGATCCGCCTCGGCGGCCTCGACGTCGACGACGGCATGGTCCCCTCGGAGCGTGAGCTGCACCGCCACCGTGTCGGCGACGGCGACGACGAGCCGGTCGAGGTGCCCGTCCGGTCGCCCGAGGTGGCGATGGACAACGAGATCTACGTGCCGCCGTTCCTCGGCTCGAAGGTCATCAAGGGTCTGTCGATCGACGACATCGCGGCGTACATCAACGAGACGGCGCTGTTCCGCAACCAGTGGCAGTTCCGTCCCGAGACGCTGCCTGACGGCACGAAGGAGACCGACGAGCAGTTCAAGGAGCGGATCCGTCCGATCCTGCGCGAGCAGCTCGCGATCGCCCGCGAAGCGGATCTGCTGGTCCCGCAGGTGGTCTACGGCTACTTCCCGGTGAACGCGGACGGCGACGACCTGATCATCTGGACCGACGAGACCCGCACCGTCGAGCGCATGCGGTTCAGCTACCCCCGTCAGCGCAAGGAGCCGTTCCTGTGCATCGCCGACTTCTTCCGTCCGATCGCTGACGGTCAGCCGGGAGCCGGCGAGCACGACTTCGCGGCGTTCCACATCGTCACGATGGGCCCCGCCGTCTCTGAGCGCACCGCCGAGCTGTTCGCCGCGGACCGCTACCAGGAGTACCTGCTGCTGCACGGACTCGGCGTCGAGATGGCCGAGGCGCTCGCCGAGCTGTGGCACCGCCGCATCCGAGAGGAGTGGGGCTTCGCGGACCAGGACCCCGAGCCGATCGTGGGCGCGCCGTCGCCCGAGGCGCTCGCGGGGCTGTTCCGCCAGAAGTACCGCAGCGGCCGGTACTCGTGGGGGTATCCGGCGTGCCCGGACCTCGAGGACAACGAGCAGGTCGCCGAGCTGCTCGAGGCGTCGAGGATCGGCATCGAGTGCAACGAGGACACCGGCTTCCAGTACCAGCCGGAGCAGACGACCTCGGCGCTGATCTGCCACCACCCACGGGCCAAGTACTTCGTCGCGAAGTGAACGACGGGGCGAGGACCAGCAGGCGGCCCGTCGCATGAGCACCGTCACATGAGCACCGTGCTGGTCACCGGCTGCGCCGGGTTCATCGGCAGCCACACGACCGAACGGCTGCTCGCCGCCGGGTACCGGGTGCGCGGCGTCGACTGCTTCACCGACAACTACGAACCCGCGCTCAAGCGCGACAACCTCGCCGGCGTGCTCGGCGATCCTGGCTTCGAGCTCGTCGAGGCGGACCTGGTGTCCGCGGATCCGGTCGAACTGCTCGACGGGGTCGATCGGGTGCTGCACCTGGCCGGCCAGCCGGGTGTGCGCGACTCGTGGTCCGACGGCTTCGACGTGTACGTGCGCCGGAACATCACCGCCACCCAGCGGCTGCTCGAGGCGGCACGCGGCGCCGGGCTCGCCCGGTTCGCGGCGGCGTCGAGCTCGTCGGTGTACGGCAACGCCGAGTCGTACCCGACGACCGAACGGGCGCTGCCCGCTCCGGTCAGCCCGTACGGCGTCACGAAGCTCGCGGCGGAGCAGCTGTGCACGCTGTACGCCTCGAACTTCGGGGTGCCGACGGTGTCGCTGCGCTACTTCACCGTGTACGGGCCACGGCAGCGCACCGACATGGCGTTGCGCCGGATGATCGACCTGACCCTCGCCGGGCGTCCGTTCGTGCTCTACGGCGACGGGTCGGTGGCGCGCAGCTTCACCTACGTCGCCGATGTCGTCGACGCCAACGTGGCCGCACTGTTCGGTGACCCACCGCCCGGCGCGTTCGTCAACGTCGCCAACGACGAGACCGCGTCGATGTCCGAGCTCATCGAGCTCGTGTCCGAGGTGCTGGGCACCGAGGTGCTGCTCGATCGACGGCCCACTGCCGACGGCGACGCCCGACGCACCGGCGGGTCCACCGAGCTCGCCCGTGAGCTGCTCGGGTGGACGCCGTCGACCTCGTTGGCCGACGGCGTCGCCGCGATGGTCGAGTGGTGCCGCGAGCATCCTCGGCAGGTCGTCTGAACGGCGCGATCTCGCCGCCGCCCGCGGCGCCGTGCCGAACTCAGGGCTGTCGGCGACACGACGTGTCACCTGCAGCCCTCGCTTCGCGCTCGGTCTGAGGCGTCAGGCCGTGGCGTCGGGCCGATATCGTGCCGACGGCCGTGCGACCACCGAGCGGCCACGATCGACCAGGAGACCGAGATGTCCGATGCCGCCACTCCTTCCGCCGGAGAACCATCTGCGCTGCGAGCTCGCGGCCTGGAGCGCATGGGTGAGGTCTACAACTTCGAGGTCAGCGACGGGCCGGGCGACTTCTTCGGCTACACCGTCGAGCACCTCTTCGGCGACATCTGGGAGCGCGAGGGGCTGTCGTTGCGGGACCGCCGGCTCCTGCTGATCGGGCTGATGGTCGCCGAGGGGCTCGACGGCACACTCGGCATCCAGCTCGACTCGTGCCTCGAGAAGGGCGACCTGAGCGCCGACGACCTGCGAGAGGTCGTCATCTTCCTGACGCACTACGCCGGTTGGCCCAAGGGCGCCGGGCTCAACTCGATGGTCGAGACCTCGATCGCCCGCCACGAGAAGCGCCTCGCCAAGGCCGCCGAGTCGACCACCGACTGACTCGCGGCGCCCCGCCGTTCGAAATCCGTCTCCGAATCGGAGTGATCACCCCGAATCCGAGACGGAATTCAGCCCGCCGTTCGAAATCCGTCTCCGAATCGGAGTGATCACCCCGAATCCGAGACGGAATTCAGCGCTGGTCAGCCGAGCGAGAGGATCGCCCGGGCGACCAGGTCGGTGCCGAACGCGGTGAGGATCGCCAGGTACAGCAACCCGGTCGCGGCCATGACCGCCGAGTAGTACTTCTCGCGCAGCGCCATCTTGGTGACCACGACCAGCCCGATCGTGGTGATCGCACACGCGACCCAGAACCAGCCGAGCATGCCGCCGTAACCGTCGTCGATCGAACCGTTGAGCGCCGAGATCATGCCGGGCGGCACGAGCAGCAGCGCGACCTCGAACGGCCAGATCCACCCCAGGTAGTTCACCTGCTCCTCGAGCGGAGCCCGGGGCAGGCCCGGCTGGGTGAGGTACCAGTGGCCGAGCAGCATCGCGTCGGACACGCAGCCGAGGAACGCGGCGCCGACGAGCGCCCTGGCGATACCGAGCCAGACCGGTCCGCCCGAGGCGACGCCGCCGGCGATGACACCGATCACGCCGATCGCCGGAGCGATCAGGTCCAGGCGCGGGTCGAACTCCTCGACGGTCTCGTCGAAGGTGATCTCGGCACGGTCGATGCCGGTCATCGCCACGACGCGGGCGGACTTCCGCTGCAGCCGTTCGCGCTGCAGGGCGACCCCGGCCGCCCGCCGCTGCCAGCTCACCCAGCCGACGCCAGCGCAGGCCACCACGACACCCGCCGCAGCGATCTCTCGCACCGGCACGGTGCCGTAGCGCAGCCCGACGATCAGACCGAGCAGGGCGATGGTGCCGTAGACCCCTCGCAGCAGCCAGCCGTAGCCGACCGAGACCTCACGACGTCGGGTCGTGACCCACAGGAAGAGCAGTCCTCCCGTCGCCCACTGCAGCAGGAAGGTCGAGATGTCGAGCGAGATCACGGTCCGTCCACACTAGGCAACGCCCCGACCGGCACCCCCATCCGGCGCGGCCGTGTGCGGCTGTGAAACGTGCCTCAGAGGCCGAGCGATCGGTAGATCGAGTCGACCAGGTTCACGCGCCGGAACGACAGCGCCGTATCGGCATCGAGGCCGGCGTTGTAGAGCATCGCGATGACGACGTCGTGCTCGGGGTCGGCCATCGCGAAGCTCGTCCCGCCCTGCCCGGCGTGACCGAACGCCGCGTCGCTGGGGGCGTCGCCGAAGTAGTGCGACGACAGCGGCGCCATGAACCCGAGACCGAAGCCGGCGTCGCGGTCGAGGGTCACGTCGTGGTTGATCGGCAGGCGGGCCGTCGTCGCGTCGAGCAGCAGGTCGGCCGGCAGCACCCGATCCGCGCCGCCGAGGTCGTCGAGCAGGCCCCGGTAGAACGCGGCCAGCGCCGTCATGGTCCCGTAAGCGCCGAAGGACGGGTTCCACTCCGCCGCGGTCTCCGGACCGACCTCGGCCAGCAGCGGCAGCGGACGGTCCATGGTCAGGTCGAGCGTCGCCGAGATGCGCGGCGACAGGCGTTCGTAGTCGTCGCCCTCGATGCGCAGCACCAGATCGTCGGCCGGCACGCCGTAGGGGTCGAGCACGGCCTGTCGCACGTAGCGGTCGAAGGGCTGCTCGGCCAGGGACTCGATGACCTGACCGAGCAGGTACCAGCCGCCGAACTCGGAGTACGCCCGATCGGTGCCGAAGCGCCAGCCCGTCGGCGGCTCCGACGCGTAGATCCAGCCCTCGCGGCTGCGCTCGGGCAGGATGCGAGCCAGGATCGTGTTGACCACGTGCAGTCCGGCGGTGTGGCCCAGCACCTGCTCGACGGTCCGCTCCGAGATCCACGAGGCCGGCAGGTCGTCGATGACGTCGCCGAGGCGGTCGTCGAGGCTGAGCTCGTCGTCCGCGATCAGGCGCAGCACGCCGACCGCGACGGTCGGCTTCGCCGCGCAGTAGAGGGCCGACAGCGTCGAGCGTTCGAAGGGCTCGTGCAGATGTGTCCGCCCGACCGAGGTGTCGAGCAGCGTCTCGCCGCCCTGTTCGACGACGATCTGCGCCCCGGTGTGGAAGAAGCCTTCGCCGGCCTCGTGCTCGAGTCGGTCGACGAGCTCCTCGAACGGTTCGGTCACGGTCGCGGTGCCGGTCGCAGTCACGCCGGCGACGGTACCAGCCCACCGTCGCGACGGAATCGCACCCCGAACGTGTCGCACCCGAACGCCGAAATCGCGTGAGTCGTCGTCGCGATGCGACGACGACTCACGCAATTTCCAGGCGCTACGGAATGTCAGGCGGGCGTCAGGCGGTGCCGGCCTGCTCGGCGAGCAGGGCACGGGCGACGGCCGAGACCTGGATCTCGTCGGTGCCGGCGTAGATCTGCAGCACCTTGGCGTCGCGGGCCAGCTGCTCGACCTCGAACTCGGCCATGTAGCCGTTGCCGCCGAAGATCTGCACGGCCTCGAGCGCCACGTCCATGGCGGCCTGGGCGGCGTAGAGCTTGCCGGCCGAGGCCTCGGCGAAGGTGCCCGACTCACCGGCTGCCGACATCTCGATGTTGCGGAACACCTGGTTCTGCAGGTTCAGGCGTGCGACCTCCATCTTGGCGAGCTTCAGCTGGATGAGCTGGAACTGGCCGATGGGCTGACCGAACTGCACGCGGTCGTTCGCGTAGGCGACCGACAGCTCGAGGCAGCGCTCAACGATGCCGAGGGCCATGGCGACGACGCCGGTGCGCTCGATGCCGAAGGTCGCCTTCGAGGCCTCGCGGCCACCGGCGCCGGTGTAGACGTCCTCGGACTCACCGAGCAGGCGGTCCTTGCCGACGCGCACGTCGGACAGGAACAGCTCTCCGGTGGGGCTCGAGTGCATGCCCATCTTGCGCAGCGGCTTCGACTGCTCGAGCCCGGGCATGCCGGCGTCGAGCACGAACTGCAGCACGGTGCGCTCGGCGGGCGGGTTGCCCTCGTCGAGCTTGCAGATGAACACGATCGTCTCGGCGTAGGGGCCGTTGGTGATGAACGTCTTGGAGCCGTTCAGCACGTACTCGTCGCCGTCACGGCGAGCGGTCGCCAGCATGGAGCCGAACGCGTCGGAACCCGAGCCGGGCTCGGTGATCGCCCAGGCACCGACCTTCTGGAGGGTCAGCAGGTCGAGTCCCCAGCGCTCCTTCTGGGCGATGGTGCCCTTGGACATGACCGACGCGCCGGTCAGGCCCATCGACACGCCCATGGCGGTGACCATGCCGGGACACACACGGCACAGCTCGATGATCGGGATGAGGGTGAACGCGATCGAGTTCGGGTCGCGCGGTCCGCCCTCGCGGTGCTCGACGGGCTCTCCGGCCGCCGCTGCCTTCTCGGACGCGATGCGCTTCTCGAACGAGGCGCGCTGCATGTCGGTCATGCCGAAGGTCTTGAACATCTTGCGCAGCAGGTCGTACGGCGGCAGGTCGCCGAACTCGAGCTCCTCGCGGTGCGGGCGGATCTCCTTGTCCACGAAGTCGCGGACCGCGGACCGCACCATCTGCTGCTCTTCGGACCACTGGTACACGAGACGTTCCTCCACTGGAGACGGAGCCAGGGTCGACTTGACCGGCCGGTCAAGTTTAGAACGAGTCGCGCTCACCCACCCAAGGGGCGACCTCGCCCCACCAACCCAGCTCTGCGGGGATGACGGGCAGGTCGCGGTAGATCGCGATGTACTCGTCCTCCTGCAGCAGCCCGTGGAGCATCAGCAGCAGCGTCCAGCGAGCGTCGACGACCCCGCCGTCCTCGATCGCCTCGAGCGCGGTCAGCTCACCCGCTCGCATGCGCAGGTAGTTCCGCCACGTCATGGCGATGTGCATCTCGGGCGCGCCGTGCGCGGGCTCACCCTCGACGGTGTCGACCCAGTCGTCGACGACGTGGGACACCGGCCGCTTGCCGTCCTGGTAGCGGATCTCCATGCGCATGCCGCCCAGCGGGGTGTGCAGCAGCTCGAAGCGCAGGCGAGCGGTCGCGTCCGGGATGAACGGCAGCTCGTCCCATCGGGCGATGCCCATCTCGTCGGCCGGCGGCAGCACGATCTCGTCGTCGCCGAGGCGCACGCGGGCGGAGTCGAGCTGGTCGACGGTGACCACGCCCTGCGGACATCGACGGAAGGGGTCACCGTCGCGCACCAGTGCCCACGGTCCGGGGGTGTCGTCGCGGACCCATTCGACGAGGCGACCACGGTCGAAGACCTGGTGGTGGTGCACCACGGTGCCGTCGTCGAGCACCGCGTCGTGGTGCACCGTGCCCGTCGCGTACTCCGGGCGCGGTGCGGTGACCTCTCCGCCGGCCTGCTGGCGGGTGCTCTCCTGGGGGCCCTTCGCGACGAGTGCCATGGGTTCAGTGCTCCTCGGTGGTGATGTCCGCCGCGCTCGCCGTCGACGTGGCCGCGATCGGCGGGGCAGCCGTCGGCGCGCCGGCTGACGGCGCGGCTGCGGCCGCATCGGCGCTGGACCGGGCGTGGTAGCTCGAGCGTGTGAACGGGCTCGACTCGACGTGCGCGATGCCCAGCGCCTCGCCGGTCGCCTTGAAGCGCTCGTAGTCCTCGGGGGTCCACCAGCGGGCGACGGGCAGGTGGTTCGACGTGGGCCGCAGGTACTGGCCGATCGTGACGATCGACGCGCCGACCGCAGCCAGATCCGCCAGCGTCGAGGTGATCTCGTGATCGTCCTCGCCCATGCCGAGCACCAGGCCCGACTTCACCGTCAGACCCGCGGCCGACGATCGGGCGAGCACCGCCAGCGAGCGGGTGTACGACGCGGAGGGGCGCACCGCTCGCTGCAGGCGTGCCACGGTCTCGATGTTGTGGTTCAACACGTCCGGGCGGGCCTCGATGATCGTGGCGAGCGCCTCGGGGTCGCCCTTGAGGTCCGAGATGAGCACCTCGACCTGGGTGTCGGGACGACGGGCTCGGATGGCCCGGATCGTGTCGGCCACGTGCTGGGCGCCGCCGTCGGGCAGGTCGTCGCGGGCGACCATGGTGATCACGGCGAACGAGAGTCCCATGCGCTCGACGGCCTCGGCGACCCGTTCGGGCTCCCCCGGGTCGAGCGCCTCGGGGTGGCGGGTGTCGACCAGGCAGAAGCCGCACGCCCGGGTGCAGCGCTCGCCGCACACCATGAACGTGGCGGTGCCCTCGGACCAGCACTCCGACAGGTTGGGGCAGCCGGCCTCTTCGCAGACCGTGACCAGGTCCAGGTCGCGGACCGTGTGCTGGAGCCGCAGCACGTCGCTGCCGATCTTCAGCGGGGCGCGCATCCAATCGGGCTTGCGCTCGGTGATCCCGACACCGCCGGACACACCCGCCTCGGCGAGGCGGCCGAGCAACCGGACCGACGTGCCGTCGGACTGGCGCTGGGTCGCTGAGTGGAGGTGGGTCGCGGAGTGGCGGTGTGCCTCGGCGCGGCGACGGGCGGCAGCGACCTCACGCGAGTCGTTCGAGCCGTCGGTCGCCTCACCGGGCCCCGCGCCACGGCTGAACGGGGCGAGGTCGGCGTCGAGGTGGCGCCACACGACGTCGCTGCGGTCGACCCACTCCGGCGCCCACTGCTCGGCGAAGACCTCGGCGACGGTGTCGGCGACCTGGCGCATGGTGACCTGCACGCCCTCGCCGGCGAGCGAGGTGACGCCGTAGTCCGGGATGCCGCACGGGACGATGTGACCGAAGTAGGCCATGTCGGGATCGACGTTGAGCGCGAAGCCGTGCAGCGAGCGGCCGCGTTCGATCCGCACGCCGATCGCGGCGATCTTGCGTGCCTGTTCGGTGCCGGGCTCGATCCACACGCCCGGGTAGCCGTCGTGGCGTCCGGCGCCAGGGAGCCCGAGCCGGTCGAGCGCGTCGATGAGGACCTGCTCGAGGGTCGTGACGTAGCCCCGGGTGTCGGGCAGGCCGCCGAGGGGTGGCGCCGTGCCGGCGTCGCGGTCCCAGCCCTTGGGCGGCAGCGTGAGCACGGGGTAGCCGACGAGTTGGCCGGGGCCGTGGTAGGTGACGTCACCACCGCGGTCGACCTCGATCAGCTCGGCGCCGACCGTCGTCGGATCGACCAGCACATGGCCCCGATCCGCGTTGCGTCCGAGGGTGTAGGTGTGCGGGTGCTCGAGCAGCAGCAGCCGGTCCTCAGCGAGACCGAGCGGATCGGCGTGCAGACCCTGTTGCAGCGCCCAGGCGTCGCGGTAGCGGACCGGCCCGAGCCACCGGACGCGCAGCCCCGCTCCGGTCCCCCGGATGGTGTCCGGACGGAGAGGCGCTGCGGCGGTGCTCATCGGGACCTCGGATCGGTCGTGTCGGCGGTCGGATCGGGTGGTCGACCCGGGCAGGGCGTCGACGTCGGGTGCGAC
>JAEWED010000125.1 GCA_023389745.1 Actinomycetes bacterium
TCCGAGCAGCGCGACGATCCACTCCCAGCAGTTGGGCGCCCAGATCGCGACGCGGTCGCCGCGCTGGATCCCCGCGGCGATGACGGCGGCAGCGACCTCGTCGACCCGGGCCTTCACCTCTTCGTAGGTCAATCGGACGGTGGGCTCGGCCGAGGTGTCGACGACGGCCTCGCGCTCGGCGTGCTCGGCGACCGTCGCTCGCAGCATCGCCGGGATGGTCCCGAAGCGCAGATCGCCACGCGTTCCTTCCTCGATCACAGCAGCCCCCGTTCGGCACGACGTCGGATCTGACGACCCGTCAGAAGTCGACACTGTACCGCCCGACGCGCGCCCGGCCCGCTCCTCCCCGAGCCGGACTGAGGGCTGACGGTGACGCGTGGCGTCACCTGCAGCCCTCGCTTCGTCGGGCTCGGCACCTGCCACGCCGGCTCAGCCCCGTCCGAAGCGGTCGACCAGGCGACGGTGGCGGCGGGTGAACAGCCACGGCACGACACGTGCCACGACGGGCCGTGCGATCGGAACACGAGGGACGACGGTGAGCCGATCGGTGACCAGGCAGCGGCCGTCGCCGAGCGCGACGACGTCGCGGACGTGGCGCCAGCGCGACTGCAGCCACGACGTCGACTCCTCGACGAAGCCACCGCCGCCGTCGTCACGCGTCCCGATCTCGACGAGTCGCAGGGCGTGACGGTCGAAGGGCACGACGCCACCGGCGAGCAGCCAGCTGTGGAACACGACCGTGCCGAGCATCGACTCGTCCGCGTCCGCGAGCGACGCGAGCTGCGGTGGGTACGTCATGCGCACCCACGGTCCGAGCTCGTCGTTCACCCCGCGCATCGAGGTGGCGTGCTGCCACACCTCGTCGGCAGGCGACATCACCACGGTGCTGCGCTCGACGTCGACGGGCCGTCCCACGCCCTGATCGTAGGGACCCCACCGACCCCGGACGCGAGAGTGGGGTCGTCATCGACAGCGCATGTCGATGACGACCCCAGTTCCTCCGCGAGGGTCAGGCGGCGGATCGGGCCGCACGGGCGGCCGCGCGCTCTTCCTTGGTCTTGCGGTAGGGGTGCGAGTCCACATCCGCGATCGTCGAGCGGAGCCGCTCGTCCATGTTCGTGGTCCGGCGCGACGCTGCCATCATCGCCCGCATCACCACACGCGACCGCACACGACGCAGCCGGCTCTCGCGATAGCCGTAGAGCAGCTTCGCCCAGTCCGGCATCAGGGTGGCGATGCCGCTCTGCACGGCTGCGGCGGGCAGCGTGCGCAGCGGGTTGCCGAGCAGCGGGGTGTGGCGCAGGCCGCCCGAGAACTCGGCGGAGGGCAGGATGAGCGCCATCCAGTCGGACTGCTCGTCGACGTAGGCGTTCAGCTCGGCCCGGCTGGCGGGCAGCTCCGATGCCACGATGCCGACCAGCTCGGCCTGGCGGTGCATCTCGCGCACGAACTTGTCCTGCTCGGCGGGCGACAGCTTCGGCCCGTATTCGTCGGCGGCCTCGAGCACGCCCCACACGATCACGTTGTGGGTCCACTGCAGCCAGGCCGGAGTGTCAGCGTGCAGCTCCTCACCGGTGTTCGGATCGGTCCACTTCGCGTGCGCGTGCATGCGCCGCACCGCCTCGCCGGCGGCCTGGGCGTGCGCGGTGTCGGCGAAGATCGTGGTGAGCACCCACTGACCGGTGCGCTGGGCACGGCCGCTCGGGTCCTTGCTGTTGTTCGAGGCCTTGTCGAACAGGCGCATCATCGCCGGGTTGAGCGCCTGCAGGAGCACGGCGGTGACCATGCCGATCTGGGCGGACGGGTCGATGAACACCTTCCACGCGACGCTGTCGGGGCCGAACAGCCCGTCGTCGGCTCGGTGGGGGAAGCTCTCGGGGCCCGTGACCTGGTCGACGGGCACGCCGGCGGGAGTGATGCTGCGAACGGAATCGGTCATGTCGCCGAGGCTAAGGAGCCGTTGCGCCGTTCCCACGGTCGTTGCGCGGCGCCCGACCGACGACGGTCAGCGGCCGGCGAGGGCCGCTGACCGACCGTGGCTACTGGCCGTCGGGTCCGAAGGCGTTCGCACCGCGCAGCGCGGCGACCCGCTCTGCGTCGTAGCCGAGCACCTCGGACAGGACCTCGTCGGTGTGCTCGCCGACGGTCGGCGCGGGTGCCGGACGGCCGAGCTCCTCGCCGACGAACTTCACCGGGTACGGCTGCATCTCGGCGCCGACCTCGCCCTCGTAGGGCATGAAGCCGAGGCGCTCCTTGAACTGCGGGTCCTCGGCGAGCGTCTCGGGCGTGTTCACCGGGGCGATCGTCGTGTTGACCTCACCCGACCAGATCACCCACTCCGCGGTGGTCTTCGTCCTGAAGATCTCGGCGAGCTCCTTGCGCAGCTCCAGGTTGCCCTTGGCGTGGTCCGCGAACTTCGAGCCGGGCCAACGCTCGAACAGGTCCATGCGGCCGACGCCCTCGCAGAAGTTCTTCCAGAACTCCTGCTCCGAGGCCATGAACAGCACGTGCGAGTCGGACGACTCGTAGATCTGGTAGCGCACGCCGTCCTTCATGCCGGCGGTGCCGGGCGCACGACGCTCGTAGTTGTCGGCCTTGTTGCCGGTCACCTCGTCCTCGGGACGCTCGTAGGCCTTCCAGGTCTCGGAGCGGTACCAGTCCATGGCCGCCGCGGCATCGGACTGCGCGATCTCGAGGAAGCAGCCCTCGCCGGTCTCACGGGCGCGGATGACACCCGCGAGGATGCCGAACGCACCGAAGAGCGGACCGGCGTGGATGCCGACCGACGGGTGCTCGGGGATGCTCGGGAAGCCGTGCTCGCCGTACTCGGGCTTCACCAGACCTGCCCACGTGTCGTACGCGATGCCGTGGCTGGGCAGCTCGGCGTAGGGGCCCGTCATGCCGTAGCCCGAGATGGTGCAGAACACGATCTTCGGGTTGATCTCCTTGAGGTCGTCGAAGCCGAGGCCGCGCTTGGCCAGCGCGCCCGGGCGCATCGCCTCGATGACGGCGTCGGCGTCCTTGACCAGGTCGCGGAACACGTCCTTGCCCTCGTCGGTGCGCAGGTCGAGCGTGATCGACTTCTTGCCACGGTTGATGTGCCAGTGCAGCAGCGACGAGTCGTTGATGATCGGCCAGGTCATCTGGCGCACGTAGTCACCCTGGGGCGACTCGACCTTGATCACCTCGGCGCCCAGGTCGGCCAGGTGCAGGCCGACCGCGGCGGGGCCGAGCAACGAGACCTCGATGACACGCAACCCTGCGAGCGGACCCGCGCCCTTGTTCGACTCACCCATGTGATGCTCCTGACTCCTGCGGTCCGTCAGACCCGTTCGGCACCGCCGAATCTGACGGGTCGTCAGATAATAGTCACGAGCCGCTCAGAGCACCCAGGTGCAGTCGCTCAGAGCACCCAGGTGCCCCCGTCGACCGACCGCTTCCACCCCGACGCGGCGAGCGTGCCGCCGTCGACGTGCACCGTCGAGCCGGTGACGAAGCTGCTCATGGGTCCAGCCAGCCAGATGGCCGCTCCGGCGACGTCGTCGACGTGACCGGTCTCGGGCCAGGGCATCATGTCCCAGCCCTTCGCCGTCATCGCGCCGGAGTCGTCGGCCAGGCCCGAGTCGCCCGGCGTGGGGATCATGTCCGGTGCGATCGCGTTGACCCGGATGCGGTCCGCCGAGAGCTCCAACGCGAGCGTCTTGGTCAGGTTCGCGACCCCCGCCTTCATCGCGGAGTAGATGCCGAACCCGGGGCCGGCACGGTGGGCCTCGACCGAGGTGATGTTGACGACCGACGCGCCGCCCGGCACCGACGCCCCCGCCCGCAGCAGCGGCAGGCAGGTGCGCGTGACGTCCGCGACCTGGGTGAAGTTCTCGGCGATCAGTGCGGCCTGACCGCCGGCGCTGACCGACTCGAACTCTGCGTGGAAGCCGCCGCCCGCGTTGTTCACGAGCACGTGCAGGTCGTCCCACTCCCGCGACAACGACCCGACCCACTCGACCACCGCGTCGCGATCTCGCACGTCGAGCACCGCGGGGCGTGCGACGCCGCCGAGCGAGCCGATCTCGGCGACGGTCTCGGCGAGCGGCTCGGCGAGCTTGTCGCACACGGCAACCTCGGCCCCGAAGCGCGCGAGCGCGAGCGCGGTCGCCTTGCCGATCCCCTGCGCGGCGCCGGTCACCAGCGCTCGGCGACCGTCGAGTCGGATCGAATCGGGGGTCAGCTCCATGGCGTGGACCGTAGCGTCCGTGCCCACTCGCCCCGCGTGCCCGAGCCGTCAGGGCTCAGGCGAACCCGCAGCCGGAGCGGCCGAGTCGGGTGACCAGGAACGCCGCGCTCCGCACCTCGTCGTCCGCGACGTGTTCGTCGATGCGCTCCGGCTCGAGTGCGACGGCCCGCATCGTGACCAGCGGCGCACGCTCCGAGTCGGTCAGCTCCGCGAGGATGCGGTCGAAGCCCTCCTGGTCGGCGCGGACCGCGTCGGCGACCCGCTGGCGGTCACCGGTCGTCAGCCGGAAGAGATCCTCACCGAGCACCTGGATCCACGACCCGCCGAGCTGGGTGACGCCGTTGCGGTCGCTCACCGGGCCGAGACCCTCGGGCCGGGCGTCCAGCGCTCGACACGTCGCCTCGGGCAGCTCGCGACTCCCGGGTGGTGTCAGCTTCGCCCACGTCTCGGCCGAGACCGGACGGCTCGAGCGGGCGATCGCGAGCAGGTCCGCGTCGCTGAACGAGGCCGAGTCCTCACCCTCGACGACGGTCGCTGCCGCCACGACCACGATGCCGGGCTCCGGGGACCACACGATGGAGAACCCGAGCGAGCTCACGTGGTCGACCAGCAGTGCCGGCACGCCGCCGCCGAGATCGCGGTGGGGCTCGTTGGCTGCGAGCGATGCGACCGTGGCCAACGCTGCTTCGGCATCATCGACACGGATCGTCATGACCGAGGCGGTCGGTATCCCTGTCGAGTTGGTCCGTGTGGCCACCGCCGTCCTCGTCCGGGGCAGCGGCGAGCCGGTGAACGCTGCAGTGAGCACGCCCTCGGGGTCGTCGATCACCGTCCACCCTGGAGCGAGCCGATCCTCGTCGAGCTCCAACCCTCGACCGAGGCTGCCGACCGCGGGCGGCGGGAACCATGACGTGTCGATGCCGCGGCCGACCACCGCGCCCCACCATCCGTCCGATTGGAACCAGTCCGTCCACCACGTGCCGTCGCCGGGCTCGGAGGGCATGTCGCTCGGGCCCGCCTCTCCACCGGCGTCCCGGAACGCGACGAGTTGCGCAGCCGCGACGCCGTCCGCCGCCACCAACCAGCCCTCGCTGTCGGGCCGCTCGTCACTCGGATGGAACGACCGTGTGCCCACTGCCGAGTCCAACACCTCGGGCCACTCGAGCGGCAGGTAGTTGCCGTCGACCGCAGCCGGCGCGGCGGGAACGTCGGCACCACGGCTGCCGGCGAACACGGCGGCGCCGACGACCAGCGCGAGCGACGCCGCGACCAGCGCGAACGTCCCCGCCCGGGGCAGTCGGCGACGCTGCGGACGTGCGGTGTCGGCGAGCGCCGCGAACGAGCGCATGCGGTCGACCAGGTCGTCCGGCGGGGCCTCGGTCGCACGTCCGAGCAGATCGGCGAAGGTGTCGCGTGACTCGTCAGTGGCCATCCCGGTCCTCCCCGACGATGCGGGCCAGTTCTCGTCGTGCGCGAGCGAGCAACGACTCGGTCGCCGGCACGCTGCGGTCCAACAGCGCGGCCACCTCGGCGGTCGACAGATCGTCGACGTAGCGGAAGACCAATGCCGCTCGCTGTGCAGCCGGCAGTTGCGCGAGTCCGTCGAGCGCGACGCCGCCCTCGACCAGCGACCAGTCGGGCTCGTCCACGTCCTCGGTCGCGCCGACGCGCTCGAGCCGCGCCGATTCGCGTCGCTCGCGGCGGAGCCGGTCGAGGAAACGACGGCGACCCACCACGATCATCCAGCCGACCGTCAGCTCCGCCGTCGGGTCCTGCTGGACGGCTCGGACCAGCGCCAGACACGTCTCCTGCACCAGGTCCTCGGCGGCGGCCCGATCACCGCCGGCCAGTCGCAGCAGGTAGCGATACAGATCCGGCACGCCGTCGACGATGAGCCGGTCCACGTCGACCGTCACCGCCTCGCTGCCCGACTCCGAGTGCTCCCTCACCACCGATACATCGTCGCCGACGGCCCGCACCTGTCGGTCCGCCCACCTGGCGAGCCACTCGCCTGTCGAGCCACTGGCGAACCGAGGGCTGCGAGCGACACCACGTGTCACGGCCAGCCCTCGCTTCGCAAGGCCGACACGGGACGTCGAGCCTGGGTCCGCGTGCGGCGGGGCTGTCGTACGCTCTGCGCCGTGCTCGGAGCCATCGCCCGCGAAGCCGCCGATCGCTTCGGCGATCGTCCCGTCGTCGTCACACCCGACGACACGCTCAGCTACGCCGAGCTGAGCGTCGCGGCCGACGAGCTCGCACTCGGCCTGATGGAGCAGGGCGTGCACGGCGGCGACGTCGTCGCCCTGGTGCTGCCCTCGGGCAGCGAGTGGCTGATCGCCGCGGTCGCCTGCGCTCGCATCGGCGCCGTCGCCGCGGGTGTCAGCACCGCGCTCACCCCCGCCGAGCGCGGCGAGCTGGTCGCGTCGGTCTCGCCGCGGCTCGTGCTCGCCGACCCGACGCTGATCGACGGCCTACCGCTGCGGGCGACCATCGCGGTGCTCGCGGCCGGCCGGCGCGGCGCCGAGCTCGCGGTCGTCGGCGCGTCGGTGCCCGACCCCGCGCCCGACGACGAGCGTCCCGCGGCGATCTGCTTCACGTCGGGCACGACGGGGCGAGCGAAGGCGGCGCTGTACCGCGAGCGGCAGCTTCGGGCGATCCAGCGGATCGACCTGGGTCCCGACGCCGAGACGACCTGGGACGGGGGCTCGCCGATGCTCGCGTCGACGCAGTTCGCGCATATCGGCATGACCGGGAAGCTGCCCTGGTACCTGCGGCTCGGCGCGACGCTGCACGTCATGACGCGCTGGCGTGCGGACGACGCGCTGCGTCTGGTCGCCGAGCACCGGATGCCGACCATCGGCTGCGTCGCCCCGCAGCTCGCGCTCATGTTGCGCTCCGAGCTGATGGACGCCCTCGACCTGACCTGCGTCCGGGCGATCATCGCGGGTGGGGCCGCGTCGCCGCCGGCGCTCGTGATCGAGGCGCGGCAGCGCTTCGGCGCCGAGTACTCCATCCGCTACTCGTCGACGGAGTCCGGTGGTGTCGGCCTGGGCACCGCGTTCGGCGCGCCCGACGCCGAGGCGCTGCACACCGTCGGCCGACCTCGACCGGGCATCGAGGTCCGCATCGCGGACGAACACGACCAGCCCCTCGGCCCGGGCACCGTCGGAGAGCTGCAGCTGCGCTCCGACGCCGTCATGGACAGCTACTGGAACGACGCCCAGGCCACCGCCGCCGCGCTCACCGAGGACCGCTGGCTGCGCACGGGCGACCTGGCCAGCATCGACGACGACGGTCTCGTCACCCTGGCCGGCCGGCGGACCGAGATGTACATCCGCGGCGGCTACAACGTGTTCCCGTCCGAGGTCGAGGCCGTGCTGCTCGGCCACCCGTCGGTCCGCGACGTCGTCGTGGTGCCCGCGCACCACGACGTCATGGGCGAGGTCGGCGTCGCGCTCGTCGTGCCCGCCGACCCCGATCGTCCGCCGACACTCGAGCAGCTGCGTGAGCACGGCGCCGCCACACTCGCCCGACACAAGCTGCCCGAGGCGTTCGCCCTGATCGGCGCGGTGCCGTTGACCTCGGCCCAGAAGGTCGACCGGCGAGCGGCCGCCGAGATGCTGTCGGGCGCGGTGGCTGCACCCGACGAGCAGGTGCTCGAGCTGCGGCGACCCTCGGGACCTGGCTGAGCGGGATGCACCGACGGTGGCGCCGTTCGGTTCAGGTGCGGCCCGATCCGGCCGATAGGGACGGGTGGACGAGACGATGCTCCTGATCCTGGTCACCGCCATCGGTGTGCTCGTCGGTTGGGCGATCACCGTGCCGGTGCACCGCTACAAGGAGCAGCGACCGATGAGCCCCCGCGACGTCGCCGCCGAGGTCGGCAGCGACGACCACCCGCCGCCCGTGATCCGTGCGTCGTACCGGGAGGCCCGCTGCCCCGAGTGCCACCACGTCTACCGGGCCGCCGACGTGCCGCCGGTGTGGAGCTGGTTCCGGGGCTGCCCCGAGTGCGGGACCTCGTTGCCGGCGACGGTGCCGCTGGTGCAGATCGGCGTGCCCGCGGCCATGGCGCTGACCGTCGCGCTGCTCGGCGCCACGTGGATCGTGCTGCCCTTCCTGTGGTTCGTCGTCATCCTCGCCGCGATCGCTGCGGTCGACCTGCGCATCTGGCTGATCCCCTACTGGATGCCGTGGCTCGGCAGCGCCGTCGGCTTCGTGCTCATCAGCGCGGTGTCGATCGCCATCGACGAACCGCGCTCGATCGTGACCGCCGCGGTCGGCGCCGTCGCGTCGTTCCTGCTCTTCTTCGTGCTGTTCCTCGCGGCCCCGGGCAAGCTCGGCTTCGGCGACGTGCGACTCGCGCTCCTGCTCGGCCTCTTCCTCTCGTGGTTGAGCCCGGTGCTGCTCGTCTACGGCCTGCTGTTCGGCAGCCTCGCCGGACTGGTCATGGGCATCGCCGCGCTCGTCGCCAAGAAGGACAGCCGCTTCCCGTTCGGACCCGGCCTGGCGTTCGGCGCGATGTTGGCCGTGTGGCTCAGCCAGCCGATCCTCGGCACGCTCAGCTGAACCACCCGCTCGTCGACGGTCAGTCCCCCGCCGTCGTGGTCGTCGACGCGCCCTCGGCCTCGCTGTCGGTCGACGTGCCCTCGGCGCCCGCCGCCGCGTAGAGCCCGGTGAGCGTGGGCACCAGCTCGTCCATCACCCGGTCCAGGCACTTCACGCTCAGGTGCACGCCGTCGCCGGCGAAGCAGCGGGCGGTCGAGCCGTCCGGCAGCGTGATGTACTCCGAGAAGCCTCCGTCCGGCCCGGCGACGAGCGCGGCCAGGTCGAAGTAGGTCACCCACGGACGCTTCGCGGCCTCTTCCTCGGCGAGCTGGTTGCCCAGCGCCACCGCCTTCTGCACGTTGCCGGTGCCGACGTTCGGCTCACCGACCCAGATCAGCCGCCGCGACCCGCCCCTGGCCAGGTCCATGATCCCGGCGACCCGCCGCCGGTACTCCTCGGTCCACTCCGGCGTGTCGAACTGCGCGACGACGGTGCCGTCGCCCTCGAGGATCGACTGGCCGTCGTTCGCACCCACCATGAACACGACGACCTCGGGGTCGTCCTGGGTGACGATCTCCTGCATCCGGGCGCCCCAGTTGAAGTAGTCCGAGCGCGCCAGACCGGTCGAGACCTTGCCCTCGTTCGTCAGCGTGAGCTCGGGCACCGCGCTGGTCTCGGCGATGAGGGTGTCGCCGAGCGACTTGGCCGTCGAGTCACCCGCGACGACGACTCGCAGCGGGGCGGCCGCGGTCGGCACGCGCACGGGCGGCATCGTCGTGGTGGTCGTCGACGCCTGCGAGTCGTCGGCGACGACGTCCAGGTCGGTCTCCTCGGGGAACTCGAAGTCCTCGTCGTTCTGGTCGATGCCGAGCTCCTCGGCCGCCCAGTCGTAGGGCCGGTTCAGCGAGAAGAAGTTGGCGACGCGATCGATGGCGCCGGAAACCCCCATCGCCACGTCACGCTGCCAGCCCAGCGGCATGCCCCGCGCCGAGGTCACCATGTTCCCCGAGGCCAGCACCACGAACACGGCGAGGGACAACACCGTGCCCTTCCACACCGAGTCCGCCGACATCGTGCGACGCACGCGACGGCGCGGGCCGCGCGGCGGCCGGCCGCCTGCGCCCGCCGGTCGCGCACCGGAGTCGCGTCGAGCCGGTCGCTGGTCCGTCGTCATCGCCGAGCCCCGTCGGCCGGCCGGTTCGTCGCCGTGCACGTCACCATCAGAACGCGAAGTAGATGAACGGTGCGACACCCTGCGGTCCGAGCAGGTTGCACACGACGAAGAAGAGGCCGACGCCGATCGCGATCATCGCCGGCGGGAGGTGCGACGCACGGAACTCGAGCGCGTCGCCGATGCGTCGCGGCACGAACTGGCCGACCATGCCGACCGCGACGGCGAGCAGGACGACCGGGGTGACCAGGGTGCCGATCCCCCAGTTGGTGAGCAGGCCCCAGAGGTAGCTGAGCGCGGTGCCCAGGTCGGGCGCCCGGAAGAAGATCCAGCCGACCACGACGAAGTGGAAGACCCAGAGCCGGGCGAGCCACGGGTTCATGGACCTGTGCTCGATGGGCTCGAGCTGCGTGGACATGACCAGGGTGGCGTCGTCGCCGTTGTGGTCGGCGAGCGTGGACGCCGCGACCGGCGAGTCGGCCTTCGACGCGACCGGGCCCAGCCCGAGACGCTCCGCCCACCGTCCGGGCTGGCGGGGTCCGTCGCCCTTGTCGCCGCTCGGTCCACCCCCGCCCGGGCTCTGCTGGTCGCGCATCGCGAACCAGCGCTCGACCGCGAGCCCCGTGCCGTGGAAGGCGCCCCAGATCACGAAGGTCCAGCTCGCTCCGTGCCACAGGCCGCCGAGCAGCATCGTCAGGAAGAGGTTGCGGTACTCCGCCCGCGGCCCGCCACGGTTGCCGCCGAGCGGGATGTACAGGTAGTCGCGCAGCCAGCGCGACAGCGTCATGTGCCAGCGACGCCAGAACTCCTGGATCGACCGCGACGAGTACGGCTGGTCGAAGTTGTCCGGGAAGCGGATGCCCATGAGCATCGCGAGGCCGATCGCCATGTCGGTGTACCCGGAGAAGTCCGCGTAGATCTGCACCGCGTACGCCCACGCGCCGACGAGCAGCTCCAGGTTGGTGTGCTGCCCGGGTGCGACGAAGACGGGATCGACGATCGCGGTCGCCAGGAAGTTCGCGATCACGACCTTCTTGAACAGACCGCGGCAGATCAGCCGCACGGCACGGATCGCGTCGACCCGGTCCGGGTTGCGGCGGCGAGCCAGCTGCGGGGCGAACTCCGACACGCGCACGATCGGCCCGGCGACGAGGTGCGGGAAGAACGCCAGGTACACGGCGAAGTCGATCAGGGCGATCGGTTCCTGGTCGCCGCGGAAGATGTCGATCAGATAGCTGATCGCGCAGAACGTGAAGAACGAGATGCCGACGGGCAGCAGCACCTTGATGAGCAGCGGGCTGGCCGACAGGCCCAACGGCTCGAGCAGCCCGAGCACCGAGTCGACGAAGAAGCCGTAGTACTTGAAGAAGCCGAGGAGCACCAGGTTGAAGCCGACGCCGACGAGCATCCAGCGCTTCTGGGAGACGGCGTCGCGAGCGCGGAAGATCGCCTGGCCGAAGAGCCAGTTGCCGACGGTCGATCCGGCGAGCAGGAAGCAGAAGTGCCAGTCGGCCCAGCCGTAGAACACGTAGCTGGCCGCCAGCAGGAACAGGCGCCATTCGAGCGGCCGGTCGTTGAGCTTCCAGGCCACCCCCAGCACGACGACGAAGAAGAGCGCGAACGTCATCGTGGGGAAGAGCACCGGTCACCTCCTGGAAGGCCTCGTCGACCACCGGATCGGGGACGGTCGCGGGCCGTCCGGACGCGGCGTTCGCAACCTCACCATTGAAGTCGACCGGGCTGTCGCAGCGGTCGATCCCCGACGCCCCGATCCGCTGCCGAGACACCGAATGACATTTGTCATGGACCACCTCAGGTCGAGTGACTAACGTCTCCTCCGCGGGTGTGACGGAGGTCGATCGGTGCGGGGGCTGCGCCGGTCACAGCGGCCATCGCCGTGCTCGTGGCGAACCGAACAGGGGGACTTTCGATGGGCGATCGAGCCGGGCGCGCGCGCTCGTTGGCCATCCGGGCTGCGGCCGGGGTGGTCGCGACGACGAGCCTCGTCGCAGTGCTCGCACTGCCGGCTGCTGCACAAGCGCCGAGCGAGAAGTGGAACAACGGTGAAGCGGCGGCGACCGCCGACACGTTCCTGGTCAACATCAAGCAGGGCAACGCCAACATCGGCATCACCTACGGCCGCTCGATGGCGGGCTACCGCGACATCACCGGCAACGCCGAGGCACGGGCGATCGACCTGGGCGTGCTGCCCACGCTCATGGGCGGCGAGCAGTGCGACGGCTCCGAGCCGATCCTGAACCCCGACACCCTGCCGCCCAACACCCGGGTCGACTCGCTGGTCGCCGACTCGGGCACCTCGCGACGGGTCGAGGCGTTCAACCCCGGCTTCAACGGCGCGGGACCCGGTGGGACCGCAGGTTTCCAGGACGCGCTCGCCACCAAGATGCCGTCGAGCACCGCGCTGACCGAGACACCGCCGACGGACCTGTTCGTGCTGGCCATCGACGGCGCGACGACCCGCTCCTACACGGCGCTCGAGGGCAAGGTCCGCACGGCGCACGCGGTGGTCACCGCCGACCGGCTGCGGGTCTTCGGTGGCCTCTTCACCTTCGAGAAGCCCCGCTGGGAGGCGACCGCCGAGAGCGGCGACACGACCTCGACCCGGGGCAACTTCACCTTCGAGAGCGCGACCGTGCTCGGCATGCCACGGCACTACGACCAGGTCATGGCCGAGTTCACCGAGTTCGAGCAGTGGCTCGAGCAGCTCCTCGGACCGTTCGGCGTGCAGCTCAACATGCCCACGGTCGAGGCGGCCGACGGCCGGGTGAAGGTCAGCCCGATGGAGTTCCTGGTCACCGACATGCCGTGGGGCGCGCAGGTCGTCGCCCCCTTCCTCGGTCAGCTCCAACCGCTCAAGGAAGCGCTCACCAAGCAGCTGCTCGACGAGAACTGCAAGAACGCGACCGCGCTGCTGCTGCTCGACGTGGTGCTCGGCATCCTCGCCGGGTCCGGCTCGATCGAGGTCAAGGCGGGCGGGGTCGAGGCGTGGACCGCGGATACCGACTTCAGCTCGCCGCCGCTCGAACCACTGCCCCCGATGGGCGAGATCCCCGCCGAGCCGGCACCCGTCGTCGCGACCGAGGTCCTGCCCGAGACCGACTTCTCGACCGACCTGGGCTTCGACGATATGAGCTTCGACGACCTGGGCTTCGACGACGACTTCTCCGATCTCGGGATCGACACCACCGCCGACCTCGGCATCGACACCACGACCGACACGACCGTCGCGGACGACACCGAGGAGATCGCTGCTGCACCCGCATCGGCGGGCACCCGCTTCGAGGACTCGACCGCCGGGAAGGCAGCGATCGCCGTCGGCGTCGCCGGCCTGCTCGGCGCCATCGGGCTCTCGTTCGGTGAGCGCCTCATGTCCCGCCGCACGTCCAGGAGGATTCCATGACCTCGCCCACCAAGGACCGGCTGTTCCGCGGCTACGGCCCGCTGATCGGCTTCGCGGCGGTGTTCCTCGCGATCGCCGTGCTGGTCCCGAGCCAGCAGAAGGAGGTCGCCGTCGCGTCGATCGACGACGCCGAGCTCGGCACCGGCTCGGGCGCCGACGGCGACCTCGAGGACTTCGAGTCAGAGGTCCTCAGCGAGGAGGAGATCGCCGCGCTCGAAGAAGAGGCCGCAGCCAAGGCCGCCGCCGAAGAGGCCGCAGCGATGGCGGCCGCCCAGGGTGGCGGCGGCGCAGGTGGAGGCGGCTCCGCCGGCGGTGGTGGCGGTGCGGGTGGACCGACCAAGGTCGGCGGTTGCGCCGATCGCCCGCTGCAGATCCCGAGCGACCCGTACTCGCCGCCGTGCATCATGTTCTCGGGCGGCAACGGCGGCGAGACGTCGCCGGGCGTCACCGGCGACACGATCCGTGTCTCGGTCCGCATCGGCGGGTTCTCCAACGGCATGCTCGACGCGCTCTCGCGGGTCGCCAAGGCGAAGATCCCCTCCGAGAGCCCCGAGCTGATCGCCCGCACGATCACCGGTCTCACCGAGTACATCAACAAGGCGTTCCAGATGTACGGGCGCAAGATCGAGATGATCATCTACGACGGCAAGGGCGACGTCCTCAAGGAGATCACCGGCGGTGGCCAGGAGGGTGCAGAGGCCGACGCGCTCAAGGCGCAGCAGGAGCTGAAGGTCTTCGCGGACGTCTCGGCCGTCTCCCCCGTCTACGCCGACGCGCTGGCCCGGCGGGGCATCGTCAACATCGGCTCGCCGTTCATGTCCCGGGAGTGGCTGAGCCAGCGACGCCCCTACGTGTGGAGCCAGTTCACCGACTGCTCGACCATCGTCGAGAGCGTCGGCTCGTACTACGGCATCAAGATGGCCAACAAGCCCGCCGCCCACGCCGGCGGAGAGCTCAAGGGCCAGCCGCGCCGGCTCGCGATCATCGCTCCGGAGAACTCCTGGTACCAGGAGTGCGTCGCCGCCGGCGTCCAGATCCTCGGCCGTGCCGGCGTGCAGCCGGTGCTCAACGAGAAGTACCGCCTCGAGATCAACCAGATGTCGATCCAGGCGGGCGAGAAGCTCGCCAAGCTGAAGAACGCCGGTGTCACGACCGTCATGTGCGGCTGCGACCCGCTGCTGCTGACCTTCCTGACCGCCAAGGCGAAGGAGCAGAACTACCACCCGGAGTGGTTGATGACCGGCGTCGCGCTCATGGACAACGACCTGATCGGCTCGATCATGGAGCAGGGTCAGTGGTCCCATGCCTTCGGCGTGTCGTTCTCCGGTCCCGCCCAGCCGGCCGGCCAGAGCCTCGGCTACCGCGCCTACAAGGCGGTGCGCCCCGACGAGCCGTCCATCGCGGTCGACCTGATCTACAACCAGCTCAACCTGCTGGCGATCGGCATCCAGATGGCGGGTCCGAACCTGACGCCCGAGACCTTCGAGGCCGGCATGTTCAAGTACCCGACCCGCACCGGTCCCTCGGGCACGTGGGGCTTCGCACCGGGTGACTACTCGACGTCCGACGACGCCCGAGAGGTGTTCTGGAACCCGCAGGCGGTCTCGGTGCAGACCCGTGAGCCGGGGTCCTACGTCGACCCGAACGGCGGGCAGCGCTTCCCGATCGGCAAGTGGCCCGGCGCGGCTCCTCGATCGGCCGCCGGATGAGCGCGGCAGGCGCCAGCGGCGCGTTGCAGGCGGTGCGCTCCGACCGCCGACTGACCGCCGCGCTGTGTGTGGCGGGCCTGCTCGCCCTGTGGGCCGGCGCCGCGGTCGTGCTGCCCAACGGCGCACCCCCGGGACTGGTCGCCATCGGTGCGGTGCTGGGCTCCTCGACGGGCCTGGCAGCGGTCGGGGTGATCCTGGTCTGGCGCGCCAACCGGGTCGTGAACTTCGCCGCCGGCGCGCTCGGCGGGGCGGCCGCGCTCGGCGCACTCAACCTGTTCCTCACCTGGAGCTGGCCCTACTGGTCCGCCGTGCTCGTCGCGGTGCTCGCCGGCCTGCTCTTCGGCGGCCTCGTCGAGGTCACGGTCATCCGCCGCTTCGCGAACGCCCCGCGCCTGGTCCTCACCGTCGCCACGATCGGTCTGGCGCAGGTGCTCGGAGGCGCCGAGCTGGCCATCCCGAAGTACGTCTTCGGCATCGAGTCGCCGATCCTCGGCGCGTTCGAGACGCCGTTCACCTCGACGAACTTCGAGCTCGGACCGGTGGTCATCACCGGCGACCACCTGCTCGTCGCCGTCGTGGTGCCCATCGTCGTGGCCGCGCTCGCCTGGTTCCTCAAGCGGTCGCTGGCAGGCACCGCGATCCGGGCGGCGTCGGAGAACACCGACCGGGCCCGGCTGCTGGGCGTGCCGGTGCGGAACCTCACGACGATCGTCTGGATGCTCGCCGGTGCACTCGCCGCACTGACCTTCGTGCTCAAGGCCCCGTTCCTCGGAGCGACCCCCTCCGCGATCGCCGGGCCCGCGGTGATGCTGCCCGCGCTGACCGCCGCCGTGGTCGCCCGCATGGAGTCCATGCCCGTCGCGTTCGGTGCAGCGGTGGTGCTCGGCGTCGTCGAGCAGATCGTGCGCTGGAACACCTCGAGCCCCGAGCTCGTCGACGTCGTGCTGTTCGTGATCATCGTGGCGGCGCTGCTGCTGCGCCGCTCCAGCGGCTCGCGGGCGCACGACGCCGACGGCGGCTGGCGCGACGCCGAGCTCATCCGACCGCTCGCGCCGGCGATCGCAGCGCTCGGCTCGGTCAAGTGGTCCAAGCGCGCCGGTCTGGTCGCGCTCATCGCCGCGGCGGTCGTCATCCCGATGCTCGTCGGACCCGGCACGTCGTACTCGCTGTCGATCATGACCGTCTGGGCGCTGGTGGCGGTCAGCCTGGTCGTGCTCACCGGTTGGGGCGGGCAGATCAGCCTCGGGCAGTTCGCGCTCGTCGGCGTCGGCGCGATCGTCGCCGGCAACTTCGTGTCGCGCTGGAACGTCGACCTGTTCATCACGCTCGCCGTGGCAGCGGCGGCCGGCTCGCTCGCCGCGCTGCTGTTGGGCGTTCCCGCGCTGCGCATCCGCGGCCCGTTCCTGGCGGTCGTCACCCTGGCCTTCGCCGTCGTGCTCGACGGCTACGTCCTGAACCCGAACGTCTTCCCGGAGATCATCCCCCAGGACGTCGCCCGACCGCTGCTGTGGTCGCGGGTCGACCTCGAGAACGAGCGTTACATGCTCTGGTTCTCGCTCGCGATCCTCGCGCTGGGGATCGTGCTCGCCCGCGGCGTGCGCAACTCCCGCTCCGGACGGCTGCTGATCGCAGCTCGCGACAACGCCAAGGCGACCGAGGCCGCGTCGGTGTCGACCCGCCGGGTGACGTTGTCCGGGTTCGTGTTCTCGGGCGCCCTCGCCGGACTCGCCGGCGGACTGCACGTCCTGTTGCTGCACGGCGCCCGGGTCGGTTCGTACCAGCCGGTCCAGTCGGTCGAGATCTTCTCGATGGCGACCATCGGTGGACTCGGATCGATCGGCGGAGCGATCTCCGGTGCCGCGGGCATGCGCGGCCTGCAGGACATGGACCAGACGATCCGACTCATCGCGGCGGGCACCGGCGTGCTCGTGGTGCTGTGGCTGATCCCCTCCGGGCTCGCCGGCCTCGCGGCCCGGGTGCGCGACCTCTTGGTGCGTCGCATCGCCGCCCGTCACGGCATGGACCTCGAGGGTCGCCCCCTGCCGGTCCCCGCTCCCGAGCTGTCCGTCGTCGGCGACGGCGAGACCGTCGGGCTCCCCGACGCGCCGCCGGTCGCGGCGAGCGCCGCACGCCTGGACGATGTAGACCTGGACGATGCAGGCCTGGACGGTGCCGACCTGGACGATGCAGGCCTGAACGGCGCAGCACTGCACGGCGCAGCGCTGAACGGCGCCGATCTGCACGGAGCAGGGTTGGACGCGGCGTCGCTGTACCGCGGCATCCCACCCGAGACGGCAGCGGCCGAGGAGCCGGCTGACGGAGCGCTGCGCGCCGGGCTGGCTGACGGGGCGCTGCGCGCCGAGGGCATCGACGTGTCCTACGGCCGACTCCAGGTCCTCTTCGACCTCGACCTCGATGTCGCCGACGGTGAGATCGTCGCGCTGCTCGGCACCAACGGCGCCGGCAAGTCGACGCTGCTCAAGGCGATCTGCGGTCTCATCCCGAGCTCCGGTTCGGTGCGGCTCGGCGGGATCGACCTGACCGGCAAGTCGGCCGAGCAGATCGTCACCGAGGGCGTCGCCCTGATGCCCGGCGGTAAGGCGATCTTCCCGACCCTCAGCGTCGACGACCACCTGCGCCTCGCCTGCTGGACGTTCCGCAAGGACGGCGAGCGGATCGCGAACGACCTCGAGGACGTGCGCGAGCTGTTCCCGATCCTCGCCGAACGCCGCTCGCAGCTCGCGGGTGACCTCTCCGGCGGCGAGCAGCAGCAGCTGGCGCTGGCCATGACGCTGATGCTCCGGCCGAAGGTGCTGCTCATCGACGAGCTGTCGCTGGGTCTGGCGCCGATGATCGTCGGTGCGCTCTGCGACGTGGTCCGCCGACTCAACGCGGACGGCATGACCGTCGTCGTGGTCGAGCAGTCGGTCAACGTCGCGCTGACCCTCGCCGAACGTGCCGTCTTCCTCGAGAAGGGCCGGGCACGGTTCGAGGGTCCCACGCGCGAGCTGCTCGAACGCCCCGACATCCTCCGCTCGGTGTTCATCCAGGGCGCCGCGGCCCACGAGGACGACGCCGTCGATGGAACGGGCGACGGCACCGGCGGCACCGAGGAGCAGGGCCCGCAGCTGCACCTGCTCGACCTCACCCAGCTCGACGGCGGCGAGCAGCCGAGGACGATCGGTGCCGACGGCGACGAGGTGCCGGTGCTCGTGTGCAGCGGCGTGACCAAGCGCTTCGGCGGCGTCAACGCCCTCAACGACGTCGGTCTGACGGTGCACGCCGGAGAGATCGTCGGGCTGATCGGTCAGAACGGCGCCGGCAAGACCACGCTCATGGACTGCATCTCCGGGTTCCACGACCTCGACGACGGCTCGATCGTGTTCCGTGGTGTCGACATCTCGGACTGGGCACCGTTCGAACGGGCCCGGGCACGACTCGGTCGCTCCTTCCAGGAGGCCCGCCTGTTCCCGTCCCTGACCGTGATCGAGACGATCGAGGTGGCCTGCGAGCGGTCGGCGACGAACCGGTCGCTCGTCGCCGATGCGACCCGTCAGCCGGCGTCGTACCTGGCGCAGGCGGCGACCGAGGCCAAGGCGCTCGAGCTGGCCTCGATGCTCGGGCTGAGCGGATACGCCCACACGCCGACCTCGGCGTTGTCGACCGGTACACGACGCATCGTCGAGCTGGCGTGCCTGCTCGCCGAGGACCCCGTCCTGATGTGCCTCGACGAGCCGTCCGCCGGTGTGGCACAGAAGGAGACCGAGGCGCTCGGACCGCTGCTGTCGCGCATCAGGGACCACACCGGCGCGGCGATGCTGGTGATCGAACACGACATGCCGCTGCTGTCGGGTCTCTGCGACCGGCTCGTCGCGATGGAGCTCGGCTCGGTCATCGTCAGCGGTGCGCCATCCGAGGTGCTGGAGCACCCGGAGGTCGTCGCGTCGTACCTCGGCACCGACGCGGCGGCGATCAACCGCTCGGGCGCGTCGTTCGGTCCGGTCTGACAGCCGCGGATCCGACCGCTCGGTTCGACCGTCGAGGAGATCGTGGCCGCATGTGCGCGTCGCTGCCTCGGTGACAGTGCGGGCTGAACGAACAACTGGCTGCTGAGGGCCGGCCGGTCTGTTCAGGGTGGGCCGGCTCGGACGCCGTCGAGGTCTGTTGCCTGGCTGAGGAGCACTGAGTGGCGCAGGTGGCGTGTGCGGGCGTTGGTGGCGGGCATGACCCGGGCCTCGGCGCCGTCGCCGGGGTAGTGGGTCCAGGTGAAGCGTTGTGTGCCGCCGGTGGGATCGCCGGGTTCTGCTGGGACCGGTTCGAGAGTCCAGTCCTTGTGATGGGCTCGTGTGTGGTGCTTGCGGCAGAGCAGGACCAGGTTGTCGATGTCGGTTGGTCCGCCGTCTCGCCACCATTCGACGTGGTGAGCGTCGCACCAGCTCGGCGGTGCGTCGCAGTCGGGGAACACGCAGCCGCCGTCGCGGATGGCGAGCGCGGCGCGTTGGGCGTGGGTGATGGAGCGGCGCCGGCGCCCGCCCCAGAGGATCCGGCCCTTGTCGTCGACCTGGAAGGGTCGCACCACCGAGTCGCAGAGCAGCACCGCCGCGGCGAGCGGGTCGACCGCCGCGCCATCGGCGGTGGTGACGACACGACCGCGACGGATCCGCTCGGCCCACGACCCGCCGACCTGGTCACCTGACCCGAGGTGGTCTTCGCGGACGACGAGCTTCGCTTCGGTGGCGCCGCGGGTGAGTGGGGT
>JAEWED010000175.1 GCA_023389745.1 Actinomycetes bacterium
GTTCGAGGCCCACAGGCCTGCGCCGTCGAGCGTGCCCACCGCTGCACTGGTCGGCTGCCCGCCGTTGCCGTGCTGGGTGCGTCCGGGGTTGCCGGCGCCGCCGGTGCCGGCCTCACCGCAGTCGCAGCGGGAGCCGCCGCCGCCGGCGAGTCCGGCGCTGCCCACGACGGTCGCGGCGTTGCCGCCGCCCAGACCGGCGGTCGAGGTGCAGGCTCCGCCGGCGCACACGCCGAGGGTGCAGCTGGAGTCCTTCTGACCGCCTGCACCACCGCCGCCGCCGTTGGCGCCGGGGGTCGACGTCGTCGCGCCGCCACCGCCGGCCTGCCGGGTGGTGTTGCACGTCTGCGCCGAGCGCTCGGCGTTGGCTCCGGTGCCACCGCCCGGTGCGGCGCTCTGCGTCGCGTTCGACCCGGCGTTGCCCGCCGCGCCCTGGCCGCCGTCGCCGGCGATGACGTGCACCGAGTCGAGGGTCAGCGATTCACCGGAGTTGCGGGCGATGATGCCGTAGCTGTTCTGGCCGGCTGCGGCGTCGAGGCCCTCGACCACCAGGTCGCGCACACCCGAGGGCTGGGTGAGCCCGTCGGCGAGGATCGCCACGGTGCCACCGACGGCAGCGTTCGTGGCGCCGTTCACGACGACCGTGACGTCGCCGGTCGCGGCGTCGCCACGCTGGAAGTCGGCGTCGAAGCCGCCGGCGACGGTCACTCCGTTCGCCAGCGAGAAGGCTGCGTACTCACCGGCGGCGACGCCGACGGTGCTGCGACCCAGGGCGAGGGCGCGGCCCTGACCATGGGCGATCGAGGCACACGGCTCCTCGGGCGAACCACACGTCGCCGTGTCGTCGCCGGCGGTCGCGACGAACACCTGCTCGTCGGCCACGCCGTCGTAGCCGTCGCAGTTCGTGTCGACGCCGGCGTCGTCGAACGCGTCGGGCGCACCCGGGTAGGCCGAGGCGTCGTCGTCGTCGCAGTCGAGCGGCGGGCTGACCCCGTCGGCGTCGTCGTCGACGATCGCGGTGATCACCAGGGCGGCCGAGGTGTCGGTGGCGCCCCGGTCGTCGGTGACGGTCAGGGTGACCGACCAGGTGCCCTCGTCGAAGACGTGGGTCGGGTTGGCCTCGTCCGAGGTCGCACCGTCACCGAAGTCCCACGCGTAGGACACGATCTCGCCGTCGGCGTCGACGGACTCGGAGCTGTCGAAGGTCACCGACAGCGGACGGGCGCCGGACTGCACGTCCGCGTTCGCGAGCGCGGTCGGTGCCTGGTTGGCGACGACCTCGACCACCACCGAGGCCTGGTCCTGTGCGCCACGGTCGTCGGTGACCGTCAGCGTGGCGGTGTAGGTGCCTGCGGCGCCGTAGGTGTGCGTCGGGTTGGCCTCGGTCGACGTGGTGCCGTCGCCGAGGTCCCACTCGTAGCTCTCGACCGTGCCGTCGGAGTCGGTGGATCCCGCCGAGGAGAGCTCGACGACGAGCGGCGCGATGCCGACCGTCGGCGTCGCGCTCGCCGCCGCGACGGGTGCGACGTTGGCGACGACCTCGATCTCGATGGCCGCGGAGGCCTGGCCGCCACGATCGTCGGTCACGGTGACGACCGCGGTGTACGAGCCGGGCTCGGTGTAGAGGTGCTCGGGGTCGATCCCGGTGCCGGAGTTGCCGTCACCGAAGACCCAGTCGTAGCTCTCGATCGTGCCGTCGGTGTCGGCCGAGCCAGCAGCGGAGAAGTCGACGGTCAGCGGCGCGATGCCCGAGGTCGGGGTCGCGGCGATGGCCGCGGTCGGCAGCTCGTTGACCGACTCGCCCACGGTGATCGTCACCGAGTCGGAGTCGGTCGCACCCAGGTCGTCGGTGACGGTCAGGGTCGCGGTGTACGTGCCGGCGTCGGTGTAGGAGTGCTCGACGACCTCACCGGACACGACGGCCGAGCCGTCGCCCGGGTCCCACGAGTGCGACACGATCGTGCCGCCGGCATCGGTCGAACCCGAGCCGTCCAGCTCGACGACCAGCGGGGCGGTGCCCGAGGTCGGCGTCGCTGCGGCGATCGCGACCGGCGCAGCGTTGTCGGTGGCGGTCACGACGAGCTGCGTGGAGTCGGTGAGGCCGTCGGAGTCGGTGACCGTCAGGGTCACGGTGTAGGTGCCTGCTGCGGTGTACGTGTGCGTCACGGTCGCGCCGGAGACGACCGGCGATCCGTCGCCGAGGTCCCACTCGTAGCTGTCGACCGTGCCGTCCGAGTCGGTCGATCCGGAGCCGTCGAGCTCGACGACCAGCGGGACCGTGCCCGAGAGCACGTCGGCCGAGGCGACCGCCACCGGCGGCTGGGCGGGGGCGACGGTGATGACCAGCGAGGTCGACGCCTGGGCGCCGTCGTCGTCGGTGACGATCAGCACCACGGTGTGCTGGCCCACCTCGGTGAAGGTGTGGGTCGGCGCGACGTCGGTCGACGTGGCGCCTCCGCCGAAGTCCCACTCGTGGCTGACGACCGTGCCGTCGGTGTCCGAGGAGGCCGAGCCGTCGAAGGTCACGACCAGCGGCGCGCCGCCCGAGGTGACGTCCGCGGTGGCCACGGCGGACGGAGCAGCGTTCACGGGAGCGGTCACCGTGACGGTGACCCCTGCGGTGTCGGTCGCTCCGTCGTCGTCGGTCACGGTCAGCACGGCGTCGTAGGTGCCGACGTCGGTGTAGGTGTGCGACGGGTCGGCCTCGGTCGACGTCGCACCGTCACCGAAGTCCCACTCGTACCCGACGATCGTGCCGTCGGGGTCGCTCGAGCCCGAGCCGTCGAACTCGACCAGCAGCGGTGCGGGCCCCTCGTCCGGTGCGACGGCGGCCTGAGCCACCGGCGACAGGTTCTGCGTCGGTTCGGTCGGCGGCGCACACGCGACCGCCAACATGCCCAACACCGCGATGGCGCAGCACGCGCCCCAACGTGATCTGATCATGATCTCGCCCTCTTGTGTTGTCCGCCCCAGCCAGGCGGCCCCGGGTCCTTGCTACCAGCCGAGCGGCGCCGAGTCCACGAGATCCGAACGATGTTCGGCTTCTGTTCACCTCTCCGACGACGGCGGATCGGGTCCGGACGACGGCGACAGCGTCTCTGGACGCTGTCCGCGGGCCCGGGCCCGTTGCAGATCAGGCGGTGCGGCGGCCCCGGTTGAGACCGCTGCGCAGACGGGATCGCACGTCGTCGATCACGCCCCCGGGCAGGTCGCCCGCGGCGATCCGGTCGAGCGCGCCGTCGAGCGAGAGCTGCACGTCGGGCAGACCGTGGGCACGGACACGGAACGCGCCCAGGCCGACCGCGGCCGACGCGGGGATGCCGATCCACACCCAGGGAACCCCGGCGAGCACCGCCGCCACCGACGAGGTCGATCCGGCGACCGCGACCGTCGACCCACCGGCGAGCACCGCGGCGCGCTCGACACCGAGATCGGCGGACAGCACCACCAGCGACCGGTCCTCTGCTCCGCTCCGGGCATCGGCCGGCACAGCGCCGAGCGGGTAGCTGTCGACCCGGAGCCGACCGACCCGGCTCAGCTGCTCCTGGCCCGTCACCGAGCGCATCGTGCGCTGCAGCCCGGCGGCGGGGTCGGATCGTCGCGTGTACCAGGCCGTCACGCCGGGCCCGTCGCCGTCGCTGCGACGCTGACGCCGCAGCGAACCGGCCCGCCGCAGCCAGCGGTCGACGGCATCCATGGCCTCGTCGCAGGGCAGGTCGATCACACGGGTCGCGCTGAGCACCGCCGGACCGACGAGCCGGTCCGCCCTGGCCGGTCGGTTCGCGAGCACTCCGACGCGCTCCTCGGCAACGGCCAGACGCACCGCCGCAGGCTCGACGCCGAGCTCCTCGGCCGCCTCGATCAGCGCCGACTCCGACAACCCACGGTCCGACCCGCCGGCCCGCTGCTCGGCGAGGTCGATCGCCCGGCGCAGCACGCGCTCGGCCGCGTCGTGGTCGAACTCCTGGCGGTCGGTACCCACGGACGCACAGCCTATGGGCCGCTCCCCCGCCCGGGTCGGCGGGCCGACCCCGTTCGAATTCCGATCTCGAGTCGGTGCCCCGGCACCGATTCTGAGTCGGATGTCCGTGCGGCCCACCAATTCCGTCTCGGATTCGGAGTCCCCACCCCGAATCCGAGACGGAATTCGGAGGCCCGGAGCGCTCGAGCGCTGCCGGCTCAGCCCGGCAGGTTGGCGACGACCTCGTGCGCGACCTCGAGGGTGATCCGGACGTCGTCCTCGCTGTGGGCCAGCGACGGGAACCAGACCTCCCACGGTCCCGGCGCCAGCGCGATGCCCCGCTCGAGCATGCCGTGGAAGAACGCCGGGTAGCGCCCGAGCGCCACCGACGCACCCGCGGTGGCGAAGTCGACGGGCTGCTCGCCGCCGACCACGTCGGCGTCACCGAAGAACAGACCCAGCAGCGGGCCGACCTGCGGCACGATCGCCGCGACGCCGGCCTCGGCGAAGATCGTGCGCAGCCCGTCGGCGAGCGTGCCCGCGGTGTTGCGGAGCTGGACGTAGGCATCGGCGTCGAGACGCTCGAGCACGGCGCGGCCCGCGGCGGTGGCGAGCGGGTTCCCCGACAGCGTGCCCGCCTGGTACACCGGGCCGAGCGGCGCGATGTTCGACATGATCTCGGCTGACGCACCGAAGGCGCCGACGGGCAGCCCGCCGCCGATCACCTTGCCGAAGCACCAGATGTCGGGGGTGACGCCGGACCACTCCGTGGCGCCGCCGACGGCCAGGCGGAACCCGGTGATCACCTCGTCGAAGAGCAGCAGTGCGCCCACTCGGTCGCACTCGTCGCGCAGGCCCTCGAGGAACCCCTCGACCGGCGGCACCAGCCCCATGTTCGCGGCGACCGGCTCCACGATGACCACCGCGACCGACTCGTCCAGCGTGGGCACCACGTTGTACGGCTCGATGCGCGTGTCCGCGACCGCACCGGCGGTGACCCCGGCGGAGTCCGGGGTCGTGTCGGTCTCCATCGCGCCCTCGGCGACACCGGAGCCCGCCGAGGCGAGCAGCGCGTCGGAGTGGCCGTGGTAGTTGCCCTCGAACTTCACGATCGTCGAGCGACCCGTCGCCCCGCGGGCCAGGCGGATCGCCGACATCGTCGCCTCGGTGCCGGAGCTGACCAGGCGCACCTGCTCCATGCCGGGGATGCGGGCGCAGAGCTCCTCGGCGAGCTCGACCTCTCCCGGCGTCGGTGCGCCGAAGGTCGTGCCCAGCTCGGCGGCGCGCTGGATCACGCCGATCACGGTGGGATCCGCGTGCCCGAGGATCGACGCGCCGTAGCTCTGCACGTAGTCGATGAAGCGGTTGCCCTCGACGTCCCACAGGTAGGCGCCCTTGCCTCGGGCGACGAAGTGCGGCGTGCCGCCGACGGACCGGAAGGCGCGCACGGGCGAGTTCACGCCGCCGGGGATGCGGGCCAGCCCGCGTTCGTACAGTCCCGCGTTCGTCAGCTCACCCTGTGGGGCCGCTGTGCTCTGCTCGCTCACCGTCGACTCCTCATCGCTCCGGGGTGTCGTCACTGCATCGATTCGGCGAGCGAGCGGGCGAAGTAGGTCAACACGAAGTCCGCGCCGGCCCGCTTGATCGCCGAGATCTGCTCGAGCGCCACCGCGTCGCCGTCGATCCAGCCCCGCTCGGCCGCGGCGTGCACCATCGCGTACTCGCCCGACACGTGGTACGCGGCGAGTGGCACGTCGACCTCGGCGCGTGCCTTCGTGAGCACGTCGAGGTAGGTCAGGGCCGGCTTGACCATGACCATGTCGGCACCCTCGGCGATGTCGGCCCGGATCTCCTCGAGCGACTCGCGCACGTTGTGCCAGTCCTGCTGGTAGGCGCGGCGGTCGCCGCCGTCCGCGATCTCGACGTCGACCGCCTCTCGGAACGGCCCGTAGAGCGCCGAGGCGTACTTCGCCGCATACGCGAGGATCGCGACGTCGCCGAAGCCGTCCTCGTCGAGGGTGTCGCGGATGACCATCACCTGGCCGTCCATCATCCCCGAGGGGGCGCAGACGTCGACGCCGGCCTCGGCCTGCACCAGGGCGACCTCGCCGTAGCGCTCGAGGGTGGCGTCGTTGTCGACCGACCCGTCGGACGCCAGCAGCCCGCAGTGGCCGTGGTCGGTGTACTCGTCGAGGCACAGGTCGGCCATGATCACGAGCGAGTCACCGAGGTCGTCGCGCAGCTCGCGCACGGCGCGCTGCACGATCCCGTCGGGGTCCGAGGCGCCCGAGCCCCGGGCGTCCTTGTGCTCGGGCACGCCGAAGAGGATCACCGAGTCGACGCCCAGGTCGACCAGCTCGCGCGCCTCTCGTCGCAGCGACGTGAGGTCGTGCTGGACCACCCCGGGCAGCGACGAGATCGGCACCGGCGAGTCGATGCCCTCACGCACGAAGAGCGGGGCGACCAGGTCGTCCACCCCGAGTCGGGTCTCGGCGACCAGGCGACGCATGGCCGGGGTCCGGCGGAGGCGGCGCGGGCGCCGCTGCGGGAAGCTCACGGATCGATCCTAGGTGAGGGCCGCGCGCCGCCCTCCCGGGCCAGCTGCGACGAGACCGCCGCGACGAGCCCGTCGAGGGAGTGCGGATCGGCTTCGGCGGTCACCTCGAGGCCCCGCTCCCGAGCGGTCGCCGAGGTGATCGGACCGATCGTCACGACGACGGGCGGCACCGCGTCGACGCCGGCGCTGTCGACGAAGCTCGTCACCGACGACGACGAGGTGAAGGTGATCGCGTCGGCTCCCGCCAGCCGCGCACGGGTCGCGTCGTCGAACGTCGCGGGCACCGTGCGGTACGCCTCGACCAGCTCGACCTGCCAGCCCCGCGCCGCGAGCCCGTCGACGAGCACGTCGCGGCCCACAGCGGCTCGCACCACGAGCACCCGCCCGCCCGCTCCCGGGTCGGGATCGGGGAACGCCTCGAGCAGGCCCTCGGCGACATAGCGGTCCGGCAGCAGGTCCGCGACCAGGCCACGCTCGGCCAGCGCTGCCTGCGTGCCCGGGCCGACGACGGCCAGGCGGACACCCGCCAGGTCGCGCCCGTCGCGCAGCAGCGCGGTGAACCGATCGACACCGTTGGGCGACGACAGCACCACCCAGTCGAACTCGTCGATCCGGGCGATCGCGCCTCGCAGCGCGGCACCCCCGTCGGAGGGGTCCGCGAACTCGATCGTGGGTGCTTCGACGACCTCGGCACCCGCCGCGACCAGACGTCCGGCGAGCGAACCGGCCTGCGCCTTCGAGCGGGTGACCACGACGCGGCGCCCGAACAGCGGCCGGTCCTCGAACCAGCGCAGCTGCTGCGCGGCGACGTCGCCGACGACGATCGTGCTCGGCGCTGCCAGGTCGTGGTCCGCCAGGGTCGCGAGCGTGGCGCGCACGGTGCGCTGGTCGGGTCGGGTCCCCCAGCGGATCGCTGCGGCCGGCGTGTCGGGCGACAGGCCGCCGGCGAGCAGCCGTTCGGCGATGCGGGGCAGGTTGGCGACGCCCATGAGGATCACGATCGTGCCGCCGACGCGGGCGATCGCCTCCCAGTCGACGTCGGTGCGCTGCTTCGAGGGATCCTCGTGACCGGTGACGATCGTGAGGCTCGTCGACGAGTACCGCATCGTGACCGGGATGCCGGCGTACGCGGGCACGGCGATCGCCGACGTGATGCCCGGCACCACCTCGTAGTCGACGCCGGCGGCCTCGAGCGCGGCCGCCTCCTCGGCACCACGTGCGAACACGAACGGGTCGCCGCCCTTGAGTCGCACGACCTGCCGGCCCGCCCTGCCGTGTTCGACCAGCAGCTCGTTGATGCGCTCCTGTGGCACCGAGGGCCCCGCGGGTGTCTTGCCCACGTCGATGCGCGTCGCGGTGGCGGGCGCCAGGTCGAGCAGCGACACCGCCGACAACCGGTCGTGCACCACGACGTCAGCGCCTGCGAGCAGCTGTGCACCACGGACGGTGAGCAGCCCCGGATCGCCCGGTCCCGCGCCCACCAGGTAGACGGTCACGAGGCCTGCCCCGCCCCGAGCTGGTCGCGGGCCTCGATCGCCGCAGTGCGCCCGAGCTCGGCGCCGTCGGCGCCGACGCGCTGCAGCTGCACGACACGACCGCCGACCTCGTCGGCGAGGACCACGTCGAGCGACAGGGTGCCGTCGTCGTCGAGCACCGCGTGCGCGCCGGCGGGCAGGGAGCAGTCGCCGCCCAGCTCGGCGAGGAAGGCACGCTCTGCGTCGACGGCGGTGCGGCTCTTGGCGTGCTCGAGCACGGCGACGAGCTCGACGACCTCGGCAG
>JAEWED010000222.1 GCA_023389745.1 Actinomycetes bacterium
CCAGAGGGGCGTCAACTACGTCGTCAGCGGCGGCGGCTGCAAGACCACCCCCGTCGGTCGCAGCCGCTACACGGCGATGTCCGCCTCGATCCTGCACTTCCTGGTGATCGACGTGCAGGGCGACCGGCTCACCGGCCGGTGCGTCCGGGCCGACGGGGCCGTGGTCGACCGCTTCACCCTGCGAGCCAGGGAGGGACGATGAGCGACCCGGACCGCACCACGCGCCACGACGAACGCGCACAGGAGCGCGGCGACGCGAGACGCCACGAGGCTCTCGACCTGATCGCCCCACCCGTCTATGCCCTGCTGTGCGTGGCGGTCCTGCTCGCCCCCGCGATCGCCATCACGCTGAGCTCCGACCGCGGCGGCATGCGAGAGGCCGCCGATGCCGATCTGGTCGTCGCGAGCGCAGTGCTCGGCATCGGTCTCGCGGCCCTGTCGATGTGGCGGTTGCGGTCCGAGGAGATCAGGGCGGTGCGCCGCGCCGACATGTGGATCGCCTCGCTCGACTCGCTCGTCGTGTTGATGTTCGGCGCCACCGTCCTGCCCCTCGTCGTGCTGTGGGGGTTCACCGACGAGCACGCCACGATGGCCCAGCGCGGCTACCCCGTCGTCCTGCTGTGGAGCGGCGTGCAGCTCGCGGCGATCGTGCTCGCCGAGGTGGTCGGCCGTGTCGTCTTCTGGTGGCTCGAGCCCCACGAGCAACGTGCCTCGTCACGGCGTCGCCGCGAGCAGGCCGCCTGAGGGCGTCTCTCGAAGCGGATCAGTCGTCGACCTGCGTCGCGATCACGTCGCCGCGCACCCGGTCCACCGCCGTGTCCTCGAGGCACCCACGGAGTCGACGCGACGCGTGCTCCCCCAGCGAGGGCCGCACCTCGGCGACGTACTCGCCGTCGCCCACCGCTCGTGGGGTGGTGATGCCGGTCCAGCCGACGGCACCCACGCACGGCATCCAGAGGGAGACGGCCGCGTCGTCCAGATCGTGGTGGTAGTCGCGTGTCTCGACCCGGAACACCACCCGGGTGGTGCCGGATCGTCCACGCTCGAAGGTGTACTGGGTCGCGTCGGCCATGAGCACGATGACCACGACGGTGATGGCCAGCACCAGGACGGGTCCCAGCGCTCGCCCGGCGGCGGACCGGCGCACCGCTACCACCGCCCTCCGGCAGGTCCGCGCAGATCACGCAGCGGATCGTCGGCGTCGTCGAGGAACCCACCGGGCGGCAGCGCCAGCCGCGACAACCCGACGGCCAGGGCGCGGTCCGACAAGCGTCCCGCCGTCATCCGGCCGATCCGTTCCACGATCCAGGCCAGTCCGGCGAACACCAGACCCGCGCCCAGCAGCACGGGGATGAACACCCGCGTGCCGTCCGGGTCGGGACGCAGCCACTCGAACACCGTCGAGGGCCGGTCGCGGGCCGCGTCGAGATGCCCGGCGATGCGCCGGGTCCGGACCGCCTCGAGGTCCCGACCGATGCCCTCGACGTCGTGGCCGATGGCGTCCAGCTTCCGACCCAGCAACCACCCGAGCACCGCGACCTCGGCAGCGAGGAAGATCGCTGCGCTGATCAGGGCACGGTTCCACTCCCAGCGGTACAGGTAGACGAACACGTAGGCACCCGACGCCGCGAGCGTGGCGGCACCGATCATCATCACGACGACCTGTCGTCGGTTCATGGCGCACCTCCCCGCAGTGCTCCTCCCTCTGGCGCCCCTCGTCGCGAGGTCCGTCCTTGCGGCACTCCCTCGCGCGGTGCTCCGTCGCGCCGCACCGGGCGGCCAGGTGTCACGGGCTCCGGTTCGCTCAGATCGAGGCGCTCGACGGTCCCGGCGCCGCCGTCGACGAGGACCCGCTCTCCGGCGCGCAGCGTCGACGCGGCGCCGGCCATCGCGGTGACCGCGGGGACGCCGAACTCGCGGGCGAGGATCGCGAGGTGGCTGAGCGGACCGCCCTGCTCGGCGACGAGGCCGGCGGCGACCTCGACCGCAGCGGCGAGCCGCGGATCGAGGGTGCGCACGACGAGCACCTTGCCGGTCGCGTCGAGTGGATCGTGGGTGACGATCCCGACCACCCGACCGGTGCTCACACCCACCGGGCCCCCGCCGGAGCGGTTGGACGGCTCCTCGACGTCGGGCACGACGCTGCCGTCGACGGCCAGCCGGAATCGGTCCGGGAGCGGTGGGCCACCCAGGTCGTCGGGCGGCACCTCGACCGCCGCCCCCGGTTGCTCGACGGCGTCGCGCAACACCGCGAGGTCGATGTGGCGGACGTCGAGCCGCGCGGCGAGCTGGGCGCGGGCCTCGAGGCGGGTCCCCAGCTCCATCGCGACGCGAGCCGTCAGCTCCTGCACCCACCGGGCCCGGAGCCGCAGCGACTCCCGGGCCACCGCGTTCGGATCGACGACCTCGGCCGTCACGAGCGGCGCCGGCGCGGTCCGGGGTGTCGGCTCGGTCCGGGGTGTCGGGGGCAGGACGAGCGGCCCGCCGATGCGGGGAGCGGTCAGGGCCAGCACGACCGGGTGCTCGGCGACGATCTCGTGGTCGTCGAGACCGTCGAGGCGCGCACGCCGGAGGGTGGTCAGCGCCTCGGACGCGCCGGTGACCGCCGGACGGGTGCGGTCGACGAAGAAGCCGGCCAGCACCTCGTGTGCGTGCAGCGTCGCCAACACCCGCTGGGCGTTGGACAGCACGGTCAGCAGCTGGACGTCGCCGAGACGATCGAGTGCGGCGAGGGAACGAAGATCGCCGTCGACCTCGGACACCAGATCGTGGGCGATCGCCGGCATCGCGACCCGCAGTCGTCCGACGCGCCACGCGGCGAACAGGCGGCGCAGCGGCGACCGAGGGTCGAGCAGCCTCCACCACGTGCGACGTGGCATCACGACCCCGAGCGCCTCGAGGTCGACCGCCACTCGACCGCGGATGTCCACGACGAAGTGCTCGGCCAATGCACGGGCGCTCACGGCGCCGCTGAGCCGGAGCGCCTCGCGCACGCCGGTCTCGAGCGGACCCTCCCAGAGATCACGCTCCAGGCGTGCCAACGGCGCCGGGAAGGTCTCGGCGACCGGACCGGCGCCGAGCACATGGCCACCTGCCACGGGCATCGCCGAGGCGGTGATCGGTCGGCTCTGCAAGAGGCGGAGCTCGCCGGTTCCGAGGATCAGCCACTCGATGTCCTGAGGCGCACCGAACAGGCGCTCGGCGTCCCTGGCGAGACGCGCCAGGCGCCGGCGCTCGCGGGACCCCAGCAGGGGCGCCCCTGCTCCACTCCCAGGACCTGCGCCGCGACGAGAACCTGCGCCGTGACCAGAGCCGGCGCCGTGCCGTGAGACGCCGCCGCGACGGCGCAGCAGGACCTGTTCCCCGACGACCTCGCCGCTGACGATCCGGTCCGGGAGCCCGTCCGTCGCCGACACCAGGGAGTGGGCCCGGTCGCCCGTCAGCGGGTCGATCCCGAAGAGGACACCGCCGACGCGGGCGTCGGCCATCGGCTGCACGAGCACCGCCATGGGCGCCGGTCCCCCCACCGCGTCACCGTCCCCGTCCCCGTCCCCGATCCCGCCAGCGTCCCCGATCCCAACGGCCGAGGCGATCACGTCGTGCACGGCGGCGAGGAACGGGTCCCATCCGCTGACGTGCAGCACGGTCCGGAAACGCCCTGCCATCGAAGAGCCCGTTCCGTCCTCGAGCACCGACGACGAGCGGACTGCGAGCGGCAGCGTGCCGTTCGCGGACAGCGTCGCCCAGGCGTCGTGCAGCCGCTCACCGCCGGGACCCGTGCCGTTCCACCGGTCGGCGGCGGCAACCGCCGTCGAGGTGATCGCGAACCCCTCGATCACGGGGAGACCGTGCTGCCGCGCGATCGCCAGGTTCGACGCCTTGGCGCCGCTGAGCCGGGCGTCAGCGGCGCACGGCTCGTCGAGCCACACGATGGAGGGATCCATCGATGCTGACAACCCGCTCAGGTCGACACTCATTCCGGTGCTTCCCACGACCTGGGACGCCTCGTTGACTCCATGGGGCACCGATGACACGGTGTGCCACGAGCCGGGGGCGAGGGGGATCTCATGGTGCGGAGCACGGGTGCGCGTGTCGTGGTGCTGGCAGCGACGGTCGCGGTGCTGACGAGTTGCACGACGTTCCCCGCAGCAGGTCCGCCGGCGAGCGGCGACGGATGCGCCGTGCCGGCGACCGCGGTGTCGGACCGGCCGGCGAGCCTCCGTGTCGGCAGCACCGTCCGGCACTACACGTGGTCCGCGTCGGCGCGTCCCGGGCCCAAGCCACTGGTCATCGACATCCACGGGTTGCTCGAAGGTGTCATCGCCGGCGTGCACCCCGACATGAGCCAGTACACCCCGAAGGCCCACGACGAGGGCTTCGTCGTGGCGTACCCGATCGGCGAGAACGGCGGCGTCAACTGGGAGCTCGGCGAGCACACCCCGTCGCTCCGCTTCATCGACGAGCTGCTCGTGCAGCTGCGGGCCGACGCCTGCATCGACCCGACGCGCATCTACGTCACCGGCCTCTCCTACGGCGCCACGATGACGACACAGCTCATGTGCTACCGCTCCGAGGTGTTCGCGGCGGCGGCTCCGGTGGCCGGTCTGCTGCGCCCGGACAACGCAGGTGTCACCAATCCCGGCAACTGCAATCCCACCCGTCGGGTCCCGGTGGTCACCTTCCACGGCGAGTCCGACCCGATCCTCCCCTTCGACTACTTCGCGCCCAGTCCACAGGCCTGGGCGACGCGCTACGGCTGCGGGCCGAAGACCACGACGGTCGAGGTGGTCTCGGACCCCGTCACCCGACGTCCGATCTACAAGGACACCTGGGCGTGCGACGGCACCGCGGTCGAGTCCTGGAGGATCGAAGGCGGCGGCCACGCCTGGCCCGGCAGCGCCTTCAGCACCGCGATCGCCGGCATCGTCGGGCTCACCCCGACGTCGATCGACGCGACGGACATCAGCTGGGAGTTCTTCGAGCGCTTCTCGCTGGCCCAGTGAATGGTGCACCGCTGCGCCGTCGACCGACGTCGTCGGGCATCGGCGCCGCTGCAGGACATCACGACGAAGGACCGCGGGCCCGCTGACCCCAGGCCGGATCTGATTGTCGACTCCCGTCGCTCAGGAGCTGCTCCGTCGTGCCGTCGGGATCATCCATGTCGGCCACGTAGACCTGCGGATCGCCGTTCCTGTCAGAAACCCAGGCAACACGCCGACCATCCGGGGACCAGGCGCCGGAGTAGTCGTTGAACTCCGTGCTCTTGAGCAGCGCGGTGACCTTCTGGGTCTCCACATCGAGCACAGCGATGTCACTGCTCTCCTCGGCCTGCGTCGTGAAGAGGATGCGGCGGCCGTCAGGCGACCAACGCGGCCAGCTCACCTGGGTACCGACGGCGAGCAGCAGCGACTCCCGGCCCTGGAGGAGATCAACGGTGTAGAGCTTCGACTCACCGTCCCGACGAGAGATGAACAGGATGGACGAGCCGTCAGGATGCCAGTCGGGTTCACTCCCTCCGCCGCGAGTGAGCCGTGTCGGCTCCTGTGGTTGATCAGCTGAGACCACGAAGAGATCGACGTCTGGCTCACGGCCTCGGGTGAAGACGATCGCGTCGCCATCCGGACTCCAGCGCGGGAAGAACTCGTCCTCAGGTCCTGTAGTGATGCGCTGGAGGTCACCGCCCTTCGAATCAGCGGTCCAGATGTCGTAGCTGCCCATCGTGCTGCTCGAGAACGCGACTCGCTTCCCATCTGGCGACCACGATGGGTAGTACTCCCCCGACGCCGACCCTGCGAGCGTCGCAGCCTCCTCGGACCCAGGTTCCATCCGCACGATGTTCGAGTCTCCGAGCGGCACCTTCTCGAAGAACACGCGACTCCCGTCCGGGCTCCAAGTGGGGTTCGCCTCGTTAGAGGGGCCGGCCACGATGTCCTTCTGCCGCGTGCCTGAGACGGTCATGATCCGAACATCCTGGTCGGCTGCAGATCGCCCGTACGTGTAGGCGATCATCTTGCCGTCCGGCGAGACTGCGGCGTCCGTTTCATCCTCTGGGTCGTTGGTCAGACGCTGAACGTCCCCGCTCGCGACATCCATGATGTAGAGGTCGTAGTTGTCTCCCCCACGGTTGGAGGAGAACACGAGCCGATTTCCATCTGGGGTCCATGCCGCATCGATGTCGTCGGCACTGTCGGTGGTGAGGGTGCGCACCGCTCCGGAATCGATGTTCACCACCTTGATGTCGCGGGAGTCAGTGCTGGCGCGCGCCTCGTACGCGATCTCCGGTGCCGCAGGGTTCCATGCGGCGTAGGCCCCGCCATCGGTCGTGATCTGCTGGGTGAACCCGGACCGAACATCCAGGGTGTGTATCTCGGTCCCCTCCCCCACGGAGCGGGTGAAGGCCAGGAGTCCTTCGGTGGACGACCAGCTGGGGGCGTAGTCGCTCGCTGAAGGGGGCGCTGCGATCCCCGTGGTCGCGGCCCCCAAGGGATCGCCGACGTGGAGTACCGACGTACCCGCGCCGTCGTCGGTGATGACATACGCAAGTTCACTGCCGGAGGGGGAGATGCTCGGCGAGTGCTCGCGCTGCGGACTCACGGCGACCGGAACCTCGTTCGCCCCATCGAGATCGGCCGAGTAGACGTCCCACGACACCCCGGCCTGGGACGCGAAGACGATCTCCTCCTCGTAGTGCTCGTCGTCGGGCATCAACCGCTGGGCCCCGGCGGCCATCCCGGCATAGACGGCGCTCGCGAGTAGGGAGATGCAGAGGGCTGCCACCCATTCGCGTCGAAGCCACGCACGAAACCTGACATACAGCGTTTCGCTGGATGCCGCGCTGGGCGCGGCATCCTCATCTCCTTGATGTTCCACCGGTAGACCTTCCTCACGCCCCACCAAATGCGCCGCCCTGAGGACGTCCGCCACTACACCCTTGGCACCTGCAAGCGATGGAGGGTACTGCAAAGCCCAGCTCGAGACGGAGGGGCTGGAGCCGGACGAGTCGCGCAGATGGTTGCCGCACGACGCGAGTGCTGCTCACCTGGCCACCTCGCGAGAGGACGTGTCGCCCTGGTCCAGATCTTCGAGCAGCTCACGCGGCCGGCGTCCTAGGGTCGAGTCGGTTCCCAGACCTCAGGAGCGCTCCATGGGCCGACTCATCGTGACCGAGTTCGTCAGCCTCGACGGCGTGGCCCAGGCGCCCGGGGGGCCCGAGGAGGACCCCGCCGGCGGGTTCGCGTACGGCGGCTGGCAGGCGCCGCTGATGACCGACGACGGCGCCGGTGAGGTGATGTTCGAGCAGGCCAGCCACATGGACGCGCTGCTGCTCGGGCGACGCACCTACGACATCTTCGCCGGCTACTGGCCGAGCGCTCCCGACGAGATCCCGTTCACCCGCCTGCTCAACGAGGTCCCGAAGTACGTCGCGAGCCGCACGCTGCGCGCACCGCTCGAGTGGCAGGGATCCACGGTGCTCGACGACGACCTCACCGCAGCCGTGGGAGAGGTGCTCGACCGCCACGACGAGGTGCACGTGATCGGCAGCCTCGACCTGGTGCAGTCGTTGCTCGCTGCCCGACTGGTCGACCGCCTGGACCTGTGGGTGTACCCACTGCTGCTCGGCGAGGGGAAGAAGGTCTTCGCCGACGGGACGGTGCCAGCGTCACTGCAGCTGGTCGAGTCCACGACCTACCCGAACGGCACGATCCACGCGATCTACGACACCGGCGGTGAGCCGGCCGTCGGCGACATGACCCAGGAGTAGGCGCCCCGCGGCCCATCCAGCACTCAGCAGCAGGGCAGCACTCAGGAGCAGGGCAGCACTCAGGAGTTGCGGCGTGACTCGTCGCCGGCGCTGAGCAGGGCGGTCGGCACCGCAGCCAGCAGCACGATCGCCACCGCGTACGGCGCCGCAGCGGCGTACGACAGCGCGCTGACGTGGCCCCACAACTTCGTCGCCATGGTGTCGAAGCCGGTCGGCCGCAGGAACAGCGTGGCGGGCAGCTCCTTCATCGTCGTGAGCAGCACGAGCGTCGCCGCGGCGGCGATGCCGGGCGTCGCCATGCGCAGCACGATCTCGCGCCACACACCCCACGGGCTGCGGCCCAGGGTGCGTGCGGCGTCGTCGAGCGACGTCGGGATCTGTGAGATCGACGCCTGGAGTGCGCCGAGCGCGAGCGACAGGAACAGCACGACGTAGGCCAGGACGAGCATCGGCAGCTCCTGGTAGAGCGGCCGGGCGAAGCGCACACCGAAGAAGACGAGCGCCAGTCCGACGACGACGCCCGGTAGGGCGTGACCGGCGTACGCAGCGCTCGTGGCGACCTGGGACAGCTTCCCGTGGTGGCGCACCGTGAGCAGCGCGACCGGCAGCGCGAGCAGGACGACCGCGGCGCCAGCGAGCAGCGCGACGACGAGCGTGTTGCCCGCCGCCTCGACCAGCGCCGCGGGGTCGGCGCGTGACGTCCCGCGGGTGAACCACTTCGACATGCCCCACATCGGCACGCCGAGTGACGCGACGCTCAGCGCGACCGGTCCGAGCAGCGCGACCCAGCGCCAGCGCCCGAGGTGCACCACCGGTTGGCGCCGTGGCGAGCGGCCGCCGATCAGCGCGCCGCTGCGACGCCGGACACGGGACTCGAGCAGCAGGATCACCACGGTCAACACGGCGAGCAGGCAGCCGAGCACGGCGGCCGGGGTGCGGTCGAACGAGGCGCGGTACGACCGGTAGATCACGTGGGTGAGGACCTCGTGGCGCATCGTCGCGACGGCGCCGAAGTCGCTCAGCACGTACAGGGCGACGAGGAGTCCGCCGCCGACCGCGGCGGGTCGGACCTGGGGAAGGGTGACGCGCCACATGACCTGGAGCGGGCCACGCCCCAGGGTGCGCGCCGCGTCCTCGAGCGAGGGGTCGCAGCGCCGGAGCGCCGCCATGACCGGGAGGTACACGAAGGGGTACGAGATCGACGTGAGCACGACGAACGCGCCGATGCCGCCCGCCAGCGACGGCACCGCGCCGAGCCAGCTCCAGGCGGCCACGTACGACGGCAGGGCGAGCGGCAGGCCGACGACCACCTGGACGATCCGACGTCCGGGCAGGTCGGTGCGCGTCACCAACCAGGCCAGCGACGTCCCGATCACCAGGCAGGCGAGCGTGACCAGGGCCGCCAGGGCGAGGGAACGGAGGGTCAGCTCGAGGGTGCGCGAGCGCAGCAGGGTGTCGCCGATCGGCCCCCAGCCGCCCTCGGCGGCGCGCACGACGAGGTACGACAGCGGTAGCAGGGCGAGCGCGGTGGTGAGCGCTGCGCCGACCAGCAGCGGGACCGGGACGCGCCGACCGGCGCGTGCGGATGGTCGCCCACCCGCACGCGCCGACGCGACGTGCACCGACGAGGTGCTCAGCTCAGCAGGCCCTTCTCGGTGAGCAGGGCCTGGGTGGCCTCGAGGGACTCGAGGTCGGTGAGATCGATCGCCGGGCCCTCGAGCTCGGCGAGCGGCGGCACACCCTCGGGGTCGGCGATGCCGTCCACGACGGGGTACTCGAAGGTCTCGGTCACGAAGTAGGTCTGACCGGCCTCGGAGAGCAGGTACTCGACGAGCTCGAGCGACGCCGGGTTGTCGGCGCCCTTCTTGGTGATGCCGACCGCAGTCGCGTTCACGAGACCACCCGGGTCGTCGCCCGCGGGGAAGACCAGCTTGGCGACAAGGCCGTCACCGAGCTCCGGCAGGCTGCGTGCCCAGTAGTAGTGGTTGATGAGACCCATCGCGATGTCGCCGTTGTTGACGGCCTCGAGCACGTCGCCGTTGCTCTCGTACGCGACGGCGCCGTTCGCGGCCATCTCGTCGAGCCACGTCGAGGCGGCCTCTTCGCCCTCGCTCACCCGGAAGCCCGTGATGAACGCTTGGAAGCCGGCGTTGCCCGGCACCCAGGCCGTCATGCCTGCGTACTTCGGATCGGTCAGGTCCGTGACGCCGGCCGGCGGCTCGGCGACCAGATCGGGGTTGTAGACGATGACACGGGACCGGCCGGTGACACCGACCCACGAGTTGTCGGCGCCGGGACGGAAGCGCTCGTCGGCCAGCTCGACCACGTCGTCGGGCAGCGGGGAGAGCAGGTCGGCCTTGGCGAGCACCCCGGCCGCGCCGACTTCCTGGGTGAGGAAGACGTCCGCCGGCGTGGCGTCGGCCTCCTCGAGCAGCTGGGCGCCCATCTCGGCGGAGTTGCCGTAGCGGACCTCGACCTCGATGCCGGTGTCCTCGACGAACTGGTCGATCAGCGGCTGGACGAGCTCCTCGTCGCGGCCGCTGTAGAGCACGAGCGACTCGGCGGTCTCGTCGCCCGCGGCGGCGGTGGTGTCCGACGCGGCGTCGCCGTCGGAGCTGCACGCGGCAGCGGTGAGCAGCGCGACGGCTGCGAGGATCATTGCGAGCGGACGGATGCCGCGGCGCAGGTGTGTCATGGATGCATCTCCTGTCGTTCGAGGGACCGACGTGTCTCGCCGGACCCGCACCACGTCACCGGTCGGCGCGTGGCATGCGCCGTCGGCCGCCGGAGCTGCTCGGTCGAGCAGCTCCGCGTCAGCGGTCAGGCGCAGGTGGATGGGTGCGACGCACCCCACGGTGGTCCGCGTCGGGATCGTGGATGCCCCCTCGTCGACGTCGCGACCGCCGGGGCGGTCAGCAACCGACGGGGCGCCACGAGCTTCCGGCGAGGCGGTGCGGCCCCACGTGCCCGGGCCTCCGGGCGCGCGCGACGTGCGAGCACGACCAGCGTCACGACCGCCACCAGCGACACGGTGGCCTCGGCCTGGCCGTCGACACGTGCCTCGACGCTGTCGGCTCCGCCGACGCCGAAGCCCATCAGGACGGCGACCAGCAGCAGGTATCGGAGGGTGGCCCGACCGGGCCGGTGCGCCGCTGGCGGGACCTGCATGGTCGACACGGTAGGTACACTTCACCACCTCGGCAAAGCGCGGGGAACCTCGCGAGGGTACGGGCACCGGCCGAGCGGTCGGCGCCCCTTCCCGATCGTGTCAAGGTCCGCCGGTCGAGGTCGGCAGCGTGGGGGACGTTCGGCCCTACCAGGGACCCCCCGATCCGTGGTGATGTGGACCCATGGAGTCGTTCCGGTTGATGCAGTGGGGGTCCCCGGCGGAACGCCAGGACGTGCCGCAACCGGACCCCGGGCCCGGGCAGGTGCTGGTCCGGATCGGCGGTGCGGGTCTGTGCCACTCCGACCTGCACCTGATGGACGAGTTCACCGACGGCATGGTGCCGTGGGGACCGCCGTTCACCCTCGGACACGAGAACGCCGGGTGGGTCGAGCAGCTCGGCGCCGGCGTCCACGGGCTCGAGGTCGGTGAGCCCGTCGCCATCTACGGCCCGTGGGGCTGCGGGCGCTGCGCGCGGTGCGTCGTCGGCGCCGAGAACTACTGCGAGCGCCAGGCGACCCTGCACGGCGCCGGAGGTGGCCTCGGCTTCGACGGAGGGCTCGCCTCGCACATGCTGGTTCCCCACGGCCGTTGGCTCGTGCCGATCGGCGGGCTCGACCCCGTGCTCGCAGCTCCCCTCACCGACGCCGGTCTGACGCCGTACCACGCGATCAAGCGGTCGCTCCCCCAGCTGGCCCCCGGATCGAACACGGTGGTCATCGGTGCGGGCGGGCTGGGCCACATGGCGATCCAGATCCTCCGCGAGCTCACCGCGACGCGGATCATCGTCGTCGACCGGCGCCGCGAAGCGCTGGAGCTGGCGACGACCCTCGGTGCGGACGTGGTCGTCGAGGCCGGCGACGATGCCGCCGCTGCGGTCATGGAGACCACACGTGGGCTCGGCGCGGACCTGACGCTCGACCTCGTCGGCGTCGACGCCACGCTGGCGCTCGCCGCAGCGGTGACCAGGTCCCTGGGTCACCTCACCATCGTCGGGCTCGGGGGCGGCACGCTCTCGGTGGGCTTCTTCGCCCTCCCCTACGAGGTCTCGGTCGCGACGACCTACTGGGGAACGATCCCGGAGCTGATGGAGGTCGTCGCCCTCGCCGACGAGGGACGCATCATGCCCGACGTCCACCGGTTCACGTTCGACCAGGTCGACGACGCCTACGCCTCGTTGCGCGCCGGGACCGTCGAGGGGCGCGCCGTCGTCGTGCCCGACCACTGACCGTCCGACGCGGCGGCACCCACCGCCGCCGAGAGGAGCAGCCATGAGCATCCTGATCGTCTTCGAGTCGATGTACGGCAACACCCACGAGATCGCCGACCACGTCGCGTCGGGCCTCGGCGAGCGTCATGCGGTCGACATCGTCGCTGTGTCGACACCACCTCCGCAGGATCTCGAGGTGGATCTGCTCGTGGTCGGCGGCCCGACGCACGTGCACGGTCTCAGCCGGACCTCGACGCGCATGGCGGCCGCCGACGCGGCCGCGACCGACGAGGACCTCCACCTGGACGACTCCGCCGACAGCGAGTCCGGCCTGCGGGAGTGGCTCGCCGCGCTCGGTGAGCACCCCCACGCACGCGCTGCCGCGTTCGACACCCGACTCGACGCCGCGGCCGTGCTCACCGGTCGGGCCTCGCGGCGCATCGCGAAGCTCCTCAGGGGACACGGCTACGACCTGATCGCGGAGCCCGAGAGCTTCCTGGTCGACAAGCACAACCACCTCCTTCCGGGTGAGTCGGATCGGGCGCGCGGTTGGGGCGCCCGACTCGCGGAGCAGCTCGCCGCCGCGGCAGGGACGGAGCGAGACCGAGCGAGGGACTAGCAGGCGGGCGTGCGGCGCGGCCCCACCGCCATCGCCGGACGAGGAGGAGACCACGGACATGGACACCTCGACCACGGAGGACCCGCCGCCGGACGCTGGTCGTGTCATCTGGTTGGGCGACACCCGTGCCGACCAGATCGCGACCGTGGGCGGCAAGGGCGCCAACCTCGGTGAGCTCATCGCCGCGGGCGTCCCCGTGCCCGACGGCTTCGTGGTGCCGGCCGGGACGTACCTCGACGCGCTCGATGCTGCGGGCGTCCGCGACCAGGTCCGGTCCGAGTTCGCCGAGATCGCCGCGATGCCGGACGGCCGGGAACGGACACGTCGGCTCGAGCAGCTCGCCGAGTCCGTGCGTCGCGTGCCGCTTCCCGACGCGACGATCGCTGCCATCACGGAGACCTACCTCGCACTGGGCGACGCGGTGCCGGTCGCAGTGCGTTCCTCCGCGACGGCCGAGGACACCGCCGGTGCCTCCTTCGCCGGGATGCACGAGTCCTTCACGAACGTGGTGGGGACCTCGGCGCTGCTGGCACGGGTGAGTGACTGCTGGTCCTCGTTGTTCACCGAGCGGGCAGTCGACTACCGGACCTCGAAGGGCATCGTCGACGAGCCGGTCATCGCGGTCGTCGTGCAACGGATGGCGCGGGTCGAGCGTGCCGGGGTGATGTTCACCAGCGATCCGCGTGGTGACGCCCCGCACCACCTGGTGATCGAGGCGGCGCACGGCCTCGGCGAGTCCGTGGTGAGCGGATCGATCGAGCCCGACACCTACGTCGTCGACACCCGGACCTGGTCGATCGCGTCGACCAGACTCGGGCACCAGACCCACCGACTGGTCCCGGGACCGGACGGATCGGTGCTCGAGGAGGCCGTCGAGCCCGCCGAGGGTCGGCACGTGCTGGAGCCCTACGAGGTCCTGGACCTCGCACGTCTCGGCATGGAGGTCCAGCACCACTTCGGTGTCCCGCAGGACGTCGAGTGGACGATCGGCGGGGGTCGGACCTGCGTGGTGCAGTCGCGGCCGATCACCACGGGTCACGCCCGCACGTCGTCGGGACGCTCCGACGACCCGTCGTCGGGCGACCCGGCGGTGACGCTCACCGGGTTGGGCGCCGCGGGTGGCACGGCGACGGGCACGGTGCACGTCCTCGACGCACCCTCGGAAGCGCTCGACCTGATCGAGGGAGAGGTGCTCGTCGCGGCGACGACCAGCCCCGACTGGCTGCCCGCCCTGCGACGGGCGAGCGCGGTGGTCACCGACAGCGGGGGCATGACGTGCCACGCTGCGATCGTGGCCAGGGAGCTCGGTGTCCCGTGCGTCGTCGGCACACGAACCGCGACCGAGGAGCTGCGAACCGGCGACACGGTGGTGGTCGACGGCTCGGCGGGCACCGTCGTCGTCATCCCGTCGCCCGAGCCGAGCGGCTCCCCCACCCCGACCCGCGCAAGCCCGACAGCGGCGACCCGAACAGCGGCGGCCACCGACCCCGTGGCGGCATCGGTCGCCGGCGTGGATCGAGAGGGCTCCCTGCAGGCCGAGCCCGTCGCCATGACACCCGCCGCCCTCGGCACCCGCATCCTCGTGAACCTGGCGCTGCCGTCGAGCGCTGCGCAGGTCGCCCAGCAGCCGGTCGACGGTGTGGGACTGCTCCGGGCGGAGCTCATGGTGACCGAAGCACTCGACGGCGAGCACCCTGCGGCGATGCTCCGACGCGGCGGCCGAGACGAGTTCGTGCAGCGGATGACGGCGTCGCTGCTCACCGTCACCACCGCGTTCGCACCTCGTCCCGTCGTCTACCGGACCATCGACTTCCGCTCGAACGAGTTCAGGGGCCTGCGGGGCGGTGAGGAGTTCGAGCCGATCGAGGCCAACCCGATGATCGGCTTCAGGGGCTGCTTCCGCTACACGACGGATCCGACGATGTTCGACCTGGAGCTCGAGGTGCTCGCCCGGGCCCGGGAGCGGACGCCCAACCTGCACGTCATGATCCCGTTCGTGCGCACCTCGTGGGAGCTCGAGGCGTGCCTCGAGCTGATCGACGCCTCGCCGTTGGGACGCCAACGAGGGCTGCTGCGGTGGATCATGGCCGAGGTCCCCTCGGTCGCGTACCGGATCCCCGAGTACGCGGCGATGGGCATCGACGGCGTGTCGATCGGTTCGAACGACCTCACCCAGCTGGTGCTCGGCGTGGACCGCGACTCCGAGCTCTGCGCGGAGCTGTTCGACGAGGCGGACGCCGCCGTGCTCGACACGATCTCCCGGATCGTCGGCGCCGCCCACCGCGCAGGTCTGACGGCGTCGTTCTGCGGACAGGCACCGTCGAACCGACCCGACTACGCGGAGCACCTGGTGCGACTGGGCATCGATTCCATCTCGGTCACTCCCGACGCCGTCGACGCCGCTCGTCGGGCGGTCGGGGCTGCGGAGCGCAGGATCCTGCTCGATGCGGCCCGCCGGTGACCCCCACCCCCGGACCGCCCGGACCGCCCGGACCGCCCGGACCGCCCGGAGCGTGCGTCGCAGCGCGACCCGGGACGTTGTGCCCTACCCAGGGACGTCGACGCGCGGCAGAGTAGCTGGTGATCACCGTGACGAAAGGGTGGATCATGGCCGACACGACGCAAGAGGGTGACCGGGTCGCTGCGCTCGAGACGCAGATCGACGACCTCCGGAGCCAACTCAAGGACGTCCGCCGCCAGCTGACCGAAGCGGAGCTGGACCAGTGGCGTGCTCGCATCGATGACCTCGAGGTCCAGGCGCACCTCGGCTCCCTCGAGGTCAAGCAGCGACTCGACCCCGTCGTCGAGGAGCTCCGCAACCGCTGGCTCGACGCTCGGGAGCAGGTGTCGAACAGCGCCGACACCGCATCCGACGTGTTCGACGCCCTCCGCAAGGGACTCGAACACGCGATGGGCGAGATCCGACGCTCCGTCGCCGAGGCGAAGTCGGCGGCACAGCGCTGAGGGACCTGGCCCCGGACCCGATCGAGGGTGCGGCGATCGAGGGTGCGGCGATCGAGACGGTCGGCCTGTGCAAGCGCTTCGGTCGGCACGTTGCGCTCGACCACCTCGACCTCGTCGTGCCGCGAGCGACGGTGTTCGGCTACCTCGGCCCCAACGGGGCCGGCAAGAGCACCACCATCCGGGTGCTCATGGGCCTGATCGGCGCGACCGCCGGGACCGCGAAGGTGCTCGGGGTCCACGTCTCGAGCCGCCGCGTCGAGCTGTCGCGGCGCGTCGGCTACCTCCCGGGCGACTTCGTGGCGTACCGGGACCTGACCGTGGGCGAGTACCTCCAGTACCTCGGAGCGCTCCGTGGCGGCGTGGCGTCCCCTGTCGTCGATGCGCTCGTCGAGCGGTTCGAGGTCGACCCCGGCCGGAAGATCTCCACTCTGTCGCACGGCAACCGCCAGAAGGTCGGCCTGATCCAGGCGACGATGCACCGACCTGACCTGCTCGTGCTCGACGAGCCGACCTCGGGCCTGGACCCGTTGATGCAACGCGAGTTCCTCGGCCTGCTCCGCGAGTTCCGCGACGAGGGCCGCACGGTGTTCCTCTCGTCGCACGTCCTCGCCGAGGTCGAGGCCGTCGCCGACCTGGTGGCGATCATCCGCAACGGACGGCTGGTCACCACCTCCGACATCGACGCGCTCAAGGCCCGGACACGTCGACGGGTGCAGCTCACCTTCGCGGATCGCGCCGCGCCGCCGGCCGAGGTGCTCTCGAACCTGGCGTCGGTGACCCGATGCTCCGTCGACGGAGACGTCGCCGAGCTCGAGGTCGAGGGGTCCATGTCCGAGCTCATGGCGATCGCGGCGCCGTACGGCATCGAACGGGTGGTCAGCGGCAACGTCGACCTCGAGGACGCGTTCCTGCAGTTCTACGACGACCAGGAGGGCCGCTGAGGTGGAGGCGTCGGTGTTCACCAAGACGCTCCGGGACCAGCGACGTGGTCTGGTCGGGTGGAGCATCGGCACCGCCGCGACGGTCCTGCTGATGGCGGCGATCTGGCCGAGCTTCTCCGACATCGACATCGACGCGCTGCTCGCCCAGTACCCGAAGGCGCTGCTCGACGCCTTCAACGTCCGGGCCATGTCGACCGGTGCCGGGTACCTGAACGCCGAGCTCTTCAGCCTGATGCTGCCGGCGATCTTCATCGTGTTCGCCGTCGGCCGCGGCGCCCGGGTGTTGGCGGGCGAGGAGGAGGACGGCACCCTCGAGGTGCTCGCGACACTGCCGTTGACGCGCAGCACGATCCTCGTGCAGAAGGGTGCCGCGCTCGTGGTCGACGTCGCCGCGCTCGCCGGCGTGCTGTTCGCCTCGACGTGGCTCTCGTCGCAGCTGTTCGGGCTCGACGTCTCGGTGCGAGCCGCGTTGAACGGTGCGGTCGCGATGGCCCTGCTCGGCATCGAGTTCGGGCTCACGGCGCTCGCGATCGGCGCCATCGTCGGGCGACGGAACGTCGCGGTCGGCGCGTCGGCGTGCCTGGCCGGTGCGGCCTACCTCGTCTTCCTCGCCGCTCAGCTCGTCGAGTCCTTGCGGCCGCTGCGGCGTGTCTCGCCCTTCTACCAGGCGATCTCCGGCGGACCGGTCGACGACCGGCTGCCGCCGATCGTGTGGTGCACGGTGGCCGTGGGCGTCGTCGTGTTCGCCGTGTCGATCAGGGTGTTCGCGACCCGCGACCTGCACGTGTGAGCACCGGTCCGCGGCGCCGCATCACCCCGAGTAGTCGCCGAACCGATCCACGGTGTGCGCCGTGACGCCGTCCGGATCGAGCTGCCGGGCGACCAGGTAGCCCGGCCCCATCCACCCCCGGTGCATGTACCGGCCGAACGAGATGCGTGTGCCGGGCGCTCCCGACGCCGCGGGGAACATCTTCACGCGCTCCAGGGCGTCGCGGACCCCGGCGGGCGACAACGGTCGGGCTTCGGCGAAGGCCCGCAGGAGCACGACGGCGAGGTCCCGGTTCACCACGGGGACGCACCACTCGGGGCGTCGTCCGACCCGCTCGGCGTAGCGATCGAGGAACTCCTGGCCGACCGGGTTGGACGCGTCGTACTGGTCGATCCCCGTCCAGCCGACCATGGCGTTCCACACGATCTCGTTGAGCCACGCGTTCTGGAAGGCGGTGCCCATGAAGCGAGGTGGATCCCACTCGAGCGCCTGCATCGCGAAGCCGACGAGCACGACCCCGAAGCCGAACCCGCAGTGCACGACCGCACCGACCTTCGCGTCGTGCAGCTTCTTCACCTGCTCGGTGACGTCCTGGGCGGTCTGGGGGATCGACTCCTCCACCGCGATCCGGATGCCCCGCCGCTTGCACGCACGCCGGAACTGCTCCACGTAGGACTCACCGATGAGGGACTGCTCCACGAGCACCCCGACGTCGTCGTAGCCCCCTTTCGCGATCAGGTCGCTCCAGAAGATCGGCTCGTCGCTCATCGATCCCATCGACAGCGAGTACGTCCACTCCCCCAGCCACTCCTCGGAGCCGGTGACGCTGATCGCCGGCACCTTGAACCGCTCCTCGATCGCGGTCTTCACCGGTTCGGCGTTGTCGGTGATCGACGGGCCGAAGACGATCAGGCAGCCCTCGTCGACCAGCTCCTGGTAGGCGTCGATGACGGCCTTCACGGACCCCTTCGGGAGGCCCTCGACCTCTCGGTAGATCACCTCGACCGGGCGGTCGATGGTGCCCTGTTCGAACCCGTCGGCGAAGACCATGTCGAACGGGTCGGTCAGATCGGCTCGTCGCTCCTCGGGGAAGCCCTCGGGCAGCCGGAAGTCCATGAGGTAGCCCATCTTGATGGGCTCGGCGTCGCTCTCGTATCCCACGTGCGTCCTTCCCCGTCGTGACCCCGGCGTCCGAGCCGGGCCTCGATCAGCGGTAACTTAAGAGTGTGCGCACTCTCTTATCAAGCAGTTCTTGATGGGCCCCGAACCGGCCCCCGAACCGACCGAAGTGCCGAAGGCGACGCGGCGCCCACGCGGCGCACCCCGCCTGCTCACGCTCGAGGCTGCCCGAGCGCTGTTCGCCCGCCAGGGCTATCGCAGCACGACGACGAAGGAGATCGCGGAGTCGGCCGGGGTCGCGGAGCACCTGATCTTCCGCAACTTCGGTTCGAAGGCAGCGCTGTTCAACGAGGCGGTCGTCGTGCCGTTCCTCGAGATCGTCGACGAGCTGAGCAGCCGATGGGAGTCGATCACCCCGGGGCCGGACTCGGCCGAAGCGGTCGGCCGCGACTTCCTCGGCGGGCTCTACGACCTCTTCGTCGAGAACCGCGGGCTCGTCATGACGCTCTGGGGTTCCGACGCGCTGAGCGCCGCGGAGCTCGAGGAGACCGGGATCGCGGACCTCGACCGGGCGATCGCGGTGCTCGCCGAGCTGGGCGACAAGGGCAGCGACCTGCTCGGTCTCGACACCGAGCACCACGACCTGGCCGCCCGATCGACCGTGGCGCTGGTCGCCGGGATGGCCGCGTTCGGTGCGACCTTCTTCGGCGGGACCCGCCCGCCCCGTGACGTGATCGTCGACGAGATCACCGAGGCCGTGCTGCACGGCTTCCTGCAC
>JAEWED010000227.1 GCA_023389745.1 Actinomycetes bacterium
GCCGAAGCTCATCGCGATCCTCAGCGCCCGTCGCGTGTTCTGCTCATCAACGGATCGCCGCGAAGCGAACACACGTGTCCGAGCGAGATGTCCAAGACTTACAGGCTCGTGGAGGCCGCCAAAGCGGTCATCTCCCAGCATCCTGATTTTGTCTGCGACGAGCTTGATCTCAGCCGTTTGACGTCGGAGTACGGCCGGACCATCCATCCCTGCAAGGCCTGTTTTTCAACTTCGCCTGCGCTCTGCCATTGGCCATGCTCGTGCTATCCCAACCACTCCCTCGGGCAGATCCACGATTGGATGAACGATATCTATCCGCTTTGGGTCGCGGCACACGGCATCATGATCATCACGCCCTGCCATTGGTATCAGGCGCCGACTGTTCTCAAAGCCATGATGGACCGGTTGGTCTGTGCGGACGGGGGCAATCCCGATCCGTCCGCTACGCAGGGCAAAGATGCGAAGCTCGCAAAGGAGCTTGAGCTGAAGGGATGGTCATATCCAAAGCATCTTCAGGCGCGCGTGTTCTCCGTCATAGCGCATGGCGATTCCGAAGGCGCCGACATACTCCGCCGCTCACTTGATGATTGGCTGAGCGACATGGGTTTGGTCGCCGCGGGACGGCTTGCAACGATTGATCGCTATATCGGCTACTATCGGCCTTACGCCACAAGCCACCAAGACCTTGATGAGGACCGGTCATTGTTCCAAGAGACCGCAAACGCGGCGTCGACTCTCATCGAGGCCGTGAAGCAATATCGAAATGGCGAGCGCGAAGCGGGCTCCGGTTTAAGCGACCCCCGCCCGAAATAGATCCACAAAGATTTGCCCCCGTAGAAGCCTCCTCAGCAGTAAGCGGAACCCAAATCCATAAGGCTGCGTTCCGCTTGGTCGAAGGCGCTCTGTGAAGACCAACAACACGTTCGCCGCGACAGTGCTTCAGCGAGTTGGCGGCAGGTATGCTTCAAGAGTCCAAATCAGGCGACGAAGACCGCATCACTTCTGTCGAGGAGGCCGGACTAACTTACGGCAACGACGGCGATCCTGGTATCGCGCGGAAGAAACGCGGCAGCGGGTTCTCCTACACCTTGCCGTCCGGAGGAACCGTCAAGGATGCCCGTACGGAGCGGCGGATTCGCGGCCTCGCCATCCCGCCCGCCTGGACGGACGTGTGGATTTGCCCCCTGCCGAATGGGCATATTCAGGCCACGGGACGGGATGCACGGGGGCGGAAGCAATACCGGTATCATCCGGATTGGCACCGCACGCGCGACGAAGCGAAATTCGAAAAAATCCTCGCCTTCGCCAAGGTGCTCTCGAAACTCAGGAAGACAGTCCGCCGCTATACACGCCGCAAGCGGCTCGACCGTGAAAAGGTGCTGGCGACCGTAGTCACTCTGCTCGATGAAACGCTGATCCGCGTTGGAAACGAGGAGTACGCGCGGACGAACGGCAGCTTCGGCCTGACGACGCTGAAGGACCGTCACGTCACTTTTTCCAGCTCGCAGGCAAAATTCCGCTTTCGCGGCAAGACGGGCAAGGAATGGCGCGTTGCCGTCCACGATCGCCGTATCGCCCGGATCGTGAAACGCTGCCAAGATCTGCCAGGGCAACATCTCTTTCAGTATGAAGCCGAAGATGGCAGTGTCCGGCAGATCACGTCCGCTGACGTCAACGCATACTTGCGGGAAGTTACGGGCGAGGAAATCTCAGCAAAGGACTTCCGCACGTGGGCGGGCACGGTGCTTGCCGCCGCTGCCCTCGCCGAATTTGAAAGCGTGGACAGCGAGGCGGCAGCCAAGCGCAACGTCCGCGCTGCAATCGAGAGTGTTGCGTCCCGGCTTGGCAATACGCCGACTATATGCCGGAAGTGCTATGTTCACCCGGAAATCTTGAACTGCTATCTCGGTGGCGAGCTCATCCGCTCGATAGCCAGAAAAATCGAGAATGAGCTGGCCACGAGGATGAGCGAGCTTTCTGCCGCGGAGGCAGCAACGCTGGCGCTGTTACACCGGCGGCTTCGGTCTTCACGCCGCTCTCCGAGGCGAGGGTAAACTCCAGCCCCCTGGTTGCTGGAGCCTCATATCACTTCGTTTACCGCAGACAGCGGTGGCAACCAACGCGTGCTTTCGCGTTCTGCCTGGCCGTAAAAGCCTTGGCAGTGCTCCTCGAGTCCCTTCCTATCGATGATCACGATCAGACCGCGAGAGGCTTCGATCAGGCCCAGCCGCTCAAGCTGGTTGATTGCAGTCGTAACGCCTGCACGCCGGACGCCGAGCATCAAGGCCAAGAGTTCGTGAGTGAGCTGCAGCTCGTCTCCCACTCTGTCGTGCGCGATCAACAGCCACCGGGCTACGCGCTGATCCAGGCTTGCGCGCGAATTTGCAAGGGCCGTGCGCGCAACCTGGATGAAGAACGTATGCAGGTACTTCAGGAATGACGTGCGAATAGCGGGATGTTCATCGGCCAGACGGCGCAATTCCTTTGCACATACGCAGTATCCGTCACCCTCCATCAGCACAAAAATGTCGAGGGAGGCCCGATCAGCGCCAAGAAGAAGGGATGCGCCGGTCATGCCTTCCCGGCCGATGACGCCGACTTCCGTTTCATGACGTCGGTTGCGGCTGACAGCAACTGCCGAGAGGAGGCCGCGAAATGGAAAGACAACCTTTTCTATATTTTTGCTCGCCGCTTCCACGCACTGACGCTGGCGAAATTCGACCGGCTTCAGCAGCGGTTCAAGGCGAGCGTAGGCATCGCCCGGTAAGCTGGAAAGGATCACATTGCCACGCAGGTGGCGGTGGGAGACCAACATTGTTCGTCGGAGCAACTCAGGATTGGCGGCTCGTTTAGCGCTAGCGGGGTAGCCGACGGGACCGCACGTTAAGTGAACGTGCGCGCAGTGCCTCTGTTCCTGCCGCCAATGAAATAAGC
>JAEWED010000045.1 GCA_023389745.1 Actinomycetes bacterium
ATCGCCGGCTGACCACCATCGTCGGCAGTCTGCCGAGCTGAGTCCTGTGTCGGCGACGAACGTCGCCGGTGCAACGATGTCGGCCCGGTGCTCGGTACAGTCGTGATGTGTCGCTCCGCAACGATTCGAAGCCTCGGGCCAGCGCAGGCCGGATCCGGCTGATGGACGCCGCCGAGCAGCTGCTCGACGAGGTCGGCATCGACGGGACGACCGGCGCAAAGATCATCACCGTCGCGGGGAACCGCAACTCCGCTGCGGTCAACTACCACTTCGGCAACCTCGACGAGCTCATCAGGGCGGTGCTCGACCGGCGCGCGGTCGAGCTGAACGCCCGCCGCCACGAGCTCTTCGACGCGCTCGACGACGAGGGCAGCACCGACCCGCGCGTCGTGTTCCTCGCCATGACCCGGCCGCTCACCGATCTGCTCGAGCGCGACGAGGGTCGCCGCTACCTGCGAGTGCTCAACCAGGCGTCGAACCACCCGCGTTTCGCCCAGGTGGCACGTCGGGAGCTCGTGACCAGCGACGAGCGCGGGGGAGCGCTGCTCGCCCCGCTCGTCGCGCACCTGGGACCGCGTCAGCAGCGGCACCGGTCGCGCAACATCACCGCGTTCGTGTTGCACGCGCTCGCCGAGCAGGCGCGTGCCATCGACGCGTCGGAGCCCGACCTGCTCGGCCCCGAGGAGTTCCGCGACGACCTGGCCGACTCGTCGCTCGCCGCGCTCGCCGCCTGAGCTCGGATCCGGTGCGACGGCGAGCGGCTACCGCTCGAGGTGCGCCGCCAGGTTCGCCAGCGACGACCCCATGCCCTGTGCGTGGTCCGTCGCGGAGATGCCCGGCGGCACGTCGTCGGCTCGGATCTCGACGAGCGTCCCTCCGTCCACCGCTTCGACGCTCCAGGTCATCGTCATCGTGCCTGCCAGGTCCGGGTCGTCCGAGACGAAGTCGATCGCCTGCACCACCCGGACGTCCGGCACGACCTCGACGAAGCGGGCCTCGACCACATCGGAGTCGTCGCTGTACTTGCCGGGCGCGTCGGACGCATCGGCGTAGGTGAGGACCATCCGGTACGAGCCGCCCGGACGCAGGTCGAAGTGATCGAAACGGGCGCTCATCCCTCCCGGGGGCAGCCAGTCGAGCACCGCGTCGGGATCGACGAGCGCCGAGTAGGTGTCCGCCAGCGGCGCCACGATCACGCGTGCAGAGATGTCGGTGCGTCCCACCGCCGCGACCGTAGCGCCGTCGCGGCTCCAGCCTGCGGTGATCGTGGTTCGTGCGGTGATCGTGGGCCGAGGCCCCTTCGTCCAGCGTCCTGTCCGCCGCTGCGTCGCCCCACCGCTGCGCCCCTGCACGACCCACGATAGCGGGGGGTGGGGGCCTTGCCGCAAGGGCCTGGGGTGTGCCGACACTGCACGTCGTGAATCGGCCGGACCAACGGTCGTCGCATCGCAGGAGCAACCGGGCCCGGGACGGGTCGGAAGGGTGGATCGGATGAGCAAGGGCGTCACGAGGACCGAGGTGGCCAACCTCAAGGGGGTCGACCGGTCGTGGATCGAGCTCGTCGGCGGCAAGGCCGCCAACCTGGGTGAGCTCTCGCGGATCGAGGGGGTCCGGGTGCCCGCAGGGCTCTGCGTCACGACCGAGGCCTTCGACCGCGTGGTGAGCTCGGCGCCGCCGGTCCGGGTGCTCGTCGAGCGGCTCGAACGCCTCGGTGCACAGGACCGGGACCAGCTCGTGTCGTTCGGCGCCGAGCTCCGAGCCGCTGTCGAGCAGGTCGCCGTGCCGGCGGACCTGACCGCGGCGATCGACGCCGCGGTCGCCGAGCTGGACGGGCGGGGCCGGTTCGCCGTTCGGTCGAGCGCAACCGCCGAGGACCAGCCCAGCGCCTCGTTCGCCGGGCAGGCGGACTCGTTCCTGCAGGTGGAGGCGAGCGACGTCGTCGACCACGTCCGGCGCTGCTGGGCCTCGCTGTACACCGAACGTGCGGTGGCCTACCGGGTGCACCACGGCATCGAGCACCGCTCGGTGCGGATGGCCGTCGTGGTGCAGCGGATGGTCGACGCCCGTGTGTCCGGCGTGCTCTTCACCGCGGATCCGGTGACCTCGAACCGGCGCGTCGCTCGCGTCGAGGCGGTCCCCGGTTTGGCCGACGCGCTGGTGTCGGGCCGGGTCGACGCCGAGTCCCACGAGGTGCGCGACGACGAGGTCGTCCGATCGGACATGGTCTCGGGACGAGGACCGAGGCTCCTCGACGACGGCCAGATCCTGCGCCTCGTCGAGCTCGGGCGCCGGGTCGCCGACCACTTCGGGGGCCCGCAGGACATCGAGTGGTGCCTGGACGGCGACGACATCCAGCTCGTCCAGAGCCGGCCGATCACGACGCTGTTCCCGGTGCCCGAGCGCGACGACGGCGAACGCCACGTGTACGTGTCGGTCGGCCACCAGCAGATGATGACCGACCCCATGAAGCCGCTCGGCCGTTCCCTGTTCCAGCTCACCGCGCTCCGGCCGATGTACGACGCCGCGGGCCGCCTCTTCGTCGACATCACCGACGCCCTCGCCTCGCCTGCCGGGCGTGAGGCGATGGTCGCGATGCTGGGCCGCTCCGACCCGCTGATCGGCGACGCGCTCGGCACGCTGCTGGCACGAGACGGTCTCGACGACACGGCCGAGGGCACCGCTGCGTCGGCGGCAGCGCCCCCGGCCGCGCCCCCGGCCGGCGTGGCGCCGCCCGCCGATCCCGATCCCGCGATCGTGCCGGAGCTGATCGAGCGGACCCAGGCGTCGATCGAACGCCTGCGACGTGAGCTCCACCCCCTGCAGGGCAGCGAGCTGCTCGACGCGATCGTGGCCGACGTGCCCGAGCTGCAGCGGTGTCTGGCGGACCCCGACGGCATGCCGCTGATCATGGCCGGCATGGAGGCGGCGTTCTGGCTCAACGAGCACCTCGGGGAGTGGCTCGGAGAGCCGCAGGCGGCTGACACGCTCGCCCGGTCGGTGCCCCACAACATCACCTCCGAGATGGGGCTCGCGCTGCTCGACGTCGCGGATGCCATCCGGCCGCACCCCGAGGTCGTCGAGCACCTCCGCAGGGCCGCCGGTCCCGCCGTCCTGAAGGAGATGGGGGGCCTGGATGAGATGGAGGGCCTGGACGGTCTGGCGGCGCTCGAGGGTGGGAGTGACGCGCGGGCGGCCATCGACGGCTTCCTCGACCGGTACGGCATGCGGTGCGTCGGTGAGATCGACATCACCCGACCCCGGTGGAGCGAACGGCCCGCCGATCTCGTCCCGCTGATCCTCGGCAACGTCGAGCGCTTCGAGCCCGGCGAACGCGCCCGTCGCTTCGAACAGGGTCGCCAGCAGGCGATCGCGAAGGAACGAGAGGTGCTCGACCGTCTGGCGGAGCTGCCCGACGGCGCGGCGAAGGTGGAGCAGACGCAGCGCATGATCGAGCGGCTGCGGACCTGCAGCGGCTACCGGGAGTACCCCAAGTACGGCCTGGTGTGCCGCTACGCGGTCTACAAGGCGGCGCTGCACGCCGAAGCGGCTCGGCTCGTCGAGGCGGGTGTGCTGGAGCGGGTCGACGACATCGACGACCTCACGTTCCAGGAGCTCCAGGAGGTCGTGCGCACCGGGCTCGTCGATCGTGAGCTGCTGGCCCGGCGCCGTGAGGAGCACCTGTCCTTCCAGGCGCTCACCCCGCCACGGGTGCTGACCTCGGACGGCGAGGCCGTTGCCGGTTCGTACCGTCGCGACGACACGCCCGACGGAGCGCTGGTCGGACTCGCCGTGTCCGCGGGAGTCGTCGAGGGCCGTGCCCGGGTCCTGCGCGACATCGCGGACGGCGACGTCGAGGAGGGCGACATCCTGGTCACGACCTTCACCGATCCCAGCTGGTCGCCCCTGTTCGTCGCCATCGGCGGGCTCGTGACCGAGGTGGGCGGGGTGATGACCCACGGCGCGGTCGTCGCCCGGGAGTACGGCCTGCCCGCCGTCGTCGGGGTGCAGCAGGCGACGCAGCTGATCCGCGACGGGCAGCGCATCAGGGTGCACGGCGGAGCCGGCTACGTGGAGCTGCTCGACGGCTGACCCTTCTGCTCGATGACGTGCCCGGTCCCTGCCGAGTCGGTCGGTGTCGACTCGGGAGGGACCGGGTAAGGGGTCCGGGTGGTCGAACGCAGCGCTGAACCCGAGTGGTACCGAGACGCCGTCATCTACGAACTGCACGTGCGGGCCTTCGCCGACGGCAACGGCGACGGCATCGGTGACTTCACCGGGCTGCTGCACCGGCTGGACCATCTGAGCGACCTCGGCGTCACGGCCGTCTGGCTGCTGCCGTTCTACCCGTCGCCGTTGCGCGACGACGGCTACGACATCTCGGACTTCACCGGAGTGCACCCGTCCTACGGCGACCTGCGCACGTTCAAGCGGGTCCTGGCCGAGGCGCACCGGCGCGAGCTGCGCGTCATCACCGAGCTGGTGCTCAACCACACCTCGGACCAGCACGCGTGGTTCCGGCGTGCCCGTCGCGCCGTCCCCGGTTCGGTCGAGCGCGACTTCTACGTGTGGAGCGACGACCCCGAGCGCTACGCGGAGGCCCGGGTCATCTTCGGCGACTTCGAGACGTCGAACTGGACCTGGGATCCGGTCGCGGGCGCTTACTACTGGCACCGCTTCTACTCCCACCAGCCGGACCTGAACTACGACAACCCCGCGGTGGTCGAGGCGGTCGACCGCACGATCGAGCAGTGGTTCGACCTGGGGGTGGACGGGGTGCGACTCGACGCCGTGCCGTACCTGTTCGAGCGCGACGGGACGAACTGCGAGAACCTGCCCGAGACCCACGCCTTCCTCAAGCGCCTGCGCCGCCGCATCGACGACCGCTACGAGGACCGGATGCTGCTCGCCGAGGCGAACCAGTGGCCCGAGGACGCGGCCGCCTACTTCGGCGACGGCGACGAGTGCCACATGAACTTCCACTTCCCGGTCATGCCGCGGCTCTTCATGGCGCTGCAGCGCGAGGACCGCATGCCGGTGGTCGACATCCTCGACCAGACACCGGCGCTGCCCGACGGCTGCCAGTGGGCCATGTTCCTGCGCAACCACGACGAGCTGACCCTCGAGATGGTGACCGACGAGGAGCGCGACTACATGTACCGCTCGTACGCGAGCGATCCGCAGATGCGGGTGAACCTCGGCATCCGGCGTCGTCTGGCCCCGCTGCTGGGCAACGACCGCCGCAAGATCGAGCTGCTCAACGCGCTGCTGTTCTCACTGCCCGGCACACCCGTCATCTACTACGGCGACGAGATCGGCATGGGGGACAACGTGTACCTCGGCGACCGCGACTCGGTGCGCACGCCGATGCAGTGGTCGCCGGACCGCAACGCCGGGTTCAGCACCGCGAACCCGCACCAGCTGTTCCTCCCGGCGATCATCGACCCCGAGTACCACTACGAGACCGTCAACGTGGAGACGCAGCGCGCCCGGCCGAACTCGCTGCTGTCGTGGATGCGCCAGCTCGTCGCGCTGCGACGACGACACCGGGTCCTCGGCCGAGGTGAGCTCGAGATGCTCGAGCCCGACAACCCGCATGTGCTCGCGTTCCTCCGGCACGCAGAGGACGGCGACGGCGCACCGATGCTCGTCGTGGCGAACCTGTCCCGGTTGGCGCAGCACGTCGAGCTCGACCTCAGGGGGCACCTGGGCGCGACGCCGGTCGAGGCGTTCGGCCACACCGAGTTCGCCCCGATCGGAGAGCTGCCGTACTACCTGACCCTGTCGCCCTACGGGTTCTTCTGGTTCCAGCTGCGCCCGGCGAGGGAGGGGACCGCAGGCGCCGCCGAGGGGCCCCGCTCGCTGGGGACGCCGCCCGCCGAGCTGCTCGCCCGGCCGGGTCGCGAGCTCACCGAGGTCGTCGCCGCCCACGTGCAGCAGCGCCGCTGGTACGGCGGGCGCGACCGCGCCGTGGTGCGTCGCAAGGTGCTCGACGTGATCGCGCTCGGCGGCGACACCTCGATCGTGATCCTGCAGCTGGACTACGCGGACGGCGAGCCCGACGTCTACTCGGTGCCGCTCGCCGAGGTGTCGGGCGCCCGCGCCGAGGAGCTGCTGGTGCACCATCCGGAGGTCGTGCTCGGCAGCTTCGGTGACGACGAGGATCGGCGGGTCCTGGTGGACGCGCTCGGTGACGCAGGGGCCGCGGCACGCCTGGTGACCGCCCTCACAGGACGGCGCCGACCCCGCGGCGCCCACGGCAGCCTGACGGTGGACCTGTCCGCCCGCGTGCGTGCCGGCCTCAGGGAGGCCGCGAGCCAGGGCGAGGTCCGTGTCATGGGTGCCGAGCAGTCGAACAGCTCGATCGTCATCGGCAACGAGGTGATCCTGAAGGCCATCCGGCGGGTGCACGACGGGGTCAACCCGGATCTGGAGCTCGGCCGACACCTCACCGACGTCGGGTTCGAGCACGCCGCTCCCGTGCTCGGGGCCTTGACCTGGGAGCACGGTCGCTCCTCGGCGACGCTCGGTGTGCTCACGGGATTCGTGGCGAACGAGGGCGATGCGTGGCAGCACGTGGTCGACGACCTGGGTCGGGCGCTCGAGGAGCACCTCCGCACGGGTGCACCCGATCCCGGCGGACCGAAGGTGACGGACCCGTCGACCTTCGAGCGTCCGGCCGCCGCTCGCCGTGCCGTCGAAGCGGACCTCGGCGCGTTCGTCGACACGCTCGACCTGCTCGGACGGCGCACCGCCGAGATGCACCGTGCCCTGGCCGACAGCACCGATCCCGACATGGTGCCCGAAGCCTTCACGTCGTTCAGCCAGCGGTCGCTGTACCAGGGGGTGCGGAACCACGTGCGCGGCGCGCTGTCGCAGTTGCGTCGCTCGCGCAGTGGGCTGGACGAGCCGACCCGGGCACTGGTCGACGACGTGGTCGCCCGGGGTGACGACCTGCTCCAGCTCATCGAACCGCTGCGTGGCGACCGCCTCGGCGGACGACGCATCCGGGTGCACGGCGACTTCCACCTGGGCCAGACCCTCTGGACCGGACGCGACATCGTCGTCGTCGACTTCGAGGGAGAGCCGGCACGACCGGTGACCGCTCGCCGCATCCGTCGCTCGCCGCTGGCCGACGTGGCCGGGATGCTCCGGTCCTTCGGCTACGCCGCTCGCACCGCGGTGCGCGAACAGGCGGATCGCGGGCTGCTGCCCGAGTCGAACGTCGACGGCATCGACGAGGCGGCGGTGAGCTGGGCGCAGTGGTGGGAGGACGCCGCGGGGATCGTCTACCTGGACGCGTACCTGGACGAGATGGCGGACTCCGAGTTGCTGCCGGACGATCCGCTGCAGGTCCGCATGCTGCTCGTCGCCCACCTGGTCGACAAGGCCGCGTACGAAGCGCTCTACGAACTGCGGTACCGACCGGCGATGCTGGCGGTACCGCTGCGCGCGCTGTTGTCGCAGGTGGACCGATGAGCATGCGACGCCCGGCACCGATCGGGGCGCCGCCCCAGGAGATGACGATGACCTCCGACCCGTTCGACCCCAGCAGCTACTGGTACTGGAACGAGGGCACCGAGCGACGGGCACAGCGTGTGCTCGGCGCACACGCGGGGCCCGACGCCACCACCTTCGCGGTGTGGGCCCCCAACGCACGGGCGGTGTCCGTGGTCGGCGATCGCAACGGCTGGAACGAGGCCGCCGATCCGCTCGAACCGGTCGGCGACAGCGGCGTGTGGGCCGGTCGACTCGAGGGCGTCGGTCCGGGCGACCGCTACAAGTTCCGCATCCGTGCACCCGGTGGTGAGCTGCTCGACAAGGCCGACCCGTTCGCCCGCCGCGCCGAGGTCCCACCGGCGACCGCGTCCGTCGTCGATGCCGGGACCCACGTCTTCGGCGATGCCGACTGGCTCGCGCAGCGCGCCCGACTCGCCGAGCGCCGCGTCGGCGAGCTCGCGCCCTGCTCGATCTACGAGGTCCACCTGGGTTCGTGGGGACGAACGCTGGCCGCCGAGGGGCGTTTCCCGGGCTACCGCGAGCTGGGTCGGTCGCTCGGCCAGCACGCCGCGGCGCACGGCTTCACCCACGTCGAGCTGATGCCCGTCATGGAGCATCCGTTCTACGGCTCCTGGGGCTACCAGGTCACCGGCTACTTCGCTCCGACGGCCCGCTACGGCGATCCCGCGGACCTGATGGCGATGGTCGACGGACTGCACGGCGAGGGCATCGGCGTGATCTTCGACTGGGTGCCCTCGCACTTCCCGACCGACGCACACGGACTGGCTCGCTTCGACGGCACGCACCTGTTCGAGCACGCCGACCCACGCCTGGGACATCACCCCGACTGGGACAGCGCGATCTTCAACTACGGCCGCAACGAGGTGCGCAGCTTCCTCGTGTCGAGCGCGCTGCACTGGATCGAGCAGTTCCACGCGGATGGGCTGCGCGTCGACGCGGTCGCCTCGATGCTCTACCTGGACTACTCGCGAGGCGAGGGGGAGTGGATCCCCAACCGCCACGGCGGGCGCGAGAACCTCGAGGCCATCGACTTCCTGCGGCAGCTGAACGACGCGGTCGCCGCCGAGGCACCCGGGGTCGCCGTGATCGCCGAGGAGTCGACCGCCTTCCCGGGCGTGACCGCCCCGACCGAGCACGGCGGACTGGGCTTCACCTCGAAGTGGGACATGGGCTGGATGCACGACACCCTGTCCTACCTGCGACGAGACCCGGTCCACCGCTCCTGGCACCTCGGCGAGCTGACGTTCCGTGCGGTGTACGCGTTCAGCGAGCGCTACACGTTGCCGCTGTCGCACGACGAGGTCGTGCACGGCAAGGGCTCGCTGCTCGACCAGATGCCGGGGGACCGGTGGCAGCAGCTCGCCAACCTGCGCCTGCTCTACGGGGACCAGTGGACCCAGCCGGGCGCCAAGCTGCTGTTCATGGGTGGTGAGCTGGCTCCCGAGCGGGACTGGTCCCACGAGGCGACCCTGGACTGGTCGCTGCACGACGAGCCGGGACACGAGGGCGTGCGCCGATGGGTCGCGGCCCTCAACGAGCTCTACCGGTCGCGATCGGCGCTGCACGCGTCGGACGACGACCCGCAGAGCTTCGCGTGGGTCGTGGCCGACGACGCCCGCAACAGCGTGATCGCCTACCTGCGCACGGCCGAGACCCGGGACGGGGTCGACCGGGTGCTGGTCGTGTTGAACGCGACGCCGTCACCGCATGCCAGCTACCGGATCGGCGTGCCCATCGCGGGCGACTGGCAGGTCCTGCTCGACGGCGACGCAGCGCAGTTCGGCGGCAGCGGTTACCGCGAGGCGATGGGTGGTGCGTCCGAGGTCGCCACCGTGGCGGAGCCGAGCCACGGCCACCCGCAACTGCTCGACCTGACGATCGGCCCGCTCAGCACCCTGGTGCTCGGTGCGCCGACCGGCTCGGGTCCGCGTCCGGGCCGTCAGTAGCCTCCGGCGGATGTCGACCGCCTCGCTCGCCGCCGCCGACCTGTCGACCCAGCTCGACGGGATCACCGGGACGCTGCGGATGTTCGGCGACTGGTTCGGCAGGCCCTACGACAACCACCACGTGGCGGTCGGCGTGCACGCCGACGGCGAGATGCTCGTGATCGACTTCGACGGCGGCGAACGGCTCGAGGTCGACCGCCCCCACGGATGGCGCATCGACGACCGCGGGCTCCGCATCGGCGGGGCGACCCGTGTCGTGTGGCGCTGGCACCACTACGGCCGACCGCGGACCTCCGAGAACCGACGGACGATCGAACACCGACGGTCGCCCGACGGCATCCTCTCCTGGACCGACGCGGAATGGGGGACCGGTCACATGGCGACCTCCCCGGACGAGCCGGCGGTCGAGGTGATCCGGCAGGTCTGGCCGACCCGCCACGGCGACTCGTAGCCCGGAACGCGGCGGTCGCGCCGACGACCGGCCGCCGGTCAGGAGCCCTTCGTCGACGACAGCAGCATCTCCTCGATCCGAGCCCTGAGCTCCGGGGTGTCCTCGTCGCCGGCGAGCACGCTCGCGAAGAGGGCGGCGCCGGCGGCCAGCACGATGATCGCCCTGGCGTCCAGCGCCGCGTCGGCGTGGGAGTCGTCGCCCTGCGCCGCGAAGATCTCGACGGGCGCAGAGGTGAAGGTCGACCACAACACCTCGCGCAGCTCCGGCTGGTCACGGATCGCGGCGAGCAGGCCGGGTGCCGCAGCGCGGACGACCGGCCGGTCGAAGATCTCGACGCTCGCGGTCGCGACCCAGCGGATCCACCCTTCGCGATCGACGCCCTCGAACGGGGCCAGGTCGGGTGCGGCACCGATGACCGCGTCGAGCACGAGCTCGGCCTTCGTGGGCCATCGGCGCAGCACCGCAGCCCGACTCACCCCGGCGAGGCGAGCCACGCCGCGCACCGTCGTCGCGTCCCACCCGCTCTCGGTCAGCATCGTCCGGGTCGCCTCGAGCACGCGTTCGTCGATCGACGGGTCCCTCGGCCGGCCGCCCAGGGTCCCTGGGCCGGTCCCGGTCTCCTGGCCGGTCACGGTCGTTTGGCCGGTCTGGGTCACGCAGATATGGTACCAGCGGTATCGGAGCCTCGGGTCGACGGCAGGTGCGCCGTCGCAGGGGTGGCAGCAGCCAGGAGCGCAGATGAAGTCACTTCGTCACCGGGTGGCCGTGGTCACCGGAGCGGGCAGTGGAATCGGTCGAGCCACCAGCGAGGCGCTCGCCGAGCGGGGCGTCGACATCGCCGTGCTCGACGCCAACGAGGAACGGGCACACGAGACGGCCGCGGCGATCCGAGCGCTCGGGCGCCGGGCGTCGGTGCACGTCGCCGACGTGCGTGACGCCGAGCGCTTCGAAGCCGTCGCCGCCGAGGTGGTCGACGAGCACGGCGGCTGCAACATCCTGGTGAACAACGCCGGCGTGACGTCGGCCGGCTCGTTCGAGGAGGAGTCGCTCGACGACCTCCACTGGATCGTCGACATCAACGTGTGGGGCGTGGTGAACGGCTGCCGTGCGTTCCTTCCCGTGCTGCACGAGGCCGACGAGGCGCACATCGTGAACCTGTCGAGCATGGTCGGGCTGCTCGGCCTGCCGCACAACACCGCCTACTCGCTGACCAAGGGTGCGGTGCGCGGGTTCAGCGAGGCGCTGCGCGCCGAGCTCGTCACGACCGACATCGGCCTCACGGTGGTCTTCCCGGGAGCGATCCGCACCGACATCACCAACACCGCGAGGGGCACCCACGCCGAGAAGCTGGCGACGATGGGGCAGTCGCGCTTCGCCCCGATCGCGATGCGCCCGCCGTCGGCCGTGGCCCGCCGCATCGTGCACGCGATCGAGCACGACCGCGCCCGGGTGACGGTCGGTCCCGACGCGAGGGCGGTCGACCTGCTCACCCGGGTGCTGCCCGGCCGCTCCGGCCTCGTGGGCCGACTCACCTCCCGGATCGCCTGACCCGGCCCGACCCGCTCGGCGGGTCGGGCCATGTCGGACGGGCTGGATCAGATCCGCTCGATGATGATCGCCGGGGCCATGCCGCCGGCGGCGCACATGGTGACCAGACCGAACTGGCCGTCGATGCGCTCCAGCTCGTCGAGCACGGTGCCGATCAGCATCGCTCCGGTCGCACCGATCGGGTGCCCGAGCGCCATCGCACCGCCGTTGACGTTCACCTTGTCGCGGTCCAGGTCGAGGTCGCGCATGAACTTCTCGGCCACGACGGCGAACGCCTCGTTGATCTCGAACAGGTCGATGTCGTCGATCGTCAGTCCGGCTCGCTGCAGCACCTTCTTCGCGGCCGGCACCGGTGCGTTGAGCATGAGGGTCGGGTCGTCGCCGATGTTCGAGGTCGCGACCACACGGGCACGGGCCGTCATGCCGTGCGCCTTCGCGTAGTCCTCGCTCGCGAGCAGGATCGCCGCGGCGCCGTCGACGACACCCGAGGAGTTGCCGGCGTGGTGCACGTGCTGGATGTCGACGTCGGGGTACTTCTGGTTGATGAGCTCCCGGAAGGTCGGGAAGTCGCCGTGGCGGTAGTCCGCGATGGCCGGGAAGCTCGGCTGGAGCTTGGCGAGCGACTCGGCGGTCGTGCCGGGGCGTGGGAACTCCTCGTGGTCGAGCGCGACGGTGCCGTCCAGGTTGAGCACGGGCACCAGGCTCCGGTCGAACCGGCCCTCGGCGATCGCGACCGCTGCCCGGGCCTGCGACTCGGCGGCCAGCTCGTCGAGCGTCTCACGTGAGATGCCCTCCATCGTGGCGATCGCATCGGCGCAGATGCCCTGGTGCGACTGCGGGTGGATCGAGCGGAGGTGCTCGTTGTTCGCACCCATCGGCAACATGCCCTTCTTGGGCAGGGACATCATCTCGGTGCCGCCACCGACGACGAGGTCCTCCATGCCCGCCATGATGGCGTTCGCCGCGATGTTCGTGGCCGTGATGCCCGAGCCGCAGAAGCGGTCGAGCGTGACGCCGCTGGCGGTGATGTCGTAGCCGGCGTCGAGCGCTGCCATGCGGCCCAGATCGCCGCCCTGCTCGCACACCTGTGCGCTGGTGCCCCACACGACGTCCTCGACATCGGCGGTGTCGAAGCCGTTGCGGTCGACCAACGCCTCGAGCACGGTGCGTGCGAGGTGCTGCGGGTGCAGGTGGGCGAGCGCCCCCTTGCCCTGCTTGCCGATGCCGCGCGGCGTGCGGCACGCATCGATGATCAGTGCATCTGCCATGAGTTCCCCCTCTGGGTCGGTCGACGTCGGGTCGCACCGATCGGGACAGCATGGCGCGTCCGGCGATCCGATGTCCGGCGCAACGGGTCGTCCGTGCGATCGCGGCCCCTCGATGTCCCACCACGCGGGATGTCGGTCCCGCTCGGCTCGGGACCCGTTCCTATCGTCGACGCCCATGGGCGAGCAGGCGCCGCGGATCCCGCGCGAGTGGAACGTGTCCGCGGACTGGATGACCGAGGTGCTCCGCACCCGACACCCCGGAGCGGTCGTGTCGGACGTGGTCAGGGTGGGGGGATCCGAGGGGGCCTCGAGTCGGGCGGTGCTCGGAGTGACCTACTCGAGCGGCTCGGGGCCGGCGACCGACTGCGGTGTGGTGGACCGCTGGCGCCTCAACGACATGGTCGTGATGGAGGACGTCGTCGACCGACGAGACCATGCGGCCGACCTGACCCGACTCGGCGCCTGAGGGCGACGGGTCCGAACGGAGGAGAGCCCAGGAGTGGACGAACTGCAGACGGGGATGAACCTGGCGACGGTGTGGGAGGCCGTCGCCCGAACCGTGCCGGACGCGCCGGCACTGGTGCACGGCGAGCTGGTGCGATCGTGGCGGGACTTCGAGGACCGGGCCGCTCGGCTCGCCTCGTTCCTCGCCGCCCGCGGCCTCGGCCGGGGTTCGAACGTCGCCCTCTACCTGTACAACCGTCCGGAGTATCTCGAGGCGACCTTCGCCGCGTTCAAGGTGCGCGCCGCGACGGCGAACGTGAACTACCGCTACCTCGAACCGGAGCTCGAGTACCTGCTTGACAACTCCGACGCTGCGGCGGTCGTGTTCCACGCGGAGTTCGCCGCCCGACTCGGCGCGATCCGCGACGCGCTGCCGAAGGTGCGTGCGTTCGTGTGCGTCGGCTCCGACGCACAGCACCCCGTGCCGGAGTGGGCGGTCGACCTCGACGACGTGATCGCCGCACACGAGCCCGCCCCTCCGATCGAGCGCAGCGGTGACGACCTGTGGCTGCTCTACACCGGCGGCACCACCGGGCTGCCCAAGGGCGTCATGTGGCCGCACCGCAGCATGCTGGGCGCATCGTCGGCGACCTTCGCTGCGATCAAGGCGCCGGTGCCGACCGACGTCGACGAGGTCGTGGCGGCCGTGCGCACCTTCCACGAGCGCGACAAGGCGATCAGGCTGCTGCCCGCGGCACCGCTCATGCACGGCACCGCGGCGCTCACCTCGATGTCGGTGCTCGCCGCCGGTGGCACCGTCATCACCCTGACGTCGACCTCGTTCGACGCGGACGAGCTCTGCGCCACCGTCGAGGCGCACCGGGTGAGCCAGCTGACGATCGTCGGCGACGCGTTCGCCCGACCGATCATCGACGCGCTCGACGCGGCCGACGCGGCGGGTCGGCCCTACGACCTGTCGAGCGTCAGGGTCATCCTCTCGTCGGGAGTCATGTGGTCCCAGCCCACCAAGGAGGCGCTGCATCGATGGTGCGGCGCGGCCCTCGCCGATGCGCTCGGTTCCTCGGAGGGGATCGGCTTCGCGAACTCGGTGGCCCGTCCGGGTGTCGCCGCCACGACGGCCCGCTTCTCGTTGGGAGAGCACGCCCGGGTGATCGACGACGACGGCGTCGACGTCGTGCCGGGCTCCGGGCAGCGGGGCCTGCTCGCCGTCGGCGGGCCGATCCCGGTCGGCTACTACAAGGACCCCGAGAAGACCGCCGCGACGTTCCGCACGATCGACGGTCGGGTGTGGTCGGTGCCCGGCGACTTCGCGACCGTCGAGGCCGACGGCACCGTGCAGCTGCTCGGCCGGGGCTCGGCCTGCATCAACACCGCCGGCGAGAAGGTGTATCCGGAGGAGGTCGAGGAGGTGCTGAAGCTGCACCCCTCGCTCGGCGACGCGAACGTGCTCGGTGTGCCCGACGAGAAGTGGGGCCAGTCGGTGGTCGCGGTGGTGGCGCCGGTCGACGGCGCGGCAGCACCCGACGAGGCCGACGTGATCGCTCATGCCAAGGCGCACCTGGCGGGGTACAAGTGCCCCAAGCGGGTGGTCGTCGTCGATCGGGTGCAGCGTGGGCCGAACGGCAAGCCGGACTACCGCTGGGCCGCAGCCGTGGTCGCCGAGCGCTGACCGGGGCCCTCGCCCCACCGGGCGGGACCGTCGGCCACGGCTCGTCCCACGGGGCGGAACCGCCGGCGACCCGCACCACGAATCGCGGCACCCGCCGCGACATTGGTGTCATAGTGGTGACATCAAATCGTGACTCGGACCAGGGGGGATCGATCCGATGAGCAGCACCGATGCGGTGGCGGCGTACTACGACCCGTACGACGTCGACATCAACAACGATCCGTACCCGGCGTTCCGGGCGCTTCGGACCGAGGCACCCGTCTACTACAACGACGTGCACGACTTCTGGGCGTTGAGTCGCTTCGAGGACATCGACCGGGCATTGCGCGACCACCAGACGTTCATCTCGGGCAGGGGCGGCATCCTCGAGCTGATCAAGGCGGGCATCGAGATGCCGCCCGGCATCCTGATCTTCGAGGACCCGCCCACCCACACCGTGCACCGACGTCTGCTCTCGCGGGTCTTCACCCCCAAGCGGGTCGCCGAGCTCGAACCGAAGGTGCGGGAGTACTGCATCCAGTGCCTCGACCCGTTCGTCGGTGAGCAGGAGTTCGACTTCATCGCCCACCTCGGCGCACAGGTGCCGATGAAGACGATCAGCATGCTGCTGGGCATCCCCGAGAAGGACCAGGAGTTCATCCGGGACCGCGTCGACGCCAACATCCGCACCGAAGCCGGCCAGCCCATGGAGGTGCGCGACGACTTCGTCAGCGGCGAGATGTTCGCCGAGTACATCGACTGGCGCGCCGAGCACCCCTCCGACGATCTGATGACCGACCTGCTGCAGGCGACGTTCGAGGACGAGACGGGCGAGGTCCGCAGCCTGCGCCGCGACGAGATCCTCACCTACGTCAACGTCATCGCCGGAGCGGGCAACGAGACGACGAACCGGCTGATCGGCTGGGCGGGCAAGACGCTGGCCGCACACCCCGACCAGCGTCGAGAGCTGGTCGAGGACTTCGCGCTCATCCCGAACGCGATCGAGGAGTTGCTGCGCTTCGAGGGGCCGGCGCCCCACGTGGGCCGCTACGTCGCCAGGGACGTCGAGATCGACGGCGTCACCGTGCCGGCGGGCAGCGCGATCCTGCTGCTCCTGGGGTCGGGCAACCGCGACGAGCGTCGCTGGGCCGACGCCGACCGCTTCGACATCCACCGAGACGTCGGTCAGATCCTGAGCTTCGGCTACGGCATCCACTTCTGCCTGGGCGCGGCGCTGGCCCGTATGGAGGGCCGCGTCGCTCTCGAGGAGCTGCTGCGACGCTTCCCCGAGTGGCAGGTCCAGGAGGACCGTGCGCACCTGTCGCCGACCTCGACGGTCCGTGGCTGGGAGACGCTGCCGGTCACCCTCGGCGCAGCCTGAGCCGGTTCCGCGTGGCCGACCCGGCGACCGGGACGGGCGACATCCGTTTCGTTGACACTACTTCGAACTCGTAGTAATTCTGGCTCACAGCAGTTCGGGATGGGTGGCGGTCCGGGGGACACGCCCACGGTCCGACCGAAGGGACAAGGGGGAACCATGTCCGACACCAGCACGCTCAGCTATCCGTCGGGGGGCCTCGGTGCGCCGAAGCACCGAAACCCGGGCACACCGCAGGACCTGGGTCTGCCCGCCGGCTTCGAGGTGTTCTCGGCGGACGACCACATCAGCCTGGCCGAGGACATCTGGTACGAGCACTTCCCGTCGAACCTGCGGGACCAGGCGCCGCGGGTCATGCAGGTCGACGACGGCTGGGTGATCGGCACCGACGGCACGACGTTCCTGCCGCCCGCCTTCATCGAGGTGCTCAACCAGTACGACCCGGTGCCCGGGTCGCACTCCGGTGACATCGACGCACGTCTCGGCGCACTCGACGCCGAGGGCGTGACCAGCGAGCTCGCCTTCCCGAACGCGATCCTCGCCCTGCTGATGTGGCCCGACAAGGAGATCCGCGAGCTCTGCTTCCGGATCTACAACCAGTACCTGGCCGAGGTGCAGCAGCGCTCGGGTGGACGCATCTGGGGGGTCGGGCTCATCAACTGGTGGGACGCGGAGGGCGCCGCCCGGACGCTCGCCGAGCTGAAGGAGCTCGGCCTGCGCACCTTCCTGTTGCCGCTCAACCCCGGCAAGGGCGACGACGGCCGACCGCTCGACTACGCCGGTGCCGCGATGTCCGACGTGTGGTCCGCGATCGAGGCCTCGGGGGTGCCGGTCTCGCACCACATCGGCGAGACCACCCCGGGCATCCCCAGCCAGGTCAACACCGTCGGCGTCGGCATGCTGCAGTCGGTGGCCCCGTTCCGAGAGGTGTTCGCCAAGTACGTGCTCGGCGGCATCCTCGACCGGCACCCCCGCCTGCAGGTCGGCTGGTTCGAGGGCGGTATCAACTGGGTGCCGTCGGCGATCCAGGACGCGGAGCACATCGCGGCCTCGTTCGCCCACCTGAACGACCACGAGCCCGAGCACACGATGCAGCACTACTGGGACCGGCACATGACGGCGTCGTTCATGGTCGACCCCCTGGGCCTGGACCTGATCGACCGGATCGGTGTCAGCCGCGCCATGTGGTCCTCGGACTTCCCGCACAACGAGAGCACCTACGGCTACACGCCGCAGGTGCTCGCCTCGGTCGTCGCCCAGGTCGGCCAGGAGGCGGCGCAGGCGATCCTCGGCGACAACATCCGCCGGTTCCTCGGACTCGTCTGATGCCCGCCGGACTGATGGAGCGCGTCACACCGACGCACGTCCCCGCCACCCCCGACCTGGCGCGCATGCGTCGCGACCGGATCGCCAAGGTGCGGTCGGCGATGGCCGACCAGGGACTCGACGCGCTGGTGCTGATCGGCAACACCAACGTCGTCTACGCCACCGGCGCCACCTGGCCGCTCGGCGACCCTGGCCGCGCCAACTTCGAGCAGCCCGTCGCCGTCGTGCTCGCGGATGACGAGTGGCCCCACCTGTTCACACCGCTGCCACTCGGGACCGAGCAACCGGACGGCCCCGGCCTGCCCGACGATCATGTGCACGGCCCGGTCTACCTCGACCTGGACGAGGGGGTGCAGCACTTCGAACGACGACTCGCCGAGCTCGTCCCTTCAGGCGCGGTGATCGGCGTCGACGAGTGGACCTTCGCCATGGCACGGCAGAGCTCGCTGCTCTTCCCCGAGGGCCGCTCGCCGCGGGACGGCGGCAAGGCGATCAGCAAGTCGAAGCTGCGCAAGACCCCCGACGAGCTCGCCGGTCTGCGAGAGGCGTTGCGCATCACCGAGTCGGCGATCGCCGAGGTCCAGGCGAGCCTCGCTCCCGGCATGCGCCAGGTCGAGCTGACCGCCACGTTCCTCGGCGCCGTCTTCGACGCGGGCGCTGATGCCAACACCCTCGACCCGATCTGGCA